>JAGTWP010000012.1:0-14600 GCA_018260755.1 Candidatus Altarchaeum sp. | reverse complement strand
AATTTATATTTTATTATTAAATATTATGAGTGGAACTAATTAGTATTTTATTATTAAATCCCATAAGATATGTTTGTATTATTTTTTATTATTAAATATTATGAGTGGAACTAATTAGTATTTTATTATTAAATCCCATAAGATATGTTTGTATTATTTTTCACAAACGCAAAATCAATTGAAATTTTATCCGATGCCAGTTCGGCAATGTATGCCTTTGATTGTTCATAATGATGTTCGCCATCACAATAACATTCTCCGAAGACCGCTACTTTTTTCTTTTTAGTGAGCATCTTGTGTGAGAACTCCTTATTTTCATATCTTTGAAGCGTAAAATTTTCCCTATTTGTTTGTATTGAGTCATTATCAAAAAAAATTTTACATTCGCAATTTAAATTTTCTTCAACATTTTGGGTAACAAGTGTGTTGATATTTACTTCTGACTCTCCTAAAAAAAATGTCTGAAAAAGAAGGAGTATTAGTAAACCGATAATAGAGCCATATAATAAGTACAAAAAAATACTTGGTTTTTTTTGTTGTGGTTGTGATTCCTCGTCATCATCACCGTTCATTTCACAAATATTGATAAATTATATATTAAAAAATAAATTAAAAAGATTAAAAATTTAAAAGATTAAAATACAGACATCATTTATATTTACTTTACATCAGTCCTCTTGCCATGGATGCGATTTTATCCCATCTGGCAGCCACTTCTTTGGCAATAATCCCTCTGATTTCTGTTCCCTTCGGGCTTCCGTCGTCATTGATAATTGCCGCTGCGTTATCTTCAAACACAACTCTCGTGCCATCTGGTCGCCTGTAAGGCATCTTTTGTCTAACGATAATTGCTTTGACAACCTGTTTTCTTATTTTCATATCCCCGCTAATTACACTACATATTACCATATCACCGACTCCTGCCGCTGGCTTTCTTCTTCTGACTCCATTGAATCCTTTTACTCCGATAACTCTTAATTCCCGAGCTCCGCTATTATCTACGCACTTTAAAATTGTCTCGTTTAAAGTACCTTTTGTTACATTTGCGGGAATTGTTTTTCCCAAAGGCAAATTTTTGTGGACTACCGCTAATGCTTGTGCCATTTTATATTAATTTTAATTTTTATAATTTTATAAATTTAGTTCAACAAATTTAGTTCAACAAATTTAGTGATTTTAGTAAATTATAGACATAACAATTATGTTTTTGTTATATTAAATATTTCTTAAAAATTTCTTTTGCATTTTCATTTGTCTTCCATACTTCATCCTCGCTTAATCCGGCATCCGACCCTGTCTTTTTAGCACTTCTATAATCAATAAGTTCGCCTGCGGAGTGGGCATCAGTATCTATTACCATTTCCAAATTAAATTTTTTACAAATTTTTGCAATTTCAGGATTTTCCGATTTGTGCATTTTTCTTGCGGTAATTTCAATAAAAATTTTATTTTCTTTCGCTTTTAATGCCTCTTCTTCACTTAAATGCCCCGGATGTGCCAAGACATCAACATATTCGCAATTCAACGCCGCAGTATTTGTTCCCGCAGGAACCTTATCACTACTTGTTTCACCGTGAACCAAAACAATAAAATCAAGTTTTTTTGCTGCCTTTGCTATTTCAGGTATTCTTTTTGGATTTATCCTTGTTATTTCAATTCCGAATATAACATCATCGGAAATTTTAAATTTTTCTCTAAATTTCTTCCTCCTATTTAAAAAACTATCTAATGAAGACATGTTCGGATGTAAAATTTTGTTGATGAAAAATTCATCTCCGATGAAATGATCCGTTATTGCGATTGCCGAATTCATTTCTCTCGCCATGTTAATCATTTCTTCTATGCTTGATTTTCCGTCGCTAAAATCTGTGTGCGAATGTAATTCGTATCTTTTCATTTTGTTATTAAATTTTCATTCGTCTCATTTAAAGCATTAAAATTAAATTTTCATTCGTCTCATTTAAAGCATTAAAATTAAATTTCCAGAATTTTTCTTATCTTTTCAACGATATTTCTGTTTCCTGCAATTAAATTTGTCTTGGTTGTTGTATCCACTCTTAGATTTTCTTTGCCTAAAAAACATAGTCCTCCTGCTTCTTCAATTACGAGTTTTGCAGCAGTTAAATCCAGAATTCTCGGAGGTCTTAAATCAATGTATGCATCTAATGCGTTGCTTGCTACATAACATAATCCGAGAGCAATACTTCCGACAGTTCTGTAATGTTTCGCAAGTTGCATAATTTTTGAAATTTCGTCTAAATTTTTTCCGTAAGGTGTAAATTCAACTCCTAAAAATTTAATATTATCGTCATTTGAATTCATTAAAATTTTCTGATGTTTGTAAGATTCATTATTGATTTTATACGATTTATAAGTTCCTTTTCCTTTGCTCGCATAATACTCTTCTCCGAATATATTTTTAACATATCCGACTTTTATATCATCAATGTATTGTGATGTTGAAAATGCCAAAGATGTGGCAAACATGGGAATTCCACGGGTTGCGTTATTTGAGCCGTCTATCGGATCCACAAAGAAAAATTGAGTGCAATTATCCTCTGTTGCCTTTCCGAAAAATTTAATTCCGAGTTCTTCTGATATCAGACAAAAATCATCGTAACTTTTAGAAATTTCACTGATTACAATATTCTCTGCAATCTTATCTATTTTTTTTGTTTTGTCTCCTCCGGCACCGTTTCCAATAATTTCAGATGCTTCATCAGTGCCGTAAATTTTACCGACACTTTCGGAAATTTTTGTTCCTGTATTTTTAAATAAATTTAAAATGCCTTCATACATTTTCTGTCAATATGTGTCAATATTATAAAATTTGGTCTCATAAAATTAAAGCCCCAGACGAGAATTGGACTCGTGACCTTTCGCTTACCAAGCGAACGCTCTACCACTGAGCTACTGAGGCATCAAGTGGTATGATTTCAAAAGTCTATATTTATTCGGAATATAAAATTAATAATCCATGTAAAAATTTAATTAAAATCCGGTATTTACTAAATTTACTAAAATTTAATTAATTTCATAAAATTTAATTTATAAATAGTTTTTTATAAATAGTTTTATTAAAATAAATTTTTTAAAATGAAAGAAAAACCAAAAGAAGATAAAAGCGCAGAAAAACAGGAAAAGAACGAAGAAAAAGTGCAAGCTAAAACATCATCTATTGAAGACCTTCCGGGTGTCGGACCTGCCACAGCTGAAAAATTAAGAGAAATGGGCTTTCAGACAGTAGAGTCAATTGCAGTTGCATCAATAGGAGAACTTAAAGATGCGGGACTTACAGACACATCTGCTGAAAAAATAATTAATGCCGCAAGAGAGAGTTTAAAGATGGGATTTGAGACTGGTCTTGAATATATGGAAAAGAGAAAGGCAGTTGGGAGAGTGCTAACCGGAAGTAAAGAATTAGATAATTTGCTCGGGGGAGGTATAGAAACAGGGTCAATTACAGAATTTTATGGACAATTCGGTTCCGGGAAAACACAAATTGGCTTACAGTCGGCAGTAAATGTCCAGTTGCCTGTGGAAAAAGGCGGCTTAAACGGAACCGCTGTTTATATAGATACAGAAGGCACATTCAGGCCCGAAAGAATAATGCAAATGGCGGCGGCAAAAAATTTAGACCCTAAAGAAGTTCTTAAAAATATAATGGTGGCAAGAGCGTACAATTCCGACCATCAAATGCTACTCGCAGAAAAAGCAGGAGAAATTGCAGAAGAGAGGAATGTGCGATTAGTTGTTGTTGATTCATTAACTTCACATTTCAGGTCCGAATATAGCGGAAGGGGGGAATTGGCACCGAGGCAGCAAAAATTAAACAGACATCTGCATTCCTTGCAAAGAGATCTTGCTGATATGCACAATATTGCAGTAATTGTTACAAACCAGGTGATGTCAAATCCCGGAATGATGTTTGGAGACCCGACAACTCCAATCGGAGGAAATATTGTTGGACATTTATCAACATACAGGGTATATTTGCGAAAGAGTAAAGGGAATAAAAGAATTGCACGACTTGTTGATTCGCCGTGTCTGCCGGAAGGAGAATGTGTATTTGAGGTTACTGCCAACGGAATTGGTGATTAAAATAGTTCTCTCCAAGGATGGGCATATCTGAGCGCGAAACGAACTTATCATGAATTTTAATATAAAAGCCAATAGAATTAATAAATTTTGTAACTATTCAGCAACCAAAAATCAGGTAAATTTTTGATTTTTTTAAATTTTTGAAATTTCACAGGTATTTCAACGAAGTTGAAATATTTGAATATATTGAGGTGAAATTTTTATACTCTCCGAATAATTACTAAATTTTTTGTAACTATTCAGCCACCCAAAAAATTACGAGTAAATTTTTTGATTTTTACGCTCACTTCGTTCGTGTATTTTAAAATCTTTGAGATTTTAAAATTGTATTTTTTGAAATTTTACGCTCACTTCGTTCGTGCATTTTCAAACAAGTTTGAAAATCGCAGGCATTAAAAAATATTTTGAAATATTTTTAAGATTGAAACTTTATTTATAAATTTTCAGTAAAATTTTGTACCCTCTGAATAGTTACAATTTTTTTATACCTTTTTCCATATTTCTTTTCCAAAGCTGCTTTTACAAGTCCCATAAACAATTCCTCAGGTTTTTCCGGTCGTGAAGAAAATTCAGGATGATATTGTGAAGCAACAAAGAACGGATGCACTTCCCTGCGTAACTCTAAAATTTCCATCAATTTTCCATCAGGTGATGTTCCGGAAAAGAGCATTCCGTTTCTTTCCAAAATTTCTTTATACTTTAAATTTGCCCCGTATCTATGTCTATACCTTCTTTTAATTGTATTCGTATTATAAATTTCGTATGCTAATGTGTTGTCTTTAATAACGCAGGGATAAGCACCCAGTCGCATCGTTCCTCCCAGGTTTCTTATCTTCGTTTGTTCAAAAAGCAAATCAATAACAGGATTTTTACATTTTTGAGCGGTCTCACTGCTATTGGCATCATCTATATTACAGACATTCCTTGCGAATTCTATAACTGCAGCCTGAAAGCCCAGACATATTCCCATGAAAGGGACTTTATTAGTTCTGCAAAAATTTATCGCTTTGATTTTTCCTTCAATTCCTCTTATCCCGAATCCACCCGGGACAATAATTCCGTCAAAATTTTTTAATTTTTCCTCTAAATTTTCACTTTCTGCTTCAACAATCTCAAAATTAACAGGGATATTTAAATTCATCTGACTATGTTTCACTGCTTCCTTAATGCTTAAATACGCATCTTCAAGGTGAGCATACTTCCCTATAACTCCTATACTTACCGAATTTGATTTGTTTTTTAAATTTTCAACCAAATTTTTCCACTTATTTAATTCCTTAAATTTATTTTTCTCCGCTTCCTGATTTATTCCAACATCTAACCTGTTCATTATTATATTTCCCACATTTTGCCTGTCAAACAACAAAGGAAGTTCGTAAATTTCCGCATCCGGGTCACTAATTACACATTCCTTTTCAACCCCTCCGAAAAGCGAAATTTTATTTTTAGTATTTTCCTGAAGGTCTGTCCCGCATCTTCCGACAATTATATCTGGATAAATTCCAAGCTGGAGTAAATTTCTGATGGAGTGTTGCGTCGGTTTTGTTTTTTGCTCGTTTCCGCTGCTAATCGGAATGTATGATAGATGCACAAAGACCACCTTTTCTTTTATTGAAAGTTGCCTGAGTGCTTCAAGAAACACCATGTTTTCCATATCTCCTACAGTTCCTCCTACTTCTATAATAATTACATCATTATCTTTGTTTTCATTATCTTTGTTTTCATTGATTTGTTTGTATATGTTTATCTTGCCATTCTCTTCTTTTAAAATATATTCATATTCATATATTTCATGTATCTTGCTGCCTGTAATTTCCAAAGTTACCTTCTTTTCTGTTTTGTTTTGTTTGAATGTGAGCGAGTTATCTCCTTTTGCGATGTTTATAATTTCGTTATTATCGCTTTTATTGATTGCTGCGTTTTCTGTCCAGTTTATTTTCATATCATCTTTTAAAAATTTTATAAATTCTGTATTGTTTTTAGAAACATCATCCCAGCTAAACAAATACTTTTGTTTAATATGTTCTATTATAACATTTGTAACATGCGGAATTATCTGCACTGTTTTTCCGAGATAAATACCTTTCCTTTCATTGTCTATTACCTCTTTATAAATTTTGCCGTTTGTTACACTTGAGTCCCTGTCTAAATTTAAATTTAAAAATCTTTCGTAATGTCCCAAATCAAGATCAGTTTCCGTCCCGTCATCTAAAACGAAAACCTCTCCGTGTTCATAAGGATTTAAGGTTCCGGGGTCAACATTAAGATAACCGTCCATTTTGAGCATCCTGACCGTAAGTCCGTAACTCTTCAAAATTTTTCCGATTGATGAGGAAACAATACCTTTTCCCAATCCGCTCATTACCCCCCCCGTAACAACGACATATTTCATTTGAAAATATTAGTAAAATTTAAAAATATGGAAAATTTAAAAATATAAAAAATCAGAAAAAATTAGAAATAAAATAAGAAATAATGAAAAGGCTGGAAAGATAAGAGAAATAATAAAAACAAAAAAAGAGAAGAGAAATAATAAAAAGAAATAAATTTCTTAAAATTTTTTCGCTCTTATGTTGATTTTCACTGATGGAGTTCAAACACATTGTTGAAGTTTTGCAAATTTTAAAATTCAAGCACAAATTCAAATATCAATCCAAGTTCAAATACACTAAAAATGCAAAACACAAAAGTTCAATAATAATAAGTATATGAGCGAATTTTTTAAATTTTATGTAAGAAATTTAACTCTTATCTAAGAAATTTAACTCTTATCTAAGAAATTTTACCTATTATAAATATGCTCTTAACATCTCTTCAATATCTACTATACCTTCCAAATTTTTATTTTTTTCGTTATCAACAACAGGAATTCTTAAAATCCTGTTTTTTACCATTAATTTCGCTACATTGTTAACTCTTTCATTTACAGTAACATACTTTGCAATTGCTTTCATAACATTTTTTATCTTTGTTTTCCTTTGTTTTCCTGATTCTTCGCTTATCCTGTAACCACCGCTTATTAAATCCCCGTAAGTGACAAATCCAACAACTACTTTTTTGTTTTTTCCCTCTGCTTTTATTACCGGCATTCCTGTCAAATCCGCTGCTAACATCATTTTTCCAATCCTGCTGAGCTCATCTTCTTCCGTACAATACAAAGTATCTTTCATAATTTTTTCTACAGTATCTACTTTTGAAATATACTCCTCATTCACATAAGCCGAAAGAATATCCAAAGCGGAAACAACACCTAAAAATTTATTTTGATCTTTTTTATCAACAATCACAATCTGTTTTATGCTGTTGTCAATCATTCTTTTGGCAATTGCATTTAGGCATTCATCTTCAAAACCAACAACCGTGTGCCTCATCATCCCTTTAACAAGCAAATTTGACTTCACGGATGTAATGTGTAATACATCACCTCTGCCTATTATTCCAACCATCTTGTTATTTCTATCAACTACTGGCATTGCTCTGTATCCTTTATCCCTCATAATTGCTCTTGCTTTTGTAACAAGTTCATTGTCTTTAATAACCTCTACCTTTTTTGTCATAATTTCGCTTACTTTCATTTTTATTAATGGTTAAAATTAATATAAAAAATTTCTAAAAATATAATCTCCGAATAATATAATCTCCGAATAATATAATGTCTAAATAATATAATCTCCGAATAAAACGATTAAATTTAAATTTTTTAAATTTAAATTTTAAAACATAAAATATCTGAAAAAATCATCAAAAATTCATTCCAAAATTTAAGTTTCATATTCTTTCTATTTATTCTCTATCCGCATAATCTCTGATTCTTGACCCTTCGCTTATTAACACATGGAGTTCCGGAGAAATTCTTGCTATGTCTGATTCCGTGATGATTCCCACAATCTCTTTCTTTTCATTTGCAACGGGAAGTCGCCTTATATCATATCTTCGCATCAGCGTTGCCGCTTCATCAATGGTATTATTCGGACTTATTGTAATTATCCCATTTGTCATTATATCCTTGGCAATTACTTCTTTCGGATCTTTTCCTTTTGCTACAACTTTATAAACAACATCCTTTGAAGTTATAATTCCGTTTTTATCTTTGCCTTTATCTTTTCCGATTATCACAATTGCTTCTATTCTATTGGCATACATTAATTTTGCAATACGTTCTATTGAATCGCCGGGTTTTGCACCGATTACATTTGTTGTCATTATATCCCCTACTTTGATGCTAACCTCGCCGTTATTATATACACCGCTTCTTTTTTCATCATTTATTTCTTCGTCCTCTTCGCTTCTTTTTGTTTCTTTTTTCTTTGGCATTTTAACAGAAAAATTTAAAAATTTTAGAAAATAAAAATAAATTAAATTTATTATTAAATTTTAACATTAATAATTATGTCTTATCTATTAAAAATATCATTAAAAAGATAAAATATTAAATTTTAATTTGTGTTTATAATTGTTTATGATTTAAATTTTAATTCAAATTTTAATTCAAATTTCCGATTCAAATTTTAAAATTTAAAAATGTTTGAAGAAAGCGAACAACCGACAAAATGGAGCATCATTGCGTCAGGGGAAGGAGCGGACAGGATTGCACTGCAATATCATACGGGTTTTCATAATATGGCAATTGAGGACAGGGTCTTGCTTCTAAATACTGCTGCCGCGGATGTCCATCCGGAAAAAATTTTTGACTATCTCATAAAAAAGGATGTAAAATTTATGGAAATTTCCGAAAAGATAAAAAGAGAAAGAATTTGTATATTCGGTTCGTCTCCCGGGGCGGGAAATGTCTGGAAGGTCGGGGAGATGCAGGCAAGAGAAGACTTTGACACGATAAGAAGATATATTTCAAATTTAAAAATAATTGAAGGAGATGTAATACTAACAATTAATACTTTGGGAGGAGGAACTGGAAACGGAAGCACGCCTTATCTGATAAATGAATTAAAGTACGGAAAATCACTAATCGCAGGACATAAGAATAAATTTTTTTCAGTAGGTGTCCTGCCGTTTGATGTTGAGCCGCCGCAGAGACACTTTAATGCGATGTGCGGAATGACTCGTTTATTAAAATATCCAACTGATGGAAAGGACTGGAAACAAAATACAGACCTGTTGATGCTTGTAAATAATTCCCAGATAGAGAATAAAATTGCTTCCGATAGTTATTCGCCCGACAAAATTTTATCCGATGAAGAAAAGTATTATCTATTAAATAGGTCCATAATTGATGCAATTGATATAATGATCGCCCCGGGAGGAAAGACATCAAAAACAACCGTTGATGTTGCCGACTATCACCAAATCCCGAGCAACCTTGGAGTATATCATTTTACGCCGTGCATTGCAACGGGTCTTGACCCTGAAATTATAGATGTGGAAACCGCTATTGATTTTGCAGTAAAGAATCCAATGGTGCCGTTGGATATAAAAACAGCGACGATGGCTTACTTTATTATGCGGGCTCCGAAGAAGTATATAGGAAAACGATTCTCGCAGGAAGAACTTGAAAGAATCACAAAGGACTGGGCGGTAAATAATATGTGCGGTTCAACAGGAGGAATTGCAAGGTATGCTTCCCTTACTTATACAACTGAACAGGAAAATTTTGACATTCTGGTTTTGCTCGGCGGATTTTCTCTGAAGGAGGTTATAAGAACATCTTTGCACAAATATGAAATTTTTTCAAAAGGCCTTGAAGATAAAGACATAGCGGGTGAAAATGCGCTCACAACGGAAGATGCATTGACAATAGAAGAAAAGATAAAAAATTATATAAAACACACAGAGGATGTCATAAAAATCGTTTCTTCCGGTGAAGATGAAGGTCTGTTAAAGAAGTGGGGGTTTTAATCAATTCATAAATTTCAAATTAAATTTCAAGTAATAAACTAAATGTTAAGTAATAATTTTAAAAGTCATAATTTTAAAAATGCAGATTTCGTTTAAAGACAGGATATGGACAAGTCAGCTGAAAAATTTTGTAAGCAGCGAAAACAAGGAGGTATTAATTGCTGGCTGGGTGCAGGAAACTAGGGATTTGGGAAATTTAAAATTTATTATTTTGAGGGACAGAGAAGGAACCGTACAAATTTGTATGAAGAAAAAAATAACAAGCGATGATGTCCTGAATAAAGTAAAGGAACTAACGAAGGAGTCGGTAATAAGTGTTAAGGGAAATTTATCTGCAAATCCGAAAGCTCCTAATGGGTATGAAATTTTTCCGAATGAACTAAATATTATTTCAATTGCAAATGTTCCCTTGCCGTTAGACCCGAGCGAGAAAGCGGTAAAGGCAGATGTTACGGCAAATATTGATACCCGGCTTGACAACAGATTCCTTGATATAAGGAAGAAAGATGTTACAGCAATATTTAAACTGCGGAGCAGGGTAATTGATGCGGGGAGAAAATTTTTAAGGGCTCATAAATTTATTGAAATCAACTCTCCAAAAATTATTGCGAGCGCATCGGAAGGAGGTACAGAACTTTTCCCAATAGCATATTTTGATAAAGAGGCATTTCTCGCCCAGTCGCCGCAGCTTTACAAACAGATGCTCATGGCCGCCGGCTTTGACAGGGTTTTTGAAACGGCAACATATTTCAGGGCAGAATCGCATGACACAACGAGACATTTGAATGAAATCACTGCATTTGACTGCGAAATGTCATTTATAGACAGCGAGAATGATGTTATGGATGTTATTGAGGGATTAATGAATACAATTTTAAACGAAGCAAAGGACTCGGAAGAGGTAAAAATTTTAAATAAAGAAATTTCAATCCCGGAAAAATTTCCCCGCATAAGTTATGACGAATGTCTGCAATTACTTAATGCTCAAAATATAACTATTGAATGGGGAGGAGATATAGACACAAAATGCGAAAGGATTTTGGGGGAAATAGTAAAAGATAAATTCGGAAGCGAATTGTTCTTCATAACAAAATATCCGCTCAAAATAAAGCCGTTTTATACCGCACCGGAAAATTTCAATGCGGATGATAAATACAGCAGGGCGTTTGATTTGGAGTATAAAGGGGTAGAAATTTCATCCGGAGGACAAAGGATTCATATATATGATTTACTTGCCAAACGGATTAAAAGATGCAATCTAAATCCTGAAAATTTTAAATTTTATCTTGATGCATTTAAGTACGGAATGCCTCCTCACGGGGGATTCGGACTGGGAATTGAGAGAATTTTAATGCAGATGCTTGATACAACAGTAAGAGAAGTTATATTATTCCCGAGAGACAGACATCGGCTTACACCTTAAATTTTTCATCATTATATTTTTCCAGACAGACCGCATCAAGGGAACTTGCTGTTCTTACCAAAAAAGGCATACTGCAACAGGAAGGTAGAAGTGGAAGGAACATGTTTATATATTGAGATAAATGCATCATAAATGCCTCATAAACGCCCCATAAACGCCTCATAATTAAAACGTGAAGAAAAAAACATATAATAACATGAATTTAAAATGGAAAAAATCAAATCTGTTAAAGGCAGGGAAATTTTGGATTCAAGAGGAAATCCGACAGTAGAGGTTGAAATTACATTAGACAGCGGAATAAAAGCAAGAAGCGATGTTCCTTCGGGTGCATCAACAGGAACTTATGAAGCATTAGAGCTAAGAGATAATGATAAAAAGCGGTATCACGGAAAAGGTGTTTTAAAGGCAGTTGCGAATGTAAATAATATCATTGCTCCGAAGATTATCGGAATGGAAGCAGGAGATATAAATGTTGTTCGTGCTGTTGATGAAATTATGCTCAATTTAGACGGAACCGAAAACAAAACGAATTTAGGGGCGAATGCAATGCTCGGCGTTTCAATGGCAGTAACAAAGGCATCTGCATTGTATCTAAATTTACCTTTATATAAATTTTTCAACAAAGATGCAAAAATTTTGCCTGTTCCGATGCTCAATATTCTGAATGGAGGAGCGCATGCAAACTGGCAAAGCACTGACTTTCAGGAATTTATGATAGTTCCGCTTGGTGCAAAAAATTTTACCGAATGTTTAAGATACGGAGCGGAAATTTATCACGAATTGAAAAATTTATTAAAAAAGAAAGGACTTTCAACATCCGTCGGTGATGAAGGCGGTTTTGTTGTTAATGTAAAATCAAATGAAGAACCGATAAGATTGATAATTGAAGCAATAGAAAATGCTGGCTATAAATATTACAGGGATGTGGGTATAGGTCTGGATATTGCTGCAAGTGGATTATACAAAACTGGAACATACGAACTAAAAAGGGAAAATTTAAAATTAACAAGCAGCGAGATGATTGAAAAATATGAGCACCTTATTAATGAATATAAAATTTTATCAATTGAAGACGGACTTGCAGAGGATGACTGGGAAGGATGGAAACATATCAATAAAGAAATCGGAGAAAAGACAATACTCATAGGTGATGATTTATTTGTGACAAATATCAAGCGGATTCAAAGAGGCATAGAAGAAAATTCTGCAAATGCAGTGCTGATTAAATTAAATCAAATCGGAACGGTAAGCGAGACAATTGATGCAATAAATTTAGCCCATAAAACAAGATGGAAAGCAGTAATTTCACACAGAAGTGGGGAAACATGCGATTCATTTATAGCGGATTTTTCTGTCGGAACGAACGGCGGACTAATAAAAACAGGGGCACCATGCAGAAGCGAAAGGGTTGAAAAATATAATCAATTAATGAGGATAGAGGAAGAATTAGGAAATAAAGGAAAATTTGCAGGAAAGGATGCATTTATTAAATAAATTTATCTAACTTTTGCGAAATTTTATAAATAGTTGGTTTCATTTTTAAACAAAAGAGATAAATTTTATTTAAATTTTAAACAAAAAAATTCAAAAAAGGTTATTTTTTAAACTCTAAATTATTATACTTGTATTAATAATTTATAAAAAATAAAATACAAAATTTAAAAAAATACAAAATGGCAACTATCGAATTAAAGGGAAAAGTACAAGGAATGTATAATCAGGTTGTTGAAAAAAATCCAGGACAGGTAGAATTTCACCAAGCAGTGAAGGAAGTGCTGGCTTCAATAGATCCGGCATTAAAAGCACACCCTGAATTTGAAAAGGCAAAAATTGTTGAACGACTTGTTGAGCCAGAAAGGGTTATTATGTTCAGAGTTCCATGGGTTGATGATAACGGAGAAGTGCAGATAAACAAGGGCTACAGAATTCAATTTAATAGTGCTATAGGACCATATAAAGGCGGATTAAGGTTACATCCGACAGTAAATTTATCAATACTTAAATTTTTGGGATTTGAACAAATCTTAAAGAATGCTTTAACAACACTTCCGATGGGCGGCGGAAAAGGAGGTAGCGACTTTGATCCAAAAAGAAAAAGCGATAACGAAGTTATGAAATTTTGTCATTCATTTATGAATGAACTTTATAGGTATATCGGTGCTGATACTGATGTCCCAGCAGGAGATATCGGAGTTGGGGGAAGAGAAATCGGATATCTGTTTGGGCAATATAAGAAATTAACAAATAAATTTGAAAGTGTGCTTACAGGAAAAGGAATTGAATATGGCGGCTCATTAGTCAGGCCCGAAGCAACGGGATATGGATTACTTTATTTTGTCAGAGAGATGTTAAAATTAAAGAAAGAAGTGATTAAAGGAAAGGTTGTTGCAATTTCAGGGTCGGGAAATGTATCTCAATATGCTGCACAAAAGACAATTCAGAAGGGGGGAAAGGTCATCACGCTTTCGGATTCTAACGGAACTATCTATGATGCAGAGGGAATAAATGAAAAGAAACTATCTTATGTGCTGGAATTG
This sequence comes from Candidatus Altarchaeum sp., assembly GCA_018260755.1. GTDB lineage: Archaea > Altiarchaeota > Altiarchaeia > Altiarchaeales > Altiarchaeaceae > Altiarchaeum. Next base: position 686 of record JAGTWP010000012.1, on the reverse strand, counting down.
AAGAATGTTAAAAGAGGAAGAATTAAAGAGTATGCTGAAAAGTTCGGATGTGAGTATTACCCAAATGAAAAGCCGTGGAAATTTAAGTGTGATATTGCATTACCGTGTGCAACGCAAAATGAAATCAACAAAGATGATGCAAAGAAGCTAATAAATAACGGAGTTATTGCAGTTGGAGAGGGTGCAAATATGCCTTCCACAGCTGAAGCAATTGACCTGTTTTTAGCAAATAATGTTCTTTTTGGGCCGGCAAAAGCAGCAAATGCAGGAGGTGTTGCAACATCGGGTCTTGAGATGTGCCAGAATCACATTGGCTTGTCATGGACATTTGAAGAAGTTGATGCAAAGCTGGACGGGATTATGGTGAGTATATTTAACCAAAGCACAACAGCAGCAGAAAAATATGTAAAAGATAAAACCAACCTTGTTATCGGAGCAAATATCGCTGGATTTATGAAGGTTGGAAATGCGATGCTCGCACAGGGAATTGTATAAATATAGCAGAAGACATTGGGAATTACCTGTTATTCAGGTAATTATTTTTTAATTTGTAACTATTCGGGAGGTATTTTCAAAATGAAATTTTGAAATACTGAAATCTTTTGATTTCAATCTTACAAAATGTTTGGAACATTTTGTAATACTAAAAATTATAAATTTTTAATCTTTAAAAATCTGCAAGATTT
>JAGTWP010000011.1:12830-29210 GCA_018260755.1 Candidatus Altarchaeum sp. | reverse complement strand
ATTGCATACATGCATACATTGCACTAACTTTTCCCTTGTTCTTTTTGATTTCACCAACAACCGCGTTTGTCCTTTCCTTAGATGTTCCCTTAATTCCTTCCGTGTTATACCTGCCCAACATTATGTATGTTGTCATTCTAAATTTTTTTAAATTTTTGATTTTAAATTTTTAAATTTTTCTGTTTTATTTATAATATCAATTTGTCAAATTCATCCACAGATATTGCAGGAAGTGTTCTAAATCCAATTCCCGTTGCTTTTGCAATATTTACAGATGCCTTCATTGCTTCATTATTTGTCGGAAAATCCACAACAAAGCACAAATCATAATTTCCGAGCATTGCATACATTGCACTAACTTTTCCCTTGTTCTTTTTGATTTCACCAACAACCGTCTTTGTCCTTTCCTTAGATGTTCCTTTAATTCCTTCTGTGCTATACCTGCCCAACATTATGTATGTTGTCATTCTAAATTTTTTTAAATTTTGTTTTTTAAATTTTTTATGGATTATAATTAGGAGTATAAATAAATTAATTAAATTTTACATATACAAATAGGATTATAAATAAATATTATAAATAAATTAATAAATAAGATTATAAATAAATTAATAAATAAGATTATAAATAAATAAGTTAGATAAATTTAAAGTGTTCATAATATATAAATTTAGAATGATAAAAATTAAATTTTATGAACAAAAAGGGAGAAAATACGATGAAAAAATAGAAATATGAAAATAGAAATATGAAAAAATATCCAAAAATAATCTGCTGTTCCTGCTGGCATTCCTGCTGGCATTCCTGCTGGCAATCACACAATCACAAATTCAGGGCTTTAATTATCATTGCCGCTGCATCTTTCGGAGAAATTTTTTCCGAATCAATTATCAGTTCCGGATTTTCCGGCTCTTCATACACAGTATTTATTCCAGGTAATTGAATTTTTCCCTCTTTTGCCTTCTTATACAAGTCCTTTTGAACCAGATTCTGAACCCTGCTGCTTTCTCTACTGCATGCAACATCTGCCGGACACATAACATAAATTTCAAAAAAATTTTTCATTAAATTTCTTGCTAAATTTCTGTAGTCCCTTTTGTTTGCTGTTGCATCAATAATTACATTAATTTTATTATCATAAAGAAATTTTGCCATCATCGCCAACGCCCTGTAAACAATATCTCGTTCCTTTTCGCTGTAATCCGGATTAGGTGTAACAATTTTTCTTATTTCATCTAATCTCAAAATTTGAACAGTTATATTTTTATTTTTCAATTCATCCGCAAGTTCCTTTGCTATTGTTGATTTTCCAGAACCGGGTATTCCGGTTAGCCAAACACAAAACATAATTGTTTATATAATTTTTTCAAATTTATTTAAAAATTTCCTTAAAAACCAACTCTAATCTTTTATCAATATTTTTCGGTAATTTCTTGTGTTGAATTTTTAAATGATCCAAAACATTTTCAAACCTTTGAAATCCACCATCGCTTCTTAATTCAACCCATTCAACTTTTCGGCTATTTAATTGTTTTTTGTTTGTATCTGAAAGTTTATCAGCCACAAAAACCTTACTATCTCTTGCGATAACTACATCGGCACTTTCCGGATTGCCTCTACCCATTAATTTAACTTCGCACTTGTGTTGGTTTTTGTTTTCAACCAAATAAAAATCAATTTCTCTTTCAAAATCATCTTCTTCAATTTCTTTACCTTTTATTTTCAAGGAATAATTATTATCAGAAACACCATATAATTTACAGAGTGTCTGCATTAAAGGTTTTTCAACTCTTTTGCCAGCAGTACTCCATAATCCGCCTCTCAATGCGGCTCTTTTTACTGCAAGTGTATTTATCACGATTAAACTTTCGCTAACATTTAAATCAATGCTTACACCCTTAAATTTAATAGTTAAAGTAAGTTCAAGGTCGTGCTCTGTCTCTACAAGATTTTTAATCACCTCATAAAGAGCGTTGTAATGTTCGTTTGAAGCATCAATCACAATTTCCTTTGTAGAGGAATTAAACATGTTGTGAATTGTCTTTTCATTTAATCCTGAATTGATTGCAATGTCTCGAGTCGGTAAATTGGGATTACGAAATTCCTTTTTATACCAATCTATTGTTATGCCTTTGTTTTTAAGCTTTGCGTCAACAATTTTCTTAAAGAAATCAACAGCAAATTGTAAAAACTCGGCGTTAATAAGCGTTACGACTTCAATCCTATAATCCTCTCCTTTTAGTAACTTTCTAATTATATTTTTTGCAACTTGTTCAGTTAGAGTCATATTTTTTGGTGTCGCCATATTTTTTTGATAATAAAATAAATTTTTCGAATTCAACGAAATTTGGTTGTTGTGTTTGATTAAATAAACTACTGCTTTTGCTTAATTCTTCTTTAATTCGGTCTATATATTTTGGTTCTTTCTCTGTCAAAAAAAAATACCTATTTAAATTAATTGCTGATAATCCTGATGTTCCAATTCCGGCAAATGGATCAAATATCAAATCATCAACATAAGAGTAATATTTAATAACCTTGTTACATAACTCCAAAGGAAAAACAGCACTATGAACTTTATCAAAAGTTGGATCAATGCGCCAAACATTTGTTGTTTCGTATTTGTCTAAAACCTTGCTTCTTTTAACTTTATCCCAACTATATTGCTGTATATTCCAGTCAATTAATTTATCTGTTCTTTTTCTATAAACCATCAACATTTCTGTAACGGCATTCGGTTTATATGCCAATGGCTTCCTGTGTTGTAAGAAGCCCGCGTTCCTGTTTTTTACACTTGCTTCCGGTTTAACCCACACAATATCGTCAATAAATTCCCACCCCATTTTTACTAATAATGGATGAATATCATAAGGAATTGGGTACCTCTTGCTGGAATAAGCTCTGCTTATTCTTGGAATAATAATTGGTGAAGTATTGAGAACGAAAAATCTGCCATCTTTAGTAACACGATGAACTTCTTTGAATACCCGCTCTAAAAAATTTATATATTCTTCATAGCTCTGATAGATAGAATAGTCCCGGGCATTATAATAAGGAGGAGATGTAAAAGTTAAATGAATAGATTCGTCCGGTATATATTTTATTATTTCTTCTACATCACCGTGCACTACGGTATTCTTTAAAAATAGAGGGAATTCATCATGCTTTTGTTGACTATTTGATTCATATTGTACCCTGTTTATTTCTTTATTAATAACTTCTTTTATTAATTCGTTTGGGTGGTTTATCAATTTTTTTAATTCATTTTTTACCTTGGCTTTATCAGAAAAAATAAGTAAACCCCTTATAGCTTGCATTACAACTTTTGGATCTTCATCTTTTAAAAGTTCTATTAAGACTGGAATTGCCATTTCATTTCTAATCCTCCCTATTGCAGAGACGGACTCTCGCCTTACCTCTGTACTTTTGTCTGTGCTCGCATATTTTACAAATATAGGTAACAAAGAAATATCTTCTATTTTTGCCAAATTTTTAATTGACAAAGTTCTAATATTTTCATTCGTATGATTAAGCAAATTTAACAAGGGCTTGCGACTGTGGTCATTGTCTAATCTTCCTAATTTTTCTAATACATAAACAATCACTCCTTCATTTTGATCTTGAAGAAATGATGACAAGTCATTTGCGTTGTTTTTCAGTTCGTCTATAAATTCTTTATTTATTTGCTTACATGGTGTATGGTGTCCAGTATTCATTCTAATTTTACCTTGTCTACTTTATCAGGATTTTTAAATTTATAATAAATCAAAAACATATTTGCATAATTTATCTTTAAGTCACCAACGGAAACACTGCCCTTTTGCGAGATTATTTTTTCAATCATGTCTTTTATAACCGGATAATTTTTTATTATTCTTCTTATTAAATCGTTCTTTTCAAATATTGCCTGCATGCTCCTTATATTTTCAAAACACTGCTGTACAAACATATTAAGCGGAATATTGTCTGTTTTATCTGTTTTTACATTTGAATCATGGAATTCGCTATTTAATTCATTATTTAATTCACTATTTAATTCACTATTTAATTCACCATTATATTGTCCGGATTGTATTGTTACAAGTTGTTTAAATTCTTCCGGAAGTTCCTGTTGACCAACAAAATTTTCCAATGAAATTATATTTGTGCGAATTTTTTGTATTGTATTTTTCAGGAAATTTCTGTATTTTGTCTCAATAAGAGCAATGTTTTTTATTGTTGATGGATTCATCGTCTTTACCGCATTCATGATAGAGGCAAGTTCTTTCTTTTCATCTTCGTTTAATATGTTTCCATCCTTCAGATTGCTCACATCAATGTTAAATACCTCTTCCTTTAATTTTGAAACATCATTAGCAAGCAAATTGTTCAGTTCGTTTTTAACAATGATAAGCACACTTAATTCGTAAAAATTTTTATTGACACCTGTGGCTGTGGATAAAATTTTTTCTGCTTGCTGTGTCGTATCAATTCGCCTGCCTGCAATTTGTTCTAAATCAGAGACCTGTGAATGTAAGGACTTAAAAATTTCTGAAATTTTGTTCTTTAACTGTGCTACTTTTTCAATTGCATCATCTGTATTTTTCACATTTTCATCAAAAGTAAAATTTTCTATCTCAAACCCGACATTTTTCGCATCGTCAATTATTTTATTTAAATTTTTATAATACTCGGAAATCCACTTCTGAAATTTTGCCTTTATGTCCTGATGAATTTTATTTACTTCGTCTTCAACATCCTTCTTTTTTTGCTGCAAATAAGATAAATTTAATTTTTCAAGTTTGGGATAAATCAAGTCGTATTTTGCAGTAAAACATTCTAATGAAATCAGCGCCGTTCTTGCCTTATTTAACATTTCTTTTTCTGCATCAATGTTCATATCGGGAACTTCTTTTGAAATTTTATCTAATGCAGCATTTGTTTTTAAATAAATTTCCTTTGTTTCCGCTGCTGTTTTTTCCTTGCTTGCTTTCAGCCATAAAATATTTTTCTTTGCTGTTGTGCTCTTCCACACATAATAAATTGCTGCGATAATACCTATAACAATGACTGCTACTGCAAAATAAAATACATTTGAAATTCCAAAATACACGAGCATTGCTACACCTACAAGCAAAAAAGCAATAATTCCGAAAATTGCCAACAGATATTCCTTTTGAAGTTTCATTTTACAATAATAAAATTGAAATTTTTAAAATTTAAAATTTAAAATTTAATAATCATTATAAATTAATGTTTTGTTTAAAATTTAATATAATTTCATTAAATTTCCTCTGTAAATCCATAAAATTTCTGAATTATAAATTTGCTGCTTTTTTAACTGATTTACTATCCTCCTCTTTAAATACATAAACACTAAAATTTCCCTTTTCTCCTTTTACTTCCCTAATCTTTTTTAAATTTTCAACGGAAAAATTTTCATCACTAACAATAATTTTATTTTTAAAATTAACGAGCGCAAAATTTCTTAAATTTTTTGCTATGCCTGTTATTTCATTCGCATCTAAATAGTCAATCTGCAACCTTACATTCTCCTTGCCATTCAGATTTTCCTTTAAAATTTCGCAAATCATACTTCTTAATTCCTTATTTTCCTTTCTCAAGTCTTTCCATTCGTCAAAAAACCTTTCGCATGTTTTTGGAAGTTTGGAACTTTCAACGGAAAAAACAGATGCACTATTTTTTAAAATTTTTTCATTGCTGTTGATGTAATCCATTGCCTTTTTTCCCGCGACAAACTCCAGTCGCAATACTCCGTCCTGAATCCTTTTCTGTCCGGTGAGCTTTATAATTCCAACATCCCTTGTATTATTAAAATGAGTTCCCCCGCATGCCTCTGCATCAATCAAATTTCCTTGAACATCCAATATTCTTATAACCCTTATAAATTTTCCCGGAACCGCACCCCCCTGATAAAGCCGGAATCCGTATTTGCTTTCCGCATCGTTTCTTTCCATAAATGAAATTTCAACATTGTTTGTATTTGTAACTATCTCGTTTGCATTATTCTCTAATTTTTGTAATTCGTCATCGGTAAGCAACGCATAATGTGTAATATCCAATCTTGCCATATCAGCTGATTTATGTGCACCGCTCTGATATATGTGACTTCCGAGTAAATTTCTTGCTGCTGCGTTAATTATGTGTGTTGCTGTGTGGTGAGCCGTCAATTGTTCTCTTCTTTCTTTATCAACCTTACAATACACAACCTGATTTTCTTTTAAATTTTCAATATTTCCTTCAACTTCGTGTACAACGATTTTTCCTTTTTTCTTGACCTCGCTAACTCTTAAATTTTCAATAAATCCGGTATCGCATTCCTGCCCGCCTCCTTCGGGATAGAAATATGTCTTATCTAAAATTATGTATGTTTTTTTATCTGAGTTTAAAATTTTTAATATCTTTGCATCAAATTCAAAAATTTCTGAATCTTTATAATACAAAAGTTCCGTATCCGGAATTCCTTTCAAATTTAAATTTGAGTCCGAACTTTCTTTTTCAACATTTCCCTTATTTTCCTTTTCATGTGCCTTTGCAACCAGAATGTAAAAATCATCAGGAATTGAAATTTCTGCATTTTCATGAGTCCCTAAAAATTCCTTAACGATTTCTGGATTCAAGCCATAGGTATCATAAAGCAGTATTAAGTCATTAGTACTAATATTCCTTTTTTCTTTCTCGACTTGCTTTACTAATCTGCTTACGATATTTTTTCCTTCCTTTAATGTTTCCGCATACTTTTTTTCTTCTATATCGACTAAATTTAAAATTTCTGACTTGTTATCATTAACATCGGGAAATTCGTTTTTAAAGGTATCTATCTGCTTTTCAACTATTTCTGCGAGCGGAATGCCTAAATTTAAATTTTTTAACGCCCTGAGCGTTCTCCTGACCAACAACCGTGCAAAGTATCCTGCCTTTGTGTTTGACGGAACGACGCCGTCATTCAGCAAAAACATCAGCGCTCTGGTGTGGTCTGCAACCGCATATAAATTTTCATACGGAAACACAACATTATTCAGTTCATCAACACTGATTCCGATCCTTTTTGCCGCTTCTTCCCTTAATATATTCAGGTCTCTCTTTGATTCAACATTAAAATTTCCTGCTACCCTTGAATACTCTGCTAAAATTTTACTCTGCTTATCATCGGATTTTATACCTGCTTTGTCCTTTAAAAATTTTAACACATACGGAAAGATGCATTCATAAGCATTTTCTTTTCCCTGAGACATCCAGACAAACCTTTCAAGTCCGTAACCGGTATCAACAACCTGCATATCCATCAATTCCCTTTTTACATTGCCACTATTATCACTTACATCTTTATACATCATAAAGACGAGTGTAGCGAGTTCAATTCCGTCAACAATTACTTCAAAACACGGACCAGCATTCCCCCCGCCTTCCCATTCCGCTTCAATATAAGTTATGTGCTTTGGCTTTATTCCTAATCGTTCGGTTAATAGAATATTGCACAATTCAATTGCCCTGTCTTTAAAATAAATAAATTGATCCTTTTTGTTGAATACATGATGTGCGAGCATCTCAAACATCGTAAAATGCCTTCCTGTTTTTCCGACATTGTCAATATCGTTAAATCTCACGCATGTCTGGGCAATTACAAGAGGATTTGCCGGCGGCTCAACGGTTCCATTTAAAACATGCGGCTGAAAATCATAAATTGACGCCTGCGTGAAGAAAACATCATCCCTCCATCGTGCAGTTATAGGATAACGGCCAATTCGTTTATGCCCGTTTTCTTCAAAAAATTTAAGATAAAATTCCCTCATCTCGTGCAGGTTCATTGCTTTATTCATGGGGGAGTTTCCGATAAATTTATATTCTCCGCAAGGCGGTTCGCCGCAAATTTCTGTGTTTTCATCCTGTGTCCAAAAATACCTTTTGCATACTGGACACTGCTTCCGGTAAAATTTATTTGCCTTGAAATACCCAAGTTCGTATTCTTTCGGATCCATTTTTAAAATTTGGTTGTTTTTGATAAATTTTTTATGTTTAATTTGCGCTGTTTATATACTCTATGAATGTATTAATGTTAAATACTTTGTTGAAATATTGTAATAAATTTAAAAAGGGGTTTCTTCCGTCTGAAGTAAGCCAATAATTTCCGTCTGAAGTAAGCCAATAATTTCCGTCTGAAGTAAGCCAATAATTTCCGTCTGTAATCCTGTAAAATTCCAAATCTTTAAACTTATCTTTTATAAAGGTATTTAAGTCAATATATTCGCCCTCATTTATACTTATTTTTGTTCCTTCTGTTGAATAGAAATTCATTTCAAACAAGTATTTAGGTTTATAATTATCAAATATAATTAAATTCTTCCTGAATAAACTCCAAAAAAGAAATTTTGGAGGCAAAATCAATATAAAATTTTTGAAAATTTTTATTCGCTCTTATGTTGATTTTCACTGATAGAGATAAACACATTGTTGAAGTTTTGCAAATTTTAAAATTCAAGCACAAATTCAAATATAAATTAAGTAAAATACACTATAAAATGCAAAACACAAAAGTTCAATGTTCATAGGTATATGAGCGTTTTTATTTTGTTTTGTATCATCCATTTTTACTTTTTTTTTCTTTTATTATGTTATAAATTAGTAAATATTTGAAGGTTATTTTAAGATCCTCATTTGTGGGCTCGCCTGCATTATGATTATTCTCAATAGAAAGAACAACGATCTCTTTTATTTTTAATTCAGTCCGATTTTCAAGAAATTTATCTATTTCTATTGCCATCGGATAGATAGTTCCATCCTTAAAACGCATATCATTACACAATATTGCCAAATAACCTTTATCCCTGATCTGTTTCACAACTTTATCAATATCTCCACAAAATGCTTTGAACATCTCCTTGTTATTACATGTTGCTACGATTAAGGTTTTTGTTTCTATTGAATCTAATTTATTGAAGTCATCTGTTTTGTTAATTAAATAATAATTATTTCCATCGTATCGTCCAATTAAGTTTTGAATTGTTTTATTAAACCAATTTTTGGATTCAAATATCCAGACAGTACTTGATTCAATATTACTTGATTCAATATTACTTGATTCAATATTACTTGATTCAATATTACTTGATCCTGTCTGTTTTGTATCTGTTGGTTTAAAGTAAAAATTTTCATTTTCTGACTCTTCAACTTCCTTCAAGGTTTGTTGTCGTGGAATTGAAGTTTTCTTGAAAATTACCAAATATTCGTGCGCCAATAAAAGAAAATTGTATTTGATGCTATTTTTATACCAAAAGCCGGTGGTTTTACAGTTATGCTGTCTCTTAATAACTAATTCTTTAACTGAAAAGCCATTTTTCAAATAGACATCAATCAACTTAAATCCCAAAGGTATAACAGATTTATGCCTCCTCATATCACCTATTAGTATTGCACAATATCCGCCGTCTTTTAAAGTGCGATAATTTTCTTTTGCTACCGCAGACATTTCATTAAGAAACTCATCTACAGCGCAAAAAGACAAGTCATTTTTTTGATTATTAGTATACTGAATTATATTTGCATAAGGGGGGTGGGCACAAATTAAATCAATAGAACTATCACTAATAAAGGATAAATCTCTTGCGTCTCCAACTATAAATCTAACAGAAGGTGATTTATTGCTGCTGTTTTTATTGTTATTTTCATTGTTACTATAAATATTAGAAACTTGAAAGTCAATGTTTTCTTTTGCTAATTCAATTGCATTTGGATTTATATCAATACCTATAAAATTTCTACCGATTAATTTGCATTCAATACCTGTTGTGCCTGCACCACAAAAACAATCTAATACAAGTTCACCTGGTTTAGAATATCTTAGTATTACATTTCTAGGTATGTAGGGCGACCAATTTCCACGATAATTTCCATTATGTGTTGCCCATACCCCCCTTGATTTAAAACTCCACACCGTTGTTGTTTCCAAAGAAAAATCTTTTGGCTGAAATGTTTTTATCCTCTTTTTTAGAGATGGATTTGACACATTAACTCCTAATCTTTCTGTGATAACTTTTTCAATAAAGTGAAGATTGACATTAAATTTCTCCCCGATTTCTTGATCAGTTATGCCTCTTTTCTTTAGCTCAAATATTTGATCCTTTATCTTTATTTCATTTATATTGTTCATTATTACTCTATTTTAAGGTTTTAACCCAATTTATGAAATTTTTTAAAAATTTTATTCCGCCCTCTCCTGACTTTTCGGGATGAAACTGTGTTGCTATGAAATTTTCCTTTATAACAACAGCAGGAAAATCAACACCGTAATTACAAGTTGCAGAGACATAGTCATTACTTTTCGGACTTGCATAATAGGAATGGACAAAATAGAAAGATTGCTCATTTAAATTACTTAATACAGGATGCATTTTCAAAACATTAATTTCATTCCAGCCGATATGAGGAACCTTTAAGTTTCTAAATTTTATATTCTTTCCGCTGATTATTCCCAATCCGTTTGTTCCCTCTGCTTCTTCACTTCCGTCAAGCAAAATCTGCAATCCCAGACAAATTCCCAAAAATGGCTTATCTAAATTTTTAAAAATTTCTTCTTTTCCTTTAATTGCTTCTGCGAGAACTTTAAAATTTCCAACGCCCGGCAAAACAACCGCATCAAAGTCGTTAATTATATCTTCGTTTAAATCTCCAATATTGACAATTTCTGTTTTTACAGATAACAGCCCGAACGCGTTTGCGACGCTTCTTAAATTTCCTGCTCCGTAATTGATGATTAAAATTTTTATTTCCTTGTAAGATATATCTTTGCTATTCCCCCCTCCCCCGTCACTTCCTGTATTCATAAAAATTTAAAATAAATTTTTAAAAAATAATAAAAAACAAATTGAATAATAATTACAATTTTACATAATTTTTTATAATATTTTTCATACCCCCCTCCCCACACTTCCTGTATTCATAAAAATTTAAAATAAATTTTTAAAAAATAATAAAAAATAAATTAATAAAGTAAAAATGCTTGAAGTAGAAGTCAAGGCAAAAATCAAAAATCCGGAGAAATTTGAAAAAAAGTTAACGGAAATTAACACAAAATTTTTAAAGAGAGAAATTCAGGAAGATGTTTATTTCAACCACCCGTGCAGGGATTTTGTAAAAACAGATGAAGCGTTGAGAATAAGAAAAATTGGCAGTGAAACATTTTTGACTTACAAAGGAAAACGGCTTGATGCAGAAACAAAAACAAGAGAGGAAATTGAAATAAAATGTGGCGAAGAAATTTCTGAAATTTTAACACGATTGGGTTTTAAGGCGGTTGCGAATGTGAAAAAGAGTAGAACCGAATATCTGTTTGAAAAGTTACATATATGTGTTGATGAGGTGGAACAATTAGGAAATTTTGTTGAAATTGAAGGTAAAAAATTAACAGATAAGGATAAAATTTTTGAAATTTTGAAAATTTTTGAAATTGAAAAAAGCGAATCTATAACAAAGTCGTATTTAGAGTTGCTGATGGAAAAAATAACAAAAACAAACAAAGACACGAATGGAATAAATAGAACGAAATAAGCGTAAAAATCAAAAAATTTACGATAAAACTATTTAAATTCCACAACCTTAATTCCACCTAAATCCCTTATTCTTATTGATGAATGTGTCTTATTAATAAAATCAAGCACATCTTTAATTCTTTGCTCATCACATTTTATATCTTTTTTTATTCCATTTACAAGTTCATCATAAGGAATCCTGCCCGTTATCTCAACCAAATTAATGATTGAATCATAAATCCTTTCTCCTAATTTTGTTCTTTTCTTTTCCCTTTTTTCCAACTCCATTCTGAATTCTTCCCCTACTTTTGTGGAAAAATTACTCATTTCCTTTAAATTTTCATCTATAAATTTTTTTGCGTTTTCCGTGCTGTCTGTATCTCCTTTCCTACAAAAACTCTCAAATCCTCTGTGCATACTCTCTTTTATGATTGTGTTTTCAATTGCAAGATTTAACAGACCTTTGGAAAGGGATAAATTTAAATTTTCCTGAATAACATTTGCAAACTTCTTTTTAAAATAAGTGTCCACATGAGCATCACCGAATGCATAAGAGTATAAATTTCTTTGTGATATTAGCCAGAAACTGATTTCTTCATCATAAATTGGCTCTTCTAATAATTTTAGTTCTGGAAATGCGTATTTTCCCCGCCCATAAAAAGGCTCATAAAACTTAAATTCATTTATGAGATTTGCATTTCTGTATAAAGACAACACCTCTTCTCTGCTTTTTCTGGCATCTGTTATTTTCCCGAATATTCGCGGGGATGCAATTGTCTGATTGGCATAAGCATTCTCAAACCACAACGACTGCTGAGGATGTGTTTCAAAGTTCTTACCTTCAAAAAGAGGCATTCCTTCCAGAGTAATTTTGAGTGAATTTTTCTTAAAATTTAGCCAGCGGGGTGAATTAAAATTTAAATAAATTTTTTCGTTCCTGAAAATTTCGGGCAGAGAGTTTTGCAGCGCCTTATAAATTTTTGAAATTCCTGCTACGGCATTTTGATTATAAACAACAGAAAACAATCCTAATCCATTACCTGCACTTAATACACTTGCAGCGAGCTTTTCTTCTTCTTTTTCTGTTTCTTGGGGGAGCATTGCCTGTATTTTGTCTTTAAAATCACTTAACAAATTTTGTGAAATTTTATATGCTTTTACTTTTTCAATTGCTTCTGCTTCATCAATATATAAAATTCTTTCTGTGAATCCTGTTTTTGCTACAAACATATTAATAAAGCCCTTTTTTATAAAAATATAATCCCCTGCTTTAACATTTAAATTTTTTTTGATTTTAACTGGTTCGTAACGAAGATTATCAGGAAACGGTGAAATTATTGCTGTATTGTATTTTTCACTTATTTGTCCGGTTTTTCTTTTATTTACGAATTCTTCACTTACAGGAAAAATAAATCCGTATCCAAGAGCAGTTAAATTTTTTCCGATTTCCGCATTTCTTATTTTTTCAAAAACCTCGTTAAATTTTTCAATTCCTTCACCTTCAAATTCAAGCACGGGATAAATTTTCCTTACACCTTCCTGTATTTTCCATTTTTTTAATTTTATGTCAATATCCTTGTCCTCATAAATTTTTTCAAGAAGCTGCACATCTCTTTTATATCTTTCTCTCCTGTTAAAAATACTTAAATTCATCTTTAATATTCACAACCGATAACAATTAACATAATTAATATATAACACAAATATAAAACATAATTAAAATTACATAAAACAAAATAAATTTATTAACAAATTCAAATTTAAGAAGTTTAATAAGTATAATATGATTTCCATTACATTAGAAAATTTTATAATTGCATTAATAATTTCGGTTGCTTTGGGACTGATGGCGTATAAAGTAAAGGTTGTTGAGATGAGCGGAATGATAAGCGGAGTTGTTGTTTCTATGGGCATTCTTATATGTATGGATGTGAAATTTTTCGTAATATTTTTTTCGTTTGTAATTATAGGTGCGATATTTACCGCATATAAATGGAAGAAGAAGGTAAAAGAAAAGACAGCTGAAAAAGAAGAAGGAAGAAGTATTTCAAATGTATTGGGAAACGGGCTTCCTCCTTTAATATTTGCATTATGGTATGCGGTGCTTCCGGAGCAAAATTTAGCTTTGCTATGCGGTTATATTGCATCCGTTGCTGCACTTGCAGCAGATACGGCATCTTCCGAAATTGGTGTGTTAAGTAAGTCAAAACCAATAATGATAACGACTTTGAAAAGAGTGGAAAAGGGAACAGATGGAGGAATAAGTATTTTGGGAACTTTCGCAGGATTTGTGACAACAATAATAGTTGCTACTGTTGCGTTGATTATAGGAATTGCAAACTGGTATGTATTTCCTGTGGTTATATTTGCAGGAAATTTTGGAAATTTTGTTGATAGTTTTATAGGAGCCACACTTGAGAGAGGAAAATTTTTCGGAAAGCAGGAAACAAATTTTGTGTGTGGTATAAGCGGCGGATTGTGCGGAATGATTTTAGTAGTAATAGCTTAAAAAAGATAGGAAAATTTATAAAATTTTTATTTTCATTCATTTTGTTTATAAGAAAAGACATAAGAAAACAAATTTTGTATGTTCACCAAATCATAGAGATTTGAGTATTTCTGAACAATGAGAAGTAATAATTAACGAGGGAAAACCTGCCAGGGAATGAATACTAACCTAACAGGAAACCCCCGCCCTTCATTTTATTTATATTGGAAATGAACAAACCAATATAAACAATCGGGGATAATAATTAGAGTTTTATTATTAAATTTTAAATTTTTGTAAATTTTCGGATTTTAAAAGGTGTGATTTAAACCGAAGTTGATGTGTTAGTAGTTTTTACAGTTAAGAATATAATATTTAAATGTTTATTTTTATACTACCTTATGCGATTTAAACTGTTCTATAAGCAATATAAGCAATAAGAATAACTTGGGTTTCTATACTACCTAGTGCGATTTAAACAATTTAACACGGCATTCACAGGTTATTCGTAAGTTAGTGTTTCCATACTACATAGTGCGATTTAAACATATTAATCCCAAATGTTAAAAAACAGATCCAATAGCTATCGGATGTGAATTTTTTAATAGTTAATAGGTATTTTTAACAACATCTCTAACCGCTTGGCGTGCTATTTTATCCACTTCAGTATTATAATTTATGTTATCAGATTCTTTTTTCTGGTGTGCTTTTACTTTAATAAATTCAATTGTATTTTCTTCAATTTGATGAATTAAAATTTGCACTAAATCATCATTGTGTAAAGGAATTCCTCTTTTTGTATGAAAATTATTATTTTTTAATTTGTCCATTCTTTCAGGAATTCGAAATACATACTGGCTATCGGTATATATTTTTAACAATGAATGCTTGTAATTTTCATTTGAGAACTCTATGGCTTTAATTACAGCCAATAATTCCATTCTGTTGTGTGTTGTGTTTTGAGCGGTACCTTTTAAGATTGTTTTTTTATTATCAACAAACAATATTGGTGCCCATGCCCCAATGTTATAATCGTTGTGGCAACTTCCGTCGGTATATATTTCAATTACATTCTGAATCAAAGTTTCCATACTACATAGTGCGATTTAAACAATGGTAACGGTAATGACAACGGTAATGGTAATGGGTTTCCATACTACATAGTGCGATTTAAACATTCCCGCATATTTTCTTTTCTCTGTTTTTCCGCTTCCTGTTTCCATACTACATAGTGCGATTTAAACGAAAGGATACCTGGGCCAAATACAAAAGAGCAGGGAGTGTTTCCATACTACATAGTGCGATTTAAACCTCCATATTCTCTCAAACATCTCTTCAACACTTCTCGAGTTTCCATACTACATAGTGCGATTTAAACTTTGATTTAATAGATAATTAAAGATAGACATTTTATTGTTTCCATACTACATAGTGCGATTTAAACCTAAAAAAATTAACACTCTTAAAGAGGAAAACAGGAGTTGTTTCCATACTACATAGTGCGATTTAAACTCAGGATTGTAATTATATACACATTTATTTACTTATAAGTTTCCATACTACATAGTGCGATTTAAACGTTTTTTTCATAGAGGAAATTCTGACACAACAGAAAGTTTCCATACTACATAGTGCGATTTAAACTGAAAAATTCAGCTGTATTTGTGAATTTACAACAATAGTTTCCATACTACATAGTGCGATTTAAACTTTTTCCTGACCTAAGCTTTTTTTTTGCTTTTCCTCGTTTCCATACTACATAGTGCGATTTAAACAAAATTATTGTCCCCTGTTGATACTTCACCCGAACCGTTTCCATACTACATAGTGCGATTTAAACTCAACATCAAATCAACAACAACTATCGCATAAAAAAGTTTCCATACTACATAGTGCGATTTAAACTGATCAAGATAGATGAAACATTCTCTCATCCAGCTCGGTTTCCATACTACATAGTGCGATTTAAACAACAGCAAAAACTTTGGGATTGTAATAATGTGGATATACGTTTCCATACTACATAGTGCGATTTAAACTTGAAAGATTTAACGCGGTTTGTTTTTCAACCTTCATGTTTCCATACTACATAGTGCGATTTAAACCCCGCGCATTTTTATTTATTTTTTACTTATAACATAGTTTCCATACTACATAGTGCGATTTAAACAAGCAGGACGACATTTTGAAGGCATACGCACAAATCGGTTTCCATACTACATAGTGCGATTTAAACTAAAAAGGATTTACATATTTTGAGATGGAAATATTGTTTCCATACTACATAGTGCGATTTAAACTAAGGAAAATAAAATATGGACAAGGACGACCAAAAAGTTTCCATACTACATAGTGCGATTTAAACCT
>JAGTWP010000011.1:0-12814 GCA_018260755.1 Candidatus Altarchaeum sp. | reverse complement strand
TCGGTGAAGCAATCTAAAAGTTTCCATACTACATAGTGCGATTTAAACCGAGAAATTTTTTTATAAACTCGTCTAATTTAGCCTCGTTTCCATACTACATAGTGCGATTTAAACCTTAATATTTGATTTAATTTATTCACAACATCATCAAGTTTCCATACTACATAGTGCGATTTAAACAAAAATAATAAAGTTGTGCTTTATCAGCAACTTAAGTTTCCATACTACATAGTGCGATTTAAACACATTTTCACAAGATGGGACGCTATCAACTCGTCAAAAAGGTTTCCATACTACATAGTGCGATTTAAACTCAAAATTCAATTTCACTCGTAAATACTCTTATCACGTTTCCATACTACATAGTGCGATTTAAACGAAAAAGACAAAACCGCAGAAAGAGCAGAACGACTGTTTCCATACTACATAGTGCGATTTAAACCTTTTCAGAGGTTAAATTTCTCGTCAATAATATATATAGTTTCCATACTATATAGTGCGATTTAAACGTTTTGTATTTCTGGTTTTGCCATTTTTACACATTTGTTTCCATACTACATAGTGCGATTTAAACTGTGTTTAGTTATCCTATGAGAAAAAGAACTGAGTTTCCATACTACATAGTGCGATTTAAACTGAAGAAAAGAATTGAAATGCTTGAAAATGAATTAGAGTTTCCATACTACATAGTGCGATTTAAACTATTGTTTCCATTATACCTACCTCATTTTTATTATGGTTTCCATACTACATAGTGCGATTTAAACGGTAACTCTGACACACTTGCTGATGTCGAACTTGATTGTTTCCATACTACATAGTGCGATTTAAACTGGGAAATACATTGGAAAAGCATCAAAAAATGGATAGTTTCCATACTACATAGTGCGATTTAAACCCAATTCCCTCAACACCTTACTAATATCTCTTACATGTTTTCATACTACATAGTGCGATTTAAACCAATTATGAAGTATATATTATCTTTTTATCATATCCGTTTCCATACTACATAGTGCGATTTAAACCCTTCAAGTTCCATATATCCCAGCCTACTTAAATCGTTTCCATACTACATAGTGCGATTTAAACTATCTACAATCCGAAAATACCAACCATCCCAATTTACGTTTCCATACTACATAGTGCGATTTAAACAAATTCTTTATAAATAAAACACTAAATCGTTTTTTGTTTCCATACTACATAGTGCGATTTAAACCACGAGGGTGGAAATAAGATACTATCCAAGCGGCAGTTTCCATACTACATAGTGCGATTTAAACTTTGAAGGGATTTGGGGAGAACTTGAAAGTATTGAGTTGTTTCCATACTACATAGTGCGATTTAAACACAAAAAAGCGGGCATTAGAAATAAGCAGGATAAAGTGGTTTCCATACTACATAGTGCGATTTAAACAGTCTTTCTTTTACTAAAACCTTTATTTTTTTATCGTTTCCATACTACATAGTGCGATTTAAACTATCTTACGAGATGGGAGAATTACGCGACGATAGTTAGTTTCCATACTACATAGTGCGATTTAAACGTGTTAAAACTCCTACATTATAATTGCCATCAACAAGTTTCCATACTACATAGTGCGATTTAAACAAATAATAGAAAAGGCAATAGACGGCGACGCAGTATTGTTTCCATACTACATAGTGCGATTTAAACTTGCTACCACCTGTGGTGTTGGAGTGGAGAGAATTGTTTCCATACTACATAGTGCGATTTAAACAATCGCACTATGTAGTATGGAAACAATCAAGTTCGAGGTTTCCATACTACATAGTGCGATTTAAACACTACCAGTTGCTTCCAAATCGAGGTCGTGATGAAATTGTTTCCATACTACATAGTGCGATTTAAACAGTTTTTGCTAAATTTTACAACTTTTCATGGAGAAGTTTCCATACTACATAGTGCGATTTAAACTACCAGTTGCTTCCAAATCGAGGTCGTGATGAAATTGTTTCCATACTACATAGTGCGATTTAAACCAGCAAATGTCTTTGGTCTGCTTGGGAACAATATATCTGTTTCCATACTACATAGTGCGATTTAAACTGATATTCCCATAAGAAGTAAATTTTGAAATTTTATGTGTTTCCATACTACATAGTGCGATTTAAACCAAAAATTTACGATTGAAAATTTTCATAAATAATTAAATTTTAAACATTAAACATTTAAATAATCGTTAAAATCCAGTCGAACCCTCTCTTGGAAACCATTTATTATACATAGACAAAATTTTACTGATGAAAAGAAAAATACCTTACGGGTAAAAATTAGTCAACCCCAAAAACACATCTAAATTTCCCAAAATTTTTGAAATTTTTAGTCCGAATTTCATTTCAAAACAAAAATATTTTAATAATACAGGAAGTGACGGGGGTGGGGGTATGTTAAAGAATATTTGTAATTTCATTCCTTTCAACACCTAAAATTTCTTTTTCCATACCTTTTTCAGAAGGCATTTTAAAGAAAATAACAGAATCCTCTTCTTCCCTGATAATCTTTTTCAATCTAACCTTTATTTTCTCAAAATTTGCACCGGTAACCTCTCCTTCAAACACCGAATTCTGAATCCAGTAAAGATATGTCCTTAAAAATTTGCATACCTTATTTACCCTCTTTTCGTTTATATCATAAACCACAATCAGATACATTTTTAAACAGCAGATAAATTTATCCGTTAAATTTCACCACCACATCTTAAAACATTTATATTCCTCATCTTCAATAATGTGTTTTACAATTTTATAACATTCCAACCGTATCAGCCGCCTGTAACTTACTTCTCTTTCAAGTGTCGGATGTTTTATTGTCGTATTTAACCGTTCATCATATTCTTTCAGGTAAATTCTTTTTCCTTCATCGTTCAGATAAACCCCTTTCAGTTCGTTTTCAAAATGTTTCTCCGTCAGCATCTGCTTATTCACTAATTTAAATATGGTTCTTTCAACAAGTAGCGGCTTAAAAATTTCCGAAATGTCCAAAGCCAGCGAATACCTTCTTTCCTGCGGCTCATGTAAAAAAGAAATTGCTGGATTTAAGTATGTATTGTAAATTTCAGAAAGCGTTGTTGAATAAAGCAAAGAATTTCCAAAACTTATCAGTGCGTTTATCTCGTTTGTAGGAGGTCTCCTTTCTCTCTTGGTAAATTCAAAATTTTTTAAAATTTCATTAAAATTTTTGTAATAATTATCCCAGATTTTTCCTTCAATTGACATAAGCGTGGGAATATCAATAGCATTATCTGGATTTAAATTTTCAACATCTTCAAAATTTATATCTTTTCCGCGATTTGAGTAATATTTTAATGTTTTTAAAGTATTGTACTTTATTCCCTGCACAAATTCCTTTGCTATGTTCAATCTCTTCATACTATCAAGACAAAAAGCAACCTGTTTCATAAGAACCTTCCCTGCAATAAGAAAGTTCCGTGGGTACAAAGATCCTGTATAATGCCCATACATATTAAGAAAGTGAACGGGAACACAATTCTCAAACAAAAATGCAATTGCTCCAGAACGCAAACTTACCCTTGCTAGGCAAAGTATTTCAGATATATTGTTTATCGGAATAGCCTTCTTTTCACCTTCGCGAATAAAATAAATAGTATTTCCTTCCCGTTCTAAAATTCCTTCATTCGTTAAATAAAGCGATTGTTTCATTCTTTAATTTATTTAGAAGTTCGGTTACAAAAATTTCAAAGTCATTTTTGTCAATTTCAGTCAAAAGAAGGTTTTCCACTTTGTCTAATCCAGCAGATTCTAATGTTAGCGCCGTTCTTGCCTCAAAGTTCTCTTTGTATTTTTCGTAGATCTCTATTGCAAATTTCGTCTTTTTCACCCATGAATTGTTCAATTTAAACACATCAATACCGAAATTTTTGTGAATGAGATAAAGATCCACCAGATCTTTTGAGTTTATAGTCTTTCTCGTCAGAAGTGCCCTTATTTTCTCACACGCAATTTCGCGAATATCATAAACTAAATAATTTAGATCTTTGTAAAACCCAAGAAAATCGCTAAAATACACCTCTTCTTTTTTCGGGAATCTTTCTATTAAGGGTTTAAGTTCCTTCTTCATAACGGGAAACTCTATATGCTCTAAGAAGTTTATCTGAATTTTTATCATAGATCGCCTGCCTTCTATTGAATCAAACCATATAAGAAAGGTGACCAACTTATTGCTGCCGCCTAACTGTACATAGTCCCTATTATGCTTCTCAAATTTAAAGTAAAATCCATATTTTTTTGAAATTTCGAGCAGAGCAGAACCAACCTCGTTTATATGTCCTGAACAAATTTTTCGTATACTCGTCATACTTTTTCCTTTGAAAATTTCCTGGTCCTTCCATGTGAAATCTATGTCCTCTGAAAATCTGTGATAATTCAGGTACGCTTTCGCCAGGCACGTTCCACCCTTGAACACTAAATTTTTGTGAAAATCAGTTTTCTGGAGTTCCTTTAAAATTATTGTCAGATAAAGATCCTTTTCTACCAAGTACCTGTTTTCTCTTTCAACGCCAAGAGAATCGTGCATAGTTTCTATGAACGCCATCAATCTCTCAGGCTCGCGATCAATTCTTTCATCCATTTTGGATAATATTTTGAGTATTTCTCTATTTTTCTGTTATCAAGATGCTCTATATACTCGCTAACATAGGATTTGATAATATCTATGCTTTTCCCATTCCGTTTCCACAAGTATGCAAAATCCATAACTGTTTTTTCTTTATCGCTGTAATTAATTGTTATGCCATTTTTTGTTTTTTCTGTAATTATTCCAAACTCAAACATTGTTGGCTTCAGTTTAATGAACTTGAATCTGCATCCGCTCATTTTCATCGACTTTTCGCGATGTATCGAATCATTGACTATGAAATCTGTATTGAAGTACTCATGTGTCATGTTGTTATACTTTAATCCACTGTATATCCCAAAGTACCATCTTTTAACGCCCTTAAGCAACAATCCCTCGGCGATCATTTCATGAGGGGAAAAGTTAAGGTGGTTTAATTTGATTTCAGAAGGGTCTCTGAGATAGAAAATACCCCTAAAAACCCTTATAAAATATCCTTGCTCAAGAAAGTATTTTATTATCTTGAACGGATTTACTTGATACTCTTTGCACACTTCCTCAAGGTCTTTTCTCGATACAAACCTTTTTCTTTTGTAATACAATGTTTTAAGGACAATCTCTGATTTTTTCATTTTATTCTATTATCTTCTTCAGCTTTCATTCTTTTTATACTTCTTTGTTTTATCACATAATTACTTATTTTTTAAGTATTTATGACATAAATTATGAATTACAGATTAAAAATCAAACCATGCAAAACTCATAGTAACTGCACCGCTTGCAATATTTCTTATTCTCGGCTTTTGGAGGTGTTTTTTGTTCTAAAATTTTTGGAATATCTTGAACAATAAATTCAATTTCTTTCTCAATTTCTGGTGTTAATGAAATTTCCTCTCGCCTCTTTTCTTTTGGATAAACAATTGCTCCTTTAATATTGATTCCCTTCTTGTTTTTCAGATACCAGAGATAATAATAAATTTGGTATAATGTCGGAATTTTCAGTTTGCTTGACTTCTTAACCTCAAATATTAACTGTTCACCTTCTTTTTTAATAAAATCAATCGCAATTGTATCATCAATAATTATATTTTTTCTTTCATTCGGATATGATGTCTCGTGAAGTAACTTGCCTATACTTATATTTTCATCTTCATAATTCATGTTTATCTGATTTGCAAAAAACCATAATTCACGCTTGCACGCCTTATAATACTGCATCATTACACCGGTGATTTTCATTTTGATCATGTTCACTAAAAACAGCGGGAATTGAAAGATGCATCAGGAGACGGGTCAAAACCAATATCTGGTTTATACCACAATTTTAAATCTTTGTTTGATATATATAACAATTGATCTTCAATCAAAAACGGTAACGCCTCTATTTTTTTCTTATCAACAGATATAACATAATCATAAAAATCCTTTTTTATTTTAAGAAACTCATTTTTCTTTTCAAACCCTTTCAGTTTGTCATTCTTCATAATATCCTTGTATTTTTGTAATACCTCTTTTGCTTCATCCACTTCTATGAAAACATCAACTTTATAAGAATCTTCTTCTATCAATTTGAATTTTGATAACTTTTCAAAATTTAATTTTTTTACATCGGCCAATATGTCGTTTGATTCATTATTGCTCATCCCGGATTTTACTTTTTCAAAATATGAATTATTCAATTCCAAAAATTGTCGTTCATTTATTGGTTTTGGTTCATTTGTTGTCGAAATTTCATTTTCTTTAAAAACTTCTTCAGTTTTTCCTGTAATAAAAGAGTCATATATGTAAGAATAATATTTTTTATCCTTTTCTTTTTCAGTCAAAATAAACACCTTTACTTGTCCTTTTTTATCTCCAAAATTACGGTTACATCTTCCAGCAATCTGATTTATCGAATCAAGCGGTGCGAAATCTCTATAAATTACATCAACATCTATGTCCACTCCTGCTTCAATAAGTTGTGTGCTGACAATAATTTTTCTCTCTTTTGTTTTTTCCTTTATCTCTTTTATCCGTTTTAATCTTTCTGTTGGAACAATACCTGTAGAGAGATAATAAATTTTTGTATTTTTGTCGTTACTTAATTCACTTTTAATAAAATTATAAATCTCTTTTGAAGAATTGATTGTATTCATAACAACCAGAAAATCTTTATCTGAATTTTGAAAAATGTCCTTTTTTAACTCTTCTTTAAATTTTTCTATATCTAATGGAATCAAATTTGGTATTAAATCAACTCTGTCAAAAATTTTAAAGTATTTCTCCTTGTTTTTTATTAAGGATTTTATTTCTTTCCTTTTTTCATCAAAAATTAAAGGTTGTGTTGCGGTAACAAAAACAAAATAGGTGTTGAAATGCTCGGCAAAAAACTTTATCGTTTCCTTTAAAAGCAGCCAGTATTTATGAGGTATCGCCTGCACTTCATCAAGAATTACAATAGAATTTGATATGTTATGAAATTTTCTTATTGCTTTATTCCTATTAGTAATAAAAGAATGAAAGAACTGCATGAATGTTGTTACAATAATTTCAGAATTCCATCCCTCGATTAAAAGCAAACTTTTACTGATGTCTCTTTCCAGTTCTACATCCTCAAATTCGTTCTCTGTTTTGTAAGATATGTCTGAAAGATGATGATGTTTTAAAAGAATATCTGTTGTTGGATTGTCTAAAACATCATTAAAAACATCGCTGTTCTGGTCAATAATGCTTAAAAAAGGAAGAGAGTAGATTATCCGTGGGTTAAATCCGTTTTCTTTTTTCAATCGTTCTTTTAACTTAAGTGCAAAAGAAAAAGAAGTCAGAGTTTTTCCGGTCCCTGTAGGAACATTTAAAGAAAGGATTTTATCCTTATCTAAATTCAAATCATCACCACTTGAGATTACCTCATTGTAGATATTTTCTCTTATTTCGTTTATTTTTGATTTTTTATTTGTCTCATCTAAACCACCGAACTTATTTTTTTTGTATTTATCAACAACATCCTTATCGATGTCCTTTCGCTCAATAGGTTTTAAGTTTGCAGCATCTGTTTTATCTGTATCTAAAAGAACTGAGTAAAGCAACAGTGTTGTGAAATAATAAACTAAAGTATTTTCATCATCCAACTTTCTTATTAACCTCTTTTGTTTGGTGTTTATCTCGTCTACAATTTTGTTATAATTATCCTTAAAGTCATGAATCTTTATTTCATAATCAAAACAAAGTTTTTTGTAGAGGGTATTTAATTTATCAAAATCAATGGCGGCAATCTGTTTTTTTATAATTTCAAATTTTTTGTCATCATCATCAACAGTGCAGTCATAAGTTTCATCAGAGGCATTCTTATCTATGTTTCCGTGATGCCTTTTTACAACTAAAAAGCTTATAATAGGAAGGTATTTATAATACTTTTTTTCCACTAAATCTTTTCTGGAAAGATAATCTTTAACAACATAGTAAGTAAATAGTGAAGATAAAAATGCGTGGTGTGTTTCGAGTTTATTTTTAAGTTTCAATTTTATTTTTTCATTTTCCTCGTTTATGTATCCTTGGAAATAGTTGGTTGCCTTGCCAAAGTCATGAGATATGCCAATTAAATAAGAAATGTCTTCAAGTATTTCAGAATTAATGAATTTACCAAGATTTAATTTTTTTGATTTTATTGTTTTCTTTGATAAATCTCCAACGTTTTTTAGATGGTTGAATAGGTATTTATCTGGATGGGATTTAAGTTCATTCAATAAAAACGATGTTTTCTCTTGTTCCATCTTTATAAGTTACTTCACAATAAGGTTCTTTCATATTTGCATCTATTGGGTTTTCATTTCTTTCGTTTCCATTTCTTTCAAAAATGACGTCAGAATATTTTGTAATAACTCGGTTTTGATTCATTTCAGTGGGAAGTCGTAATGAAAAATATTCCCCGTTGGGTTCTCCTTTGGCAGAGTAAAAGTTAATCCCCTGTTTGTCAGTTACTTTTTCAGCAGGTAGAACAGAATGAATTAAAACTTTTTCATTGGGTTCTTTAATTTCAACATTTATTTCACCAACAAACTTAAAATTCGCTATGTTTTCACTCAATCCAAAACACGGAGTATAAACAGATTTGTGTTCTATCAAATTATTTTTTAAATGTTCATATATTTCATTATCACTATGCCAAAAATAAATCCTATATCTCGGATCTTTTAGAAATTCAAATCGGATTTGTGTCCTTGTTTTAATCATGTTCATTCCAATTCCTTTTGCATCTTTAGTATGAATTAAATTTTCTGCAATCTGTGTTTTTTTCACAGGATTCAATAACTTCAACCCGATCTTTGCTTTGTCTAATGTAAAATACTTTAGATACTCATTATCCTCTTTTTCAAGCCCTAATATCGCACCAACCAAACCACACAGAGCAGTTCTAGGAGGTATGGAAAAAGTGAGTGGGGAAGTGGTCGTATAACCTCTCCTAAAATGAGCGTAATCCCCCCATACATCAAATACTAATATCCTTCTTATATCTTGTTGCTCTTGAGTCATATTCCTATGTAATTTGTATTTCCTTCATTTGTATTTCTTTATCTAATTTACTTAAGTCAATCTTTACTCTGTTATCAATTTTAAACTCAACACCTGCAATCTTGTTTTTATTCTTATTTAAAGTTTCTATTAATTCGCTCGCATCAAAAGTTACTTCTGAAATATCTCTAATTTCTTCATCATTCTTTTCTGACTTTAATTTAATCATCTTATCCAAGTCACCAATATGATAATTGCTTTCCTTGTAATTTACCTTTAAAAGCAATCTTGGCATCTGTCCAGCTTTGCTTCTTGAAATTAGATTTTTTGTCCCATTCCACATACCTTCTAAAAGTAGATTTACATCGTCTTCTGTAAGGTTAGTATATTTTGCTGCATTTTCATTAATAATTCCATAGAAAGAGATTAGTGAATAAGGCAAAATGTCTTCTTCTCTGAATGTTTTTTGTGTTGCTCCTGACTTTGAAGCAAATGCTCCAGTACCCTTGATGTGTTTCATTTCTACTTTATGGAGAGATCTTCCTATTCTGAATTGAACAGGTCCTGTATATGTTATTGATCTTTCTTTACCATCCTCTTTTTGTTTTTCTTCTGTTTTATCTTCCTTTTTGTTTTTCTTCTTTTCTTCTAAGGGTATTACTGCCCCAAAAAGCCTTATATCAATACAGTTTTTTAATACCTCTTCTTTGTCTTTAAAATCTTTTGCCCTTGTCTTACCGTCTTGAATAAATCCGTTTTCATCATGAATTTCTCTTACAAAAATATCTTTCTCTTTCTCCCCATCATACCCTTTAAAATCCTTCAGATAATCTCTTATTGTTCTTTTTAACCGAACATCAGTTACAATATTTATTCCGGTTTCTTCGTCTATTCTTGGTTTGTTCTCATCCAGCGGATCACCATTGGGATTTGCATCCTTTATATCGTATAGAAATACGATTTCCGACCTGTTTTTTATAATTTCATTCGTTGCCATTTTTATTTTCCTCCTTTTTAGATTTAAATTTATAAGATAAATTCATCCCAAGCATGAAATAGAAACTTATTTCATCGTTTGTTAATTTCCACCCATTTCCTGATGAGACGAAATACTCTGATATTATGGATTCTAATATTCTATAATAATTTTTTCTATACTCCTCTAACTTGTTTTGTATTTCCGGCAAAAGGGTTTTTATCTCTTTTTCATTCAGGTTTAATCCCTTTAGTTTAACTCTAAATGGTGTTGCTTTTCTTTCTTGATACTGAATTTTCAATAAGAATTGTGTCAAAGCACCTTCTAAAAATATTGCCCTTTTAGCGTCGCTATCAAAGAAGTCAGCAAATTGCTCAAAGAACACCTCTGTTTTTTGTTTTATTTCTTCTCCTTTTTCCGAAGTTTCGCTCCCTGATACATTTATTGGATTTGTTTCCATTTTTGAATTATTCATATCTTTTTATTGGTTTTTAAAATGTTTATATTATTGAGATAATTTAAAAGCATGAATCCTTTAAGAGTTGATATCTTAGTTGAATCAGTTGAATAACCATTAACAAACTCGTCTCTTATTTTTTGCATGATAAACTGCATCAAAAAGTCATAATTAACCTGCTTGTTTGTGAATATTTTATTTACTATGTCCAAAAAATATTTATCGTATGTCCTATTCTTGCTTATTTTTGGTAAAAATGTTCGTAAAATACCGAAATTAAATTCCAATGAAACCTCACCAATTTTCTTTTTATCTTTGAAAACAGGCGCCATGCATTCTTTGAAGATATCCATCTTATCAACTTCTCTCTTCTCATCAAAGAGTTTTTTTAATCGCGATGGCAAAATATCCTCAACATACAAAAGAATATTAAACACAGAACCACCGAGTCCTTTTGGTGCTTCATAAAACATAAAATTCATATTCAGATAATTTTTCTGCTCACTCATAACCTCTAATATCTCTTTTTCGTCTTGTGTGAAGCGTTTCACTTCTTTTTTCGCAAATTTTGGATCCTGCTGATTCTCTATCAATTTAAAAATTTCCTTTTTGCTCTCATAACCTTCTTTGTTAATGAATTTCGGAATCAAAAAGTAGTTAAATCCATAAAAATTAAAATTCAGATTATCATTAACATATTTCTTCCCCACCTCAAGAACCAATGCACAATTTAAACACACAGGATAAACCTTCCAAGCGTCTTTTTGATGAAAACCCCCGCTGACAAATCCTGGTTTATCTACGGTATAAAACTTGTAAGTATCTACAAAACCATAAACATCTTTTTTTCTTTCATTACACACATAGCAAAATTCATTTTCTGCCTTTGAGATTTTTCCATATTTTGAGTAAAGCCCTTTTTTAGATTCTTCAACCAGGATTCTTTTAAAAATATTGTACTCTCCAACATACTTGCCATCAATTTTTAAAGTAATAACGGATTTTTCTTTTTTGTCAATCTCTGAGTGTTTTTCATTCAAATCGTTCAGAATTTGTTCTTTATTGTTCCTGATGCAATCCCCAATATTAACTAAATTAATTCCTTCATCTAAATTAATTTCTTGGAGATTATTAAACCAAGGTAAAATTTTCGTCTTTTCAAAGGTAGAATCAATTGTGGTTACTCTTGAGGTGGGGGTTATGTCAGTACCTTTTGGACTACCTTGTTTGTATAAATACTTATTTATCTTTTCTCCATCATATTCCTCAATCTCAACACCACTATACTCATATTTTTCACCTACTTTTTTTATGAGAATAACTAATATTTTCTTATATGTTGGTTTTTTTGGATTACTTTCGGGATCATCAATTAATATGTGTAAGAGGTCTAAAGAATTATCAATATTTTTACCTTTATTTTTAAGTTCATATTTCCCAATCTCTTTAATCGCTTCAATCATATTCGTGTGTTATTAATGCTTTTTCGGTGTTTTTTTGTTTTTCTCTTTTCATGTTTATGAACCCGAATCCTAAACTGTTTTTTTCTCCTAGTCCTGAGTCCATTATGAATTCATAAAACCTTCTTTTTTCTTCATTCATCCGCAATAAATTGAGCTCAAACTCCCACAATGTTCCCAAAAACAAAAAGTCAGTCATATCTTTTCTCATATGGACAGCAACCTGCCTTTTGAAGAACAATCTGTCAAATATTGGTTCCTCAAAACCGAAATTTTTATTATAGAAAGCGTTAAATTTTTTCAGCGCATTATCCTTTAGTCGTTCAAGAAAGAAATTTAAATCTGGATTCCTGTTTGTTGAATAATATGTGTTCGTATTATTATTTTCATACAAAACAATAGGCGTAGATGTTTCCCATCGTTGTTTTAATTCCATTGAAAATTTCTTAAATTCCTTCACTTCAAATTCATGAATTCCAAACTTTAAATATCTGATGTTCTGTAATTTTTCTGCAATTGTATCTACAAAGTAATCATTCGGAGAAGAAATAATGAGCAGCTTTTCTTCGTTAAATTTAAACTCGCGGACAGGAAATATATTTGAAAATGTGAAAAATTTAAATTTCTTCGTATCGTGAAATTTAGAAAATTCCGTATCTTTAAGCAAATTCCATATAAACGAGTGAATAAAGTATTTGCTTATTTCTTCGTATGCAAAAATTTCCTTTGGCAAAATTTTAATAATGAGACGCATTTTGAAATTGGCTCACATTTCTTAAGGAGTGATTAATTATATTTGTTATAAATTATATTTGTTATAAATTATATTTGAA
>JAGTWP010000010.1:16135-30217 GCA_018260755.1 Candidatus Altarchaeum sp. | reverse complement strand
TTGTCACCTCACTTCGTTCGGAGATTTACAAAATGCTTTGCATTTTGTAAGATTGAAAATCTGAATATTTTCAGTATTTAAAAATCTTGCAGATTTTTAAAGATTAAAAATTTATAATTTTCAGTATTTCAAAATTTCATTTTGAAAATACCCTCTGAATAGTTACTTTTAATATCCTATTCCTTTCTCCTTATGCATTTTAATATCCTATTCTTTTAATATCCTATTCCTTTCTCCTTATGCATTTTAATATTCTATTCTTTTAATATCCTATTCTTTTAATATTCCATTCTTCCTTCTTTTAATATCCTATTCTTTTAATATCCTATTCTTTTAATATTCCATTCTTCCTTCTTTTAATATTCTATTCCTTTCCTTCTTTCAATACCCTTATCAAAAGGATGTTTTATTTTTTCAATTTTACTGACATAATCTACAACTTCAATAATTTCTTTTAATTTTTCATCAGAACACCTTCCTGTGATAATTAATTCCAGTGTTTTCGGTTTTGAATTGACCAAATCAAGAATTTCATGAACGTTTAAGTATCCTTCTCTCAAAGAAATCAAAATTTCATCCAAAATTAAGATGTCATAATTTTCACTGTGAGTATAAATTTTTTCCTTGATAAATTTTATTGCATTTAGGCAGTCCTTTCTTTCATGTTCAAACAATTCTTCCTCGCTTTTATAAGGATTTTTAAACTCACAATACTTTACAAAATTGTACAATTCAATTCCTATTTCTTTTAAAATTTTATATTCTCCTTCGGAGTAGAGTGGTTTTTCAAGAGCTTTATGAAAGGAAATCCAGCAAACATTTAAGTTACGAGCTTTTGCTCTTACTGCTAATCCTATTGCTGCTGTTGTTTTTCCTTTTCCGTCTCCCGTATAAATATGTGTCAAGCCGTTTTCCATTTAAATTAATTTTAATACATTTCTTTTACTTCGTATTTTAGTTTTATCTCTTTATGAAGTGTTGTTACATTATTTAAATATTTTTTGGCAATATTTTCAATTTCATCTATTTCTTCCTTTGTCGGTGCCCTAAATATATCATTTCGTTCGGGAATATAACCATCAATTCTATAAGGAATATTTTTATCAACACTTGCAATAAATTTTGCAATCTTTTCAATTTCGTCATCATCTATAAAATTCGGAATAAAAACACTCTCTGCCCTTACTTTAATCCCTGTTTTTACATATTTTTTAAAATTTTCCAAAACTGTTTCTGTATCATCAACACCTGTCCAATTTTTAAATTTTTCCTTTGTTATCGCCTTTAGACTTATACAAACTTCATCAATATTTTGCACTACAAATTTATATCCATTTGTGAGCATAATATTATATGTGGAAAAATTTTCCTTTAAACTTTTTGCAAGAGGAACAAGGGTATTATCAATGCTTGGCTCTTTTCCCAGAAATATCACTTTTTCATAAGATAAAGGAGAAAGGTAAGACAATACCTCTTTTTCCGATAAAATTTTCCTTTTTTTGCGCGCATCTGATTTCTCTGCCAACATCAGGTGAATATCCAACGGATAAATTTCTATAACGCATCCGTGACAGGAGAAATTACATTTTCCGTCAGAATTCATAAACAAACAAATTTCTTTTAATCCCTCTGTCCAAGTTATATGATAAACACCCACTATTTTGCCTTTTTATTTTTTAAATTTGATTCGTCTGAAAGGAGTGTTGACAGGTAAAAAGCAGCAACCGTATCGCTCTGTGCTTTGTCAAGATCTTCCTGTGTAAAATTTTTGCCTTCATTCACTTTTGAAACAAACTTGGCAATATCTTTATGGGAAATCCGTAATACCTGAACAACCTGTTTTGCTACTATTGTCTTAAACTTATTTGCGTCTTCTTCATCTTCCTCGTCATCTACTTTTTCCTCCATTTTAAGAAAATTATTAAGGCAATAATTAAAATTACAGCAATAATTAAATTTTGAAGTGAAAACAAATTATCATTTGATGTATCTTTTTTTGTTTCATTATGTGTTGTTTTATTTTCAATCGCAGTCTCTTTTTCAACCACAACTGAAATTTGCTCTGATGATATATATCCTTCCATTTCTGCCTTAAGTATAAGGGATGTTGTTGTAACATTATATTCAATCTTTCCATTAGTATCTGCGGTATGTTCAACACCGTTAATTGTAACCTTCGCATTCGGCACTGGCTTTTTGTTTTCATCCATCAATGTAATTGTAATTGTATCTCCTTGCTTTACTTTTTCAGGGGCATTAATAGTTAGCTTTCCTATTGCTTGGACATCAAATGAAATGCTTGAACTTTTATAGTTATTTGCTAATACAGATGCTTCTAAACCTGCCCGTATTGTTTTAATTGTTGTTCTAACAATCCCGTTTGCATCTGTCTTCAATTTTTCTCCGTAAATTTCAACTTCTGCATTTTTTACAGGAATTCCATCCTTTGTTGTTACTTTAAATTTAAATTCGTTTCCGTATTCCCCGCCCGAAATCTTTGTTATGTTTAAAGCTCCGGCATAAACATTAATTGTCTTTGTGAAATTTTTAAATCCGGATTTTGAAATTGTTATTTCTGCAATTCCATAATCAGGAATTGTTAAAGTTATATCTCCTTTTTCATCTGATTTAAATTTCCTTGTTTCGTTTTTAACTTTTATTGTTATTTCTGTCTCCTTAAAATTTCCTCCCAAATTTAATGTTTGTTTCAGACCAAAAATTTCTGAAATGTTAAAAATTTCTGATGAAAATGTATTTTCTTCTACATTCACAGGTATATTTTCACTACTATCAACATATCTGACAGACGATGTTCCTCCTCCGCCTCCATAATTTCCGCCACTTCCATAACTTTTGCTTATTCCTAAACTGCCTGCAGAATTTTTTTCCTTACATACACCATTTTCGCAGTTCTCGCATATACATTCTTTATCAAATACGCAACTTTCATTATTTAATTTAAATTTAAAACATATATGAATTGAAGAATCACATTTTCCAGATGTGCAATCGGAATCATCCATACAATATTTCGGGATGTGTTTATATTGATATGAAATGATCATTCCCATAACACTCTCCAAAGCATCAATTACTCTTGGACCATCTCTTGAAATAATATCTTCATTTATATTATAGACATCGTTATTTTTTACTGCCTTTAAAGTTTTAAAATTAGGATTATTTAATATATAATTATACTCTCCCATATATCCAGAAGAAGCAATTATAATATCCGGGTCTCTTGTGATAAGTGTTTCAACGGAAACAGGTTGCCATCTGTAAATATCAGAATAAACATTTATCCCTCCGACGGTTGTAATTATATTATCTATAAATGTATTACCTCCAGACACCCATAGAGGGTCTGCCTCGACAATCTGTGCCATTTTTGGAGATGAGAATATTAATTCACTCTTTACTTTCTTTATTTTTTCTATTCTTTCTTTCATATTGTTTATTAAATTTTCACCTTCAGAGTCCTTTCCCAAATATTTAGCAATTGTTCTCATATTATAGTATATGCCTTCAATATTGGAAGAGATATTGATTATAATCGTAGTAATATTTGCGTCCTGTAATAATTTAATATCATCAGGGTCTGTTAAATCATGAGCAAAAACTAAATCCGGATTTAATGAAATTATTTTTTCAATACTTGGCGTAACATAGCCGCCAATTTTTGTTTTGCTTTTTGCATCTTCGGGGTAATTACAAAAGATTGTAACTCCTATAAGATTATCTTGTCCGTTTATTGCATAAATTATTTCGGTTATTGATGGAGCTAATGAAATAACTCTTTCATAATTGACACACGAATTGTTTTTTAAATATGTTCCTTCTTGACAGGTTATATTTTCTCCAAAGACAATCTGAAAAGAAAAACATACAAAGAAAATTCCAAACAATAAAGGTAAAATTTTTCTCACTTTGTATTTTATAAATTTTTATTTTTGTATTTTTATAAATTTTTATATTTATGATAATTTTATTTTTTCAATCATGTTTGTTTAGATAATTGGATTTTTACATAGTCATATTTGATTTTGTAGTTATTTTCAAAATGAAATTTTGAAATACTGAAAATCTACAAGATTTTCAATCTTACAAAATGCAAAGCATTTTGTAAATCTCCGAGCAACAGCGAGGTGATTTTCAAAACCCAAAGTTTTGAAATACTGAAATCTTTTGATTTCAATCTTACAAAATGTTTGGAACATTTTGTAATACTGAAAATATTCAGATTTTCAATCTTACAAAATGTTTGGAACATTTTGTAATACTGAAAATATTCAGATTTTCAATCTTACAAAATGCAAAGCATTTTGTAAATCTCCGAATGAAATGAGGTGATTTTTTCATAGTTTTCACACTTAATTTTTTAAGCAAATAAACAAATACCTTTTATTTAAAATTCAATCACAATCTTTCCCATCAATTTTAAAATTTCAGATAAATCTATATGCTCTTTTCTGATGCATTCATCTGAATATTCAGAATAATTTCTTTCAGATAAAGATTCTAATCCTGTTACAGCATCAAATATGTCAACAAACCCATCGTTATTAAAGTCATCTTCTGTACACCAAGGATAATTTTTTACACTCTCTCCAATTGTTGCATTTAATAAAATAACATCTCCGTCATTAGCACAATAATGTCCATTGCCGCTATTATAATTTCTCTTCCAGCAGAAATCGTTGTTTGTTCCCCCTGGGCCTAATCCAACAGGCATATATGTCCAATAGTTTTCATCAATTTTGTGCATATTGAAGGACCAGTACCAACTCCAATCATATGGCGAACAGGTATTATTAATACAATCCAAGAAAAAACCCCAGTCCTCATAATCAGAACCATCGATTTCTATTCCCGATGCTTGTAAAATTTCTTTCCCGTTTGCATACTCAGGAACTTTTACACATTTTGTGATTGTTAAATTGTCCGGGTATTTGATTACTAATCCAACAGATATATTTTTTGTCGTTGATTTACAAACTTTATTGACACCTTCATCAACACATTTGTTGCTTAAACATTCTGAATTTGATGAACAATTACAAATGTTGGTGCAGGTATAGTTAGAACCCGCAGAAATATCTTTATAATTTAGTCCGGAGGTGCAGGAATTATTATCTCCTGAATTTTCAGTTGCGTTAATTGTGCCGTTAAATATTGCAATATCTATACTATTTTTATTACAAATTTTATTTGAAATGATTGTATTGTTCGTAGATGAATTTATATAAATTCCGTATTCGGAATTTCCTAAAATTTTGTTATAAGCGATTGTATTATTTGTTACATTTTGCGGATAGCAAACATTTTTTATGGGGTGGCATTTTGTTAAGAAAATTCCGTTTTTATTGTTCTTTATAGTATTATTATAAATTTCATTAAAGCTTGAACCATAATAAAGATATATTCCAAAATAAGTGTTGTTATAAATTGTGTTATTTAAAATTTTATTGTGATTAGGTCCAGCCCATCCAAGAATTATTCCCCATTTATTATTGTAAAGGTTGTTGTTTTTTATTGTGTTATTTTGTGTTGTGCTCCCATAGAATCCAATTCCTCCTTTATTGTTGTAACAAGTATTATTTTCTATTACATTGTTATTTCCCGGAGCTGAATCTATTCCGTCAAGTTTTATTGAATAACAGGTATTATTTATTATTTTACTATCTGATGCTCCATAAAGAGAAATTCCGCAACTTGACATGTGATGAACTCTGTTGTTCATTATGGTATAATTTTTCATACTTCCTCCCATTGATAAAGGAACAGGAATAATTCCGTTGCTAAAATTTCTTATTTCAAAATTTTTTATGGTGATATTTTCTTTATTATTTGTGATAATTCCTACTGTATAACTATTTCCTAAATAGTTAATTTCCAACCCTGTTAAATTATATCCGTTTCCATCTAATATAATGTTATGTGCATTTACCTTTAAACCATTTCCCGAGCACGTTAAACTGCAATTTAAAACGCAACTTTCATTAACATAATCCCCGCATTTATAGATTGTATTTGTATTTACACCAATACATCCGCAGTCCGCATTTACATAAGATGCGAACAAAACAAACAAAATTCCAATTATTGCCGTTTTAATTGTCCCTGCCGTTTTAATTGTCCCTGTTTTAAATTTTATACTTGTTTTTGCTTTTTTAAATTTTGCCATTTTAAATTTTTTAAATTTTTTAAATTTTTAGATATTAATTATCCTTTTATTAAATTATTTGTGTTATTTTTTGGTTTAATTAACCAACTTTAAATAATTAGGATTGGAAATATAAATATTTAAACTTTAAATTTTGCTGATTTCGTAATTTAATGAATAAATTTACAAATATGATTCTTGCAGACTTTCATTTACACAGCAAATACAGCAGGGCAACAAGTCCGATGATGAATGTTATTGATTTGGGAAAAGCAGCAAAAGAAAAAGGTATAAATTTACTCGGCACCGGTGATTTTACCCATCCGATGTATTTTGCTGAGTTGAAGAAAAATTTAACGAAATTTAACGAAGGAATTTTCATTGAAGAAAAAAGCGGGACAAAATTTATTCTTACAACAGAAATATGCCTGATATTCAGCAAAGAAATAAATAAGGTTAAGAAAGTAAGAAAGGTTCATCTACTGGTTTTTGCGAAAAATTTTGAAATTGCTGAACAAATTAATGACTGGTTTTCAGAGGTTGGAAATTTAAAGGCAGATGGCAGACCGATATTTGGAATGAATGCCATTGATTTTACGGAGAAATTTTTAGAAATTTCAAAGGAAAATTTTATCGTGCCTGCGCATCTCTGGACTCCATGGTTCGGTATTCTCGGTTCAAAATCCGGCTTTGACAGTATTGAAGAATGTTTTGAAGATAAAAGTAAAGAAATTTATGCGGTTGAGACTGGGTTATCCTCGGACCCTTTGATGAACTGGCGAATAAGTGAGCTTGACAAATATGCTTTAATTTCAAATTCCGATTCACATAGTTTGCACAATCTCGGAAGAGAATGCAACGCTTTTAATTTTGATGAGGAAAAGGTAAACTATCAAGACATTATTAATACCATAAAATTTAAAGATAAGGAGAAATTTTTGTTTACCATTGAAGTTCCGCCGGAATTCGGCAAATATCATTATACCGGACACAGAAATTGTAATTTTTCGTGCCCACCGAAAGAAGCAATAAATTTGCACAACATCTGTCCTGTCTGCAACAATCCATTAACGATCGGTGTTGAACAAAGGGTTGAGGAACTTGCGGACAGGAAAAGCGGTTTTATTCCAAAGGATGCGATTCCCTTTAAGAACATAATTCCTTTGTGGGAAATTTGCGGGAAATTTAAGGTTAAAGACAAGGAGAAAATTTTGCTCGGAAAATTTAATAACGAAATGAATGTTTTGCTTAATGCGGAAATTGATGAAATTAAAAATATTGATGAAAATATAGCAAATATTATTGGAGCATTGCGAAATAATAAACACATTATTAAGCCGGGATATGATGGCGTCTATGGAGAAATTTTAATTGAAGGTAGTGAAGGTGGCAATAAAGCTCAGGGATGTAAAGAAAAAGGTAAAGAGAAAGAAAAAGATAAAGAAAAAAACAATAAAGGTAAAAAGAAAGAGAAAAACAAAGGTAAAGAAAGGCAGAAAGGACTTGATGAATTTTTATAAATTTAGAAATTTCTAATATGCTAGAAAAGATATTTCGCACCTTGACATTTTTTCACAAAACTCCAGTTCGGGAGTTATCTTCCTTGATTCAAAAATAGTCATACCTGCCCCCTCCCAAAAAAGAAACCAGCCGGCCGGCTCCATTACAATAATAATAAAACTTGCTAAAGGATCTTTTTCCATACCAAACAGAACATAACTTGCTATAAACATTACAACAATTCCGAGGACTATAAATATTGCTCCTTCTTTTATTATTTTTCTCTTTTGGCTATTGAGATGTTCAAACTCTTTGTTAAAATGTTCGGTTAGCCGTTTTTTAATTATTGTCTCGTCAGACAAATTTCTTTTATTTGCCGGGATAAGAAATTTTAACTCAATTGTTCCGGATGACTTTTTTCTAACTCTCTTATTCGTTTCTGACAAAAAATCATCGGATAGTCCTCTTTCAGCATAAGGTCTAGGATCAAAATCAGAAAAAATATCGTCATAAGTGTCCAATATCAAACTTACTTCTGATAATTTAAGCAGTTTTTCTTTTTCTTCCTCTAATCCTGCTGCGTGTGAATTATTCTCTTTTCCAGCATTATTTTTTTCCTCTGTAATCATGTTAAATTTCTTTATAAACCCCGATTGCATTCGTAAATATACTTGTAAAAGTTCTTCGCTTTCATACTTATTTTTATAATATTTTTGGTAGTGGCTAAGAAGTAATGCTCACAACATATATTACACTTATACCTAAAAATTTTAAATTTTGCATTCATAATCAACTAAATTTATGGCTTTGCGTAAGTGATTGTTTAAAACAGCATTACTTTTGTTTATCGCTACCACTTTTATTCTTCTTTGCCTTCTTTTAATGATATTTGAGCAGTTAATATTGCTTTATGTAATTTTTTCTCAAATAATTCCTTAGGAGGTAGTTTAGTTAAGTATTCGGACACATTTATTCTATCTTTCGGCAAAAATAATAGTTCAATTTGTTCTTTGCCTTTTTCTG
Organism: Candidatus Altarchaeum sp.; assembly: GCA_018260755.1. GTDB lineage: Archaea > Altiarchaeota > Altiarchaeia > Altiarchaeales > Altiarchaeaceae > Altiarchaeum. Next base: position 21,528 of record JAGTWP010000010.1, on the reverse strand, counting down.
CACAGAGTATCAATCCAACGGGTGGATTTTCATCTTTATCCATTTCATATTTTTCAAGATATCTCAAATATAATTCCATCTGACCCTTATATTCTGCCCTGAATTTATCAAGTTTCAAATCTATAACTACAAAACATCTAAGTTTTCGGTGATAAAAGACCAGGTCCATATAATAATCAATATTATCAAGAGTAATTCTTTTCTGTCTTGCCACAAAATAAAAATCCTTTCCCAATTCAAGGATAAATTTCTCAAGAGCATTCAAGATTGCACCCTCTAAATCTTTTTCACTATAAGTATCAGAAAGTTCTAAAAAATCTAACACATAAGGGTCTCTAAAAACCAATTCCGGTGTCATTTTGTCTTTTTCTTTTAATTCTTTCAATTGCATCTCTATAGTTTTCTCAGGAAGTTTTGACAAAGCAGTTCTTTCATATAACATACTGCTTATTCTTTCTTGTAAGGTGCGTGTGCTCCAATGCTCTTTTTCGCATAGGATGGCATAAAATTTTCGTTTTAAGTCGTCTTTTATAGGCAACAAATTTATTATATGAGTCCAACTGAGCCCTTTAAATTCTCCAAGCAGTGATTGGAGAATTGGGTATGTTTCATATAACTTGATCATATACCATAAGTTTTGCACCGAATACCCTTTACCATATCTCAGTGTTAATTCTCCACTCAATGAGTGGACTATTTGTTTGCCATATTCTGCCCTATCAGATTTTATAATTTCTTCTTTAATTGTTTTACCAATATTCCAGTAAAGAAGAACCATCTCCTGATTGATGGTAATAGCAACTCTTTGCCTTGCCTGTTCAATCAAGTCAGCAACTTTATCAAAAACCCCTCCATAATCTATTTTAGATAATCCTTTATTTTTCTCAATCTTTTTCATCGTTATATAAAGTAAGAGAATATTTTCGTATATTTATCATTATAAATTTAACTGATATTAAATTATAATTAATATCCATATTGAAAATATCCGATATGAAATCAAAATATCAGTCATGGGACAACCCGAGATGTGAAATCTTAAAAGCAATGTCCAAACATCTTCCGATGTCAAGAAATTTATGCTTAATTTGTAAAGGTGGAAGGTTGCTTTGCGGAAGGCAAAGTTGTCCTTTAATTAAGAAATTTTCTATTCAGGAACCGCTGCAAAACAAAATTTCCACTTTAATGTTTGGAAAATCGCCTTCAATTTTTGTCGGGTGGAAAAATTATCCAGACATTTTTGTCGGTCCTTTAACATGTTTGGACAACGAAAAAGCCATAATTTCCGATAATCCGTCTTTGCTTTACGGAGCAAATTTTGACGAAATTATAAAAATAAGAGCATTACTTGTCAGAGGAATGGTTAAACAGAATATAAGCGAAATTTCAAACTTTTCCGAAAAGAACAAAGAAATTGCCCTGTCAGTTAAACCGATTGATATTGAGACAAAGTTTAAGTCGCTGCCGGAATTTAAAATTTCATTTTCTTCTATTGCACAGCCGATGGGACCTACGGGTGAATTGACTTACCTGCGAATTGCAGAAAATCCGAAAATTCCGAAAACCGTTGATGAGGTTATTGACGAAAATTTAAATGTTACAAACACCTTAAAAATTTTATATATGGAAAGAAATTTTGACATTTATTACCTGATAAAGGCATTTTCTTCAGGTGCATTTGGGATGAAAGAGAAACGATTAGTTCCGACAAGATGGAGTATAACAGCAACCGATGACCTTCTCGGAAAAATTTTTATTAAAGAAATTAAAGAGTATGAAAATGTCTCCGAAATTACGGTTTTTTCAAATACCTATCTTTTTAATCATTTTGAAATTTTGCTCATTCCAGGAAACTGGGAATTTGAGCAGTTTGAAGCATGGGCACCGGAAACATTATGGACAAAAGGAGTGAAGGATTATGCAATAAATTTAGAGGCAGAGTATTACAAAGGTAGGAATGATTATGCAATTAAAGAAGGGGGTGGTTATTATGCCGCGAGGTTTGCCGTTCTGGAATATTTAAGGAAGATAAAGAAGCAGGCAAGAGTAATTATTTTCAGGGAAATTTATGAGGGATATCTTATGCCTGTGGGGGTCTGGGAAGTGCGGGAAAATGTAAGGAATGCGTTTAAAAACAAAGACAGAAAATTTGCAAGTTTGAATGATGCGTTGAAGGATATAGCAAAATACTTGAAGGTTCCGATGAGAGAGTATTTGAAAAGAAGTGAAATTATGGTGCAGAAACGGTTGGAAATCAACCTTTAGGTTTTTAATAAAATTTCCATAATAAACACCAAACTTTATCATGAAAATTTAAAGTCATTCAAATCAAATGCTAAGAAACCCTCATTTATTAATTTTTCTTTATTTTCTATTCTTTTTGCAATAATTCCAAAATATTCTTTTCTGTCATCATTATTCCATTTGACAAATTTTGCCTTTTCCTTCAATTTTTCCAAAATTTTTCCAAATTCTTCTTCATTCAAGTCCTTCCACTTGCAATCCACAAATAAAATTTCTTTTGTTTCTTCATTTGTCACAACCCAGTCAATTTCATATTGATTTTCGCCTTTCTTTGCCAATAGAATGGTTCCATATTGTCTTCCGATTTTTGTGAATTTGAACGGCAGAAGATTCATATTTTCAATCAAAAATTCAAAGCAAATTTTTTCAAATGTTCTTCCGAGATATGTAGAATAGTTCTTTTTTATTTCATCAATAGAAAAAATACCTTCTTCAATGAAACTTATGTTAGGATAAATAAATCTAAACCAAAATTTTACAAAATTATCTTTTATATAATATCTATTTTGTCTTGACTGCACAGGAGCAAAGAGCGGAGAAATTTTATGGACAAATTCTGTTTCAATTAATTTTTTTAAGTAAGGAGTTATATCCGTTCCTTTAAATCCACAACAATCTTTTATTTCCCCGAGTTGTGTATTGCCAAATGCTATCGCTTCTAAAATTTTTTTATATCTTCTTGTTTCCGAAAATTCATATTTCATCAGAAAATCAATTTCTGTCTTTAAAAAACTGTCCGTTCTTTTTAATTCCATTTCCATCCATTCCCAAAAAGGATATCTGAGCTTCTCTAAATAAAAAGGAACCCCATCGGCAAAACCATATATTTCCACTAATTCTTCTGCACTTGCTTCTGGGAAAAAATTTTTTATTTCACGAAATTTCATCGGTTTTAGTTTTATCTGTCCGGTTTTTCTCCCGAACAAAGGCGAACTGTAGCTTAAAACACTGTTTTCTATCATAGAGGTTGATGAACCGAGCAGGATTAGTTTTGTTTTGGTGTCCTTCAAAACAACATCTACTATTCTTTGAAACTCCGATACGATTTTTGGATTTTCTTTGATTAGATTCGGAAACTCATCAATAACCACAATTTCATCCTTCAAAAAATTAAAAATCGCTTCAAAATCGTTCTTTACATATTGTATTTCCGGCTTTGTTTTTGAGGCAACATTTTTAAATTTTTCAATGTTGCTTCCCTCAACAGCAAGATAATAAATCGCTTTTTTGTTTTTTACAGCATTGAGAACAAGGCATGTTTTTCCTATTCTTCTCCTCCCATAAAGAACATAAAATTCAAATCTCTCACTTTCCAATGCCTCGTTCAATATTCTTAATTCCTCCTTTCTGTTTATAAATTTCACTTTTTGCTTATTTATTATGATTTTGTATATTTTTCATTTAGATTACACTATTATAAATTTAATATAATTTGAATTATACTAATTTGAATTATACTATTTCAACAAAATTTCCATAAAATTTTCAACACCTTTTCCATATCTTCCATTCCTGCATGCAAATTCATCAAATTTTTCAACCTCATCTTTTTCATCTTTATTTTTTGTTGAATATATCGCAAACGGAACTAAATCAGTAGCCATTTCCACAAGGAAATAAATTTTATTAATTTTCCGTCAAAAATTTCCTCGTTTTCATAATCATAAGTTATTACCCATAAATTTTCGCATTTTAATTCCTCGCTCGCTTTTACCAGTGCAAATGTTTCTCTTTTTTTTGTTTCCGGATTTTTAACATCATAACAGACCTGAATTAATTGGTTTGGTTCTTTATCTTCTATAACAACAAAATCAACCTCTCTTTGCTGGCTGTCTTTCCAGTAATAAATTTCTTTAATCCTTCTTTTTAGTTCAATTGCCACTATATTTTCATAAATCCTACCAAAATCATCTGAAAATTTTAACGAAACAATATTTATTAATCCGCTGTCAATACAATAAATTTTCTTTGGATATAGTTTTTGATCTTTAATTTTGTACGAAAAAATCGGAACAAAAAATAACAGATAAGTTTCTTCTGTGTATTTTAGTATATTTAGGATAGTGTTTGGAGAGACCTGTCTTTTAAATATATCCCTAATAATATTTCTTATTTTGTTGGCGCTCATTAAGGACGAAAAATAATTGATTCCAAATTCCACAACTGCCTTAACTAATCCGGCATCTTTAATCTTGTGCCTTGCTAATATGTCTCTATAGACAATGCCCTCAAAAATTTCTTTTAAGTAGAACTTACGCAAAACATACATAAATTTAGGGATTTTAATACCTTTTTATATACTGGACTGCGTAAGTCCTGTTAAGTATTCTTTCTTTAAATTTTCGTTTTCTTCAAGAGCAACTTTGGGAAATCCGCCATATTTGAGATATTTGTGAAGGTTTCTTTTTATTTCCTCACTTTTTACAAGTATATCGTAGTCCTTTTCAAACTCAACTTTATTGAAATACAGAAACTCTTTAAAGGAAATGGGAAACACCTCTATTTTAAGGTATCTTCCTGTAAGAACAGAGGAGAATTCTGCGCTTAGTAATTTTGATGAAGATCCGGAAAGTAAAATTTTTACATTTTCCTTTTTCTCCTGCATTAGTCTGACCCATTTTTCCCATATAGGTATATTCTGAATTTCATCAAACACAATCCACGCAAAATCATTCCTGTTTATATAAGTTCTATACGCACTGTATATTTCATCAAGTAAAGAAAGAGAAAGATGAGGATCTAACTTTGGGTCTTCAAAGTTGACATAAAGTGTTTGTTCTTTTTTTGTTTTATCAGAAATATTTTTTAGAAATTGCTTAGTTAAATAAGTTTTTCCTGATCTTCTTATCCCAACTATGACGATGGCATCCTCTTTCGCTCCTGAAAACTCTGATATTGTTTTAAGGTAATCCTTCCGCTCAATTCCGATTTCCTGTTCTCTTCCCCATAAGTTCAAATCACTTATTATTTTTACAATTTCTTCATACGATAGCATTTTATTTGCTTATTACCTTATTTGTAATGTGATATAATATTAATAATCATATTATTTGTAATGTGATATAATATTAAAATCATATTATTTGTAA
>JAGTWP010000010.1:0-16117 GCA_018260755.1 Candidatus Altarchaeum sp. | reverse complement strand
CATATTATTTGTAATGTGATATAATATTAAAATCATATTATTTGTAATGTGATATAATATTAAAATCATATTATTTGTAATGTGATATGGTATTAATAATCATATTATTTGTAATGTGATATAATATTAAAATCACACCATTAATAATATTATTTCCTCTATTTTAACAAAATTTCCATAAAATTTTCAACACCTTTTCCATATCTTCCATTCCTGCATGCAAATTCATCAAATTTTTCAACCTCATCTTTTTCATCTTTATTTTTTGTTGAATATATCGCAAACGGAACTAAATCAGTAGTATGAGTTTTTATTTTTATCGGCGTTGCATGGTCAGGCAATATGGCAATCTTTGCTTCAATTCCTCTTTTTTCTATTTCCTGTAAAATTTTCCCAGTCATTTTATCTAAATTTTCAACGGACAAAATTTTTAAATTTAAATCCCCGAGATGTCCTGCTTCGTCGGTTGCTTCAACATGAACATATACAAAATCATGCTCATCCAGTGCTTCAATGCATGCCCTTGCCTTCCCGTCATAGTTTGTATCCCATAATCCGGTTGCACCTTCAACCTCAATCACATCCATTCCCGCAAGTTTTCCGATTCCTTTTATTAAATCCACTGCTGAAATAACTGCTCCCTTTAAATTATACTTTACCTTAAATTCCTCTATTTTTGGCTTTTTTCCCTGTCCCCAGAACCATATCATATTTGCCTTATTTTTTCCTTCTCTGTCTCTCTTTTTATTTATTTCGCTTTTTTCAAGAATTTCCTTTGATTTCAGCATTAATTGATTTAAAATTGAGGTGAACTTTATTTCTTTGCTTTTATTGCTTTTATTGCTTTTAGCATCGTTTTTAACTGTTATTAAATTCTTTTCTATTTTTTCTCCGACAATATTGTGCGGAGGAATACAGACAAAATTTTCCGCATTTGCATCATTTACTTTACATACAAGTATATTCCTGTATGAAACACCTGCATAAAATTTTCCGTTAATTGCTTTTAAGTCATCCGAAAGATTTTCATTAAGTAGATTTATCAAAATTTTTCCTTCATTGCTTGTTATATGTCCCGCGCTGTAGTCCTTTAAAATACCGCATTCTTCCGTTATAAAATTGCATCTGAATGCAACTTCACCATCATCTAAATTTATTCCGATATTTACTGCTTCGATTGATGCCCTTCCCGTATAGCATTTTCGGACATTATAACCTAAAACTGATAAATTTGCCACATCGGAACCCGGTTCAAAGCCCTCCTGAATTGTCTTTAACATTCCGCTTACTCCGTTTTTTGCAATAAAATCAATATTTGGTTTATTTGCTGCCTGAAGCGGTGTTCTGTTATTTAACTTCTCAACAGGATAATCGGACATTCCGTCTCCCAATATTACAACATACTTCATTTAAATTTTATTTATATTTTTTATATTTTTTATATTTTTTATTTTGAATATAATTTATATTCTGTTTCGTTTAAAAAATAAAAATAAATAAAAATGCGATACTTTAATACTCTTGATTTAATTCACGATATAATAACCCACAATATTGACTTTGATAAGCACCTCAAAAGAATTAGGGAAGAAGATGTAATAAAAAATTTAATGAAAAAAAAGGCGACAATGCTAAATAAGGACTTTATTATTGTGGAGAAGACAATGGAAGAAGAAAATTTTGCAAAATTGCCGCAAAATGTGAAAGACGAGCTCAATAAAATTATAAGTGCTCTTAAAAAACTTACGAATAAAAACCTCTTGGAAAACTATTTGAAAATTTTATCAAAACTAAAGAAAGATTATCCGAATGTACCAGTAATTTACAATATTATTACAAGTGTATACACTCTTTTAGGAGATAAAGAAAAGCAATATCAGACAATTATTGAAACAAGAGATAAATTTCCGAATTATCTGTTTGGCAAAACCGCTCTTTGTGAGTATTATTTACAAAATCATAAAGAAAACAAAATTCCAGATGCCTTTGATAATAAATTAAAATTTAAAGTATAAATTAAAATTTAAAGTATAAATTAGAATTTAAAGTATAAATTAGAATTTAAAGTATAAATTAGAATTGCTAATTAAATTTTACATTAAATTATATTAAATTTTGCCGAATAAAAATTAAACTAATTACAATATGCTTATAATAGACGGTCTTTACGGTGAAGGTGGCGGACAAATTTTAAGAACGAGCGTTGCTTTGAGTGCATTAACAAAAACACCTATAAGAATTATAAATATAAGAAAAAAAAGAGAAAATCCCGGATTGAGAGCACAGCACATAAGTGCAATAAAAGCAGTCGGAAAATTATGCGATGCTGATATTAGGGGCTTAAGTATTGGTTCAGGCGAAATTGAATTTGAGCCGAAAGAAATTTCAGACAAAAAATTTACGATAGACATAGGAACAGCAGGCTCAATTCCTCTTGTTTTGCAGGCATTAGTGATTGCCACTATTCACAATGATGTTGGAGTGGAAATTACAGGTGGGACAGATGTAAGATTTGCACCATCTATTGATTATGTTAAATTTGTAACCCTTCCTATTTTAAAGGTAATTGGATTAAACGTAGAAATCGAAATTTTAAAAAGGGGCTATTATCCGAAGGGTGGAGGGAAAGTAAGAATTGTGATTAAAAAGGCAGATAAATTTGAACGTATAAATTTTACCGAAAAGGGAAAAATTTCGGAAATTTACGGGATTTCTCATGCGAGTGCCGATTTAAAACGGAGAAATGTTGCTGAAAAGCAGAAGGTTGCTGCTGAAAAATTTTTGAGAGGTGAAAATTTATGCACTCAGATTGAAATAAGTGAGGAATATGCGAATACCTTTTCAACAGGCAGTGGAATTACATTAGTTGCGAGAACAGAAAAAATAATTATCGGGGCATGCTCGCTTGGAGAGGTAAACAAGAAGGCAGAAGATGTAGGAACTGATTGTGCAAAAAATTTAATAAATGAAATTAAGAATGATACGGGAGTTGATTCCCATACGAGCGACCAGATTATTCCATACCTCGCACTGGCAAAAGGAAAGGCAAAAATACGCACAACGATGCATGCAATGACAAACATTCATGTGGTCAATTTATTTGGGTTCAATGTCAAGGAAAAAGAAGGGGTTGTTGAATGTGAATAAATTCTTGGAATGAAAAACAAATTTAAATTTTCATTTGTTAATCGTTATTTATAACCTTTTAATATTAATATTTATTATAATATTTATTTTTAATAAAATGGTAGGAAAACTATTCGGAACAACTGGAATAAGAGGAACCGCAAATGACTTTTTAACACCTGAATTTTGCTCAAATATTGCTTATGTGTTTGGAAATTATGTCAGAGAAAAATTTAATGCAAAAAATGTTCTTGTTGGGATGGATCCGCGAACATCCTCCGATATGATAAAACATGCCGTAATAAGCGGTTTGCTTTCGGCGGGCTGCGATGTTTATGATTCCGGAATTACTCCTGTTCCGTCAATACAATACGCGGTTAAGGAAAAAATTTATAAATTTGATGTGGGTATTATGATTACCGGCTCACATATTCCGATAGACAGGAACGGACTAAAATTTTTTATGCCCAATGGAAATGAGGTTTATGGGAAAATAGAGGAAGAGATTGAAGAACTGTATTTTAGCGGGAAATTCAAAAGGGTTTTGTGGAATGAAATCGGAAAAATTTATACTGCCGATGCGGGAAAAATTTATAAAGAAATGCTTTTAAAAGAAGGAGTAAAAGTTGATAAAGAGAACGGTTTAAAGATAGTTGTTGATACGGGACACGGAGCACAATCAAAAATCATGCCTTTTGTTTTAAGAGAATTAGGACATAAAGTTATAACACTCAATGCCCAGATGGATGGATTCTTTCCTGGCAGACCTTCCGAGCCGGACAAAAAAAATCTGGAAAATTTAATAAAAGTAGTTAATGCGTTGAATGCTGATTTAGGTATGGCATTTGACGGAGACGGAGACAGAAGTATTTTTGTTGATGATAAAGGAGAATATATTATGGGAGATATGATTGGAGCAACAATTGCAGATCATCTGATGAAAGAAGGCGACTTTGTTGTTACGGGAATAAGCACATCGGCAATAATTGATTATGTTGCAGAAAAGCATAAAGGAAAGGTTATAAGAACAAAGGTTGGGGCAGCTGATGTTGTTGGAGCAATAATGGAAAATAACGCAATTTTTGGTTTTGAGGAAAACGGGGGAAGTATCTTTCCGAAGATAAATTTGGGGCGAGAGGGTGGATTAACAGCAGTAAAAATTTTAAAAATTTTGCACGACAAAAAGAAGAAACTTTCGGAAATTATTGCCGAATATCCTAAATTTTACCAGATTAAAGAAAAAATTCAGTGCAGGGATGAATTAAAGAATAAATTAACCTTAGCAATCAAGGAAAAAATTAAAGAGAGTAAAGAGAGTAAATACAAAAATACAAAAATTGACGAAACGGACGGAATTAAAATTTTATTCAGCGATGGATGGATTTTGTTCAGGCCTTCATGGACAGAGCCAATTTACAGAATATTTGCAGAAGGAAAAAGTGAAAGCAGAACAGCGGAGTTAATTGAATTCGGAAGAAAAATTGCAAACGAAGCATTAAAAGGACTTATCTGTTAGTTGCCTTCCTCAATTCTTTAACAAAATTTTCCAACTCTTCCAAATCGTCAGTCCTGTTTATTATTGCACTTCCGACAATTGCACCGTCAACCTTGTCTTTTATCTCATTTATATGATTTGGATTTGATATTCCGAATCCGATTGCTATTGGAATTTCCTTTCCCGCACTTTTTAAAACATCTTTCACATTCTCAATAAATTTTGGCTCAATATTTAAATTTTTTCTTGCTCCCGTAACCCCCAACACAGAAATCAAATATAAAAATCCGCTTGCTTTTTCGGATATTTTTTTAAGCCTCTCATTTGTTGATGTCTGTGCAATCAGAAATATTAAGTCAATGTTATACTTATTACATAAATTTAACAATTCATCGCTTTCTTCAACAGGCAAATCAGGGATGATAATTCCTTCAATTCCATTAGCGCTGCATTGCTCAACAAATTTTTCAAGCCCGTAATGATAAAGCAAGTTATAGTAAGTCATACAAATCAGCGGAATATTTTCATCTTTAACTTCGCCGCAAAATTTAAAATAAACATCTGTGTTCATTCCGCTCTTTAATGCTCTTTCGCTTGCCTGTTGTATAGTCGGACCATCGGCAACAGGGTCGGAAAAAGGCAGTCCAAGTTCAATAATATCTGTATTTTTCTTTAAAATTCGGACAATTTCTTTACTCTTTTCAAAGTTCGGGTCGCCTGCACACACATAAGCAATTAATGCGCACCTTCCTTCCTTCTCTGCTCCTTTAAATTTTTCTGAAATTTTCATTGTAATATTTTAAAATTTAATTTAACTTTGACATTAATAACTTTGACATTTAATAAATTTAGTTAAAAATTTAGAATTTCAGATTTTATTTTAGAATTTTAAATTATTTATTTATCAAATCTTATTTATGATAATAAATTTTAAATAGATAAATTTTAAACAGACAAAAACAAATAATAAAAATAAACAAAGTGGAAGTTAGTGCATTAAAGTTATTCGGACGATGGGATTATGCGGTTGAAGTAAAAGATATGGGATTAAAGAGATATATAAATTTAAATCAGCGGGATATTCCAATTACACACGGAAAATTTGCAAATAAACAGTTTGGAAAAGCAAATGTGAATGTAGTTGAGCGATTAGCAAACAAGTTAATGCGTTCGGGACAGGGTGCAAAAAAAATGGCCGGAAAATATTTAAGAGGTAGGGGAAACACAGGAAACAAATTAAATGCATTAAGAATCATTGAAAACGCATTTGAGCTTATAGAAAAAAAAACAAAGAAAAATCCGGTACAGGTATTAGTAGATGCATTACAAAATACAGGTCCGTCAGAAGAAACAACATCAATAATTTACGGTGGAATAAGGTATCATCAGGCAATTGATGCATCTGCGTTAAGACGTTTGGATTTTGCATTAAAAAATTTAGCCTTGGGTGCCTTTGCAAGATCGTTCAATGTAAAGACATCGGTTGAAGAAGCACTTGCCGATGAGCTTGTCTTGGCAGCGAATAATGATACAAAGAGTTTTGCGGTTTCAAGGAAAGAAGAAACAGAAAGAATTGCAGCATCGTCAAGATAATCCTAAAAATTTAAATTTATCTGAAATAAAAATTTAAAACAAAATGGGTCGTGCTGAACAACTTGCTGAAAAAGCGGTTTCAATGATGCAAAATAGAGAGAATATACGAAATATGGCAATAGTTGCCCATATTGATCATGGAAAAACAACATTAACGACAAATTTACTTGCAGGAGCAGGACTTATTTCTGCAAGTGCTCTTGATAAAGACAAGATTACAGAGTTTGCCCCTGATTCCGAGGAAGCGGAACAAAGAGGAATTACAATTGATTCTGCTAATGTTTCAATAACCCACAATTATGATGGAAAAGAGTATCTTGTAAATTTAATAGATACACCAGGTCATGTTGATTTCGGAGGCAATGTGACAAGAGCGATGAGGGCTGTTGATTGTTGTATAGTTGTTTGTTGTGCTGTTGAAGGAATAATGCCCCAGACAAAAACCGTATTAAATCAGGCATTGAATGAAAGAGTAAAACCCGTTTTGTTTATAAATAAAACAGATCGCCTTATTACGGAATTAAAACTTACCCCGGAAGAACTTCAAAACAGATTTATAAAAATAATTACCAATGTAAATAATATGATAAAATTGCGACAGCCAAAAGGTGTGGACTGGACAGTAGATGTTAAAAAAGGTACTGTTGCATTTGGTTCTGCCAAGAAAAAATGGGCGATAAATGTCCCGTATATGAAAAAGACAGGGATAACTTTTAAAGATATTATTGATGCGTGCAATAATGAAAATCAGGATGAACTTGCAAAAAAAGCGCCTCTTAGTAGAATTGTTCTTGATATGGTGATTGCTGCCTTGCCTGCACCGACAGATGCACAAAAACTAAGGATTGAGAAAATATGGCATGGTGATGCAGAAAATGAAACAGTAGCAAAAGATATGCAGACATGTAATCCCAATGGAAAATTAGCAATAATGGTCTTTGATATATATCATGACAAACATGCCGGAGAAATCGCAATCGGAAGAATATATTCGGGCACTGTGCATCAGGGTGACGAAGTTTATTCCGTCGGAAATAAAATAAAGATGAGGGTACAGCAGCTTGGATTATATATGGGTCCGCAAAGAGTAAATGTTGCAGCGGTTTCATCCGGAAATATAGTTGCATTAAGCGGCGTTTCAAATACTTTTGTCGGAGATACCCTCGCAAGCGAACCGATGACTCCGTTTGAAGAAATAAAACATTATTCTGATCCCGTAGTTACAAAGGCATTTGAACCTAAAAATGTAAAAGATATCGGAAAATTAGTTGAGGTCTTAAAAGAAATGGAAAAAGAAGATCCCACACTAAAAGTCAAAATAGATGAGCAAACAGGTGAAAACTTAGTTGCAGGAATGGGAGAATTACATCTGGAAATCGTAGAACACCGACTAAAAGAAAGAGGTGTTGAGGTAATAACATCTCCCCCGATTGTTGTATATAGAGAGGCAATTAAAGGCAATCATGGAGATATAGAAGGAAAATCACCGAACAAACACAATAAATTTTATCTTGCGGTTGAACCATTGCCGGAAGAGGTTTATAACTTAGTTATAAGCGGAGAAATAAAAGAGGGCAGAAGAAAAAACAGGAGTAAGGACTTAAGACAGTTATTGGTCTCAAAAGGAATGATAAGTGAAGATGCAGCGGGGATTATAGATATATTCAAAGGAAATGTGCTTTTTGACAGAACAAAAGGTCTGCAGCATTTAGATGAAACAATGGAATTGATTTTTGATGCTTTTGAACAGGTTATGGGAGGGGGTCCGTTATCAAAAGAACCTATGATAAGAATGAAAGTAACTTTACATGATGCAGTCCTTCACGAAGACGCTATTCATAGAGGTCCTGCACAGATATATCCTGCTGTCAGGAATCCCATATATGCTGGAATTTTACTTTCAAAACCAACAATTTATGAGCCAATGCAGGACATAAGCATACAAATTCCGCATGAATATATCGGTTCAATGACAAGTGTGCTGCAATCAAGAAGGGGACAAATAATGAATATTTTACAGGAAGAAGAATTAACCACGATTGAAGGAAGAATTCCGATTTCGGAAACATTCGGAATTACAGGAGATATCAGAGGCGCAACCGAAGGACATGCTTTGTGGGGTTCCCAGAACGCCGGATACGATGAAGTTCCGAGGGAATTACAGGAAAAAATAATTATGTCAATAAGAAAAAGAAAAGGTCTTCCCGAGCCAGTTCCGAAACCTGATGATTATATGGAGAGACAATAAATAAGCAATTAAAATAAATATAAAAGTTAATATTTAAAAGTTAATTTATAATATTAATTAAAATTTAAAACAGCAACTAAATAATATTTATAATAAACAATATTTTTAAAATTTTTAAAATTTTTTTAAAATGGCAGAAAAACCACACATAAATATGGTATTTGTAGGACATGTAGATAATGGAAAATCAACATTAGTCGGAAGATTGATGTACGAACTCGGAGAGGTTTCCGAGCAGACAATGAAAAAACTCAGAGACGAAGCAGCTAAAATAGGAAAAGCCACATTTGAATATGCCTGGGTAATGGATACATTAAAAGAAGAAAGAACAAGAGGGGTTACAATAGATATTGCACACAAAAAATTTAAGACTGATGTAAATTATTTTACAATCATAGATGCTCCGGGACACAGGGACTTTATAAAAAACATGATAACAGGAGCAAGCCAGGCAGATGCAGCAGTACTCGTCGTTTCCGTTTATGATACGGTAAATAACAAAGATGAGAAAGGTGTTGTGCAATTGCTTCCGCAAACAAAAGAACATGCATTCTTATGTAAAACCTTAGGTATCAACCAGTTCATAATTGCGATGAATAAGATGGATGCAGTAAAGTATGATCAAGAAGCATATAATGCCGTAAAAGACGCTTTGGTTAAATTTTTAAAGCCAATTGGATATAAAGTTGATATGATTCCGTTTATTCCTATTTCAGCATTCGTTGGGGATAATTTAACAACAAAAAGTACAAATACTCCATGGTACACAGGACCTATTTTTTTAGAATCTATAAATAAGCTTGTTGCTCCGCCAAAACCAACAGACAAACCATTACGGGTGCCTATCCAGGATGCTTATTCAATTACAGGTGTCGGAACTGTTCCAGTAGGTAGAGTAGAAAGCGGAATATTAAAACCTGGAATGAAGGTTGTTTTTATGCCTTCTGCAATTGTTGATGAAGTTAAAACAATTGAAATGCATCATGAGCAAATTCCGGAAGGGCTGCCCGGAGACAATATTGGCTTTAATATCCGATCAGCTAAGAGAGATGATATAAAAAGAGGAGATGTCATGGGAACAATTGACAATCCGCCAAAAGTTGCAGAGAGTTTTACTGCACAAATTGTTGTTTTATATCATCCGTCGGCAATAGCAGCGGGCTATACTCCTGTTATGCATGTACACACGGATGAAGTAGCATGTCAGTTTGAAGAATTAATAAGAACAGTTGATCCTAAAACAGGACAAACAAAGGAAGATCATCCGAAAACAATAAAGGCAGGAGATGTTGCTGTTGTCAAATTTAAACCTATGAGAAGCACTGTTATTGAAACAGTTAAGGACTTTCCGCCTTTGGGAAGATTTGTGATTAGAGATATGGGACAGACAATTGCAGCGGGAATGGTTTTGGAAGTAAAGGCAAAAGAAGTTAAGATAAAGGCATAAAGATAAGGTACAAATATATGATGGAAAAAGCAAGAATAATAATAAGCGGAAAAGAGAAGCAAAATGTTGAAGATATAACAAATCAGATTGTAGATATTGGAAAAAAAGATAAGGCAGTTGTGAGAGGTCCAATACCTCTTCCAACCAAAAAGATAAGAGTTGTTGTCAGGAAGAATGTAAGTGGTGAAGGAAATACTGCCTGGGACAGATATGAAATGAGGGTCTCAAAAAGAATTGTAGATATTTACAGAAGTGATAAGGCAATGAGAGATGTGATGAAGATACAAGTGCCTGATGATGTGCATATAGAAATAGATGTAACGAGATAAAGCAACACAATCAAGATTAAATACGGCAAATAAATTTTTGACTTTTATTTTTTTCTTGATTTTTATTTTGTTTTTGTTTCACACTTTTTTAAGCCGTTTTTAAATATTTTTCTTTTATTTTTTATTAATTTCATATTTCTTAAATTTTAAATTTTTTATTAGTCCTTTTATTATTTCAAAGGTGTCCGAAGTAAGAGAAATATTCTCAAGCATTCAGGGAGAAGGAATATATGTCGGAAGAAGGCAGATTTTCGTGCGATTTTCCAAATGTAACCTGGACTGTGATTATTGCGATACTCCCCACAAAAAAGCCAAATTTTGTACGATTGCAGGAAAGAAAAAAATTTTGAAAAACGCCGATGATATTGCGTATGAAATTAAAAAGTTATATACAAAAGATGTTTTCAGCATTTCATTAACTGGTGGAGAACCGCTAATTTATACCTCTTTAATCAGGCAAATCGGTAATAAAATAGACATTCCTCTTTATCTTGAAACAAACTCAACACTTCCAAAAAAAGCGGAAGAAATTAAAGATATTATCACTTATGCCGCATGCGGAATAAAACTAAATTATCCGAAATTTTATAATGACTCTTTAAAGACGATAGAAATTTTAAATCATTGCTTAAAAGCAGGAAATTTATTTGTTAAGGTTGTTATAACAAAAGATGTTGATGTTGCCCGGATTGAAATATTTGCCAGGAACTTAAAAAATATTGACGATAATATTCCTTTGGTTTTACAGCCGCAAACAGGAATAAAATGGGACAATAGTTACAAAAACACATTATTAACAATGAGCGAGACAGCGTGTAATTTTTTAAAAGATGTAAGAATAATTCCGCAATTGCATAAATTTTTGAGATTTGAATGAGTAAATTTATGAATTATATTAATTTTATTCAATTACCTTTATTCAATTACCTTGCATTCCTTTAAAATTTTCTCTGCATCTCTTTCCAAATTAAATTTATTAAATATAGTATATCTGTTTCTTACTTTCGGTGCAAATTTTAATGCCTCAATTACATATTTTTCATCTATTCCGAGTTCTTTGGCATTAACAGGCGCGCCAACATCTTTTAATGCACCTCTTATTTTTTTCCACCCCTCTTTGTTTTTGTGCGAATAAATTTCATGCAAATATGAGGAAATTATTGTCCCAACACCACATTGTTCTCCATGTAATGCCTGCTTAAATTTATATTTTTCGGAAAGCATATCTAATGCATGACTAAATAAATGTTCCGAGCCAGATGACGGTCTGCTTGAGCCGGCAATTGCCATTGCTACGCTGCTGCTTATCAATGCTTCAACCAAAATGCTTATGTCTGAAAAAATTTTATCCGAATTTTGCAGGACAATTTCCGCACTCATATTTGAAAGTGATGCCGCATAATCCCCGAAATATTCTTTTTTTTCATCCCTTGCTAATTTCCAGTCAAGCACAGCAGTGAAATTTGAAACCGCATCTCCAAACCCAGAAGCGGTTAAATTTTTCGGGGCATTTGAAATTATTGTCGTGTCGGCTATGACAGCGAGCGGAGAATTTGTTTTAACCGAAACACCACCTCCGATTGAAGCATAAGGAGATGCAATTCCGTCATGAGATGCAGCGGTTGGAATACTTATGAAAGGTAGTTTATTGTTAAATGCATAAATTTTTGCCTTATCTATCGTGCTTCCGCCGCCGACACCACAAACAAAACCAAAATTTAAATTTTTATTAATTTCAGCATTAATTTCATTAAGTTCGTTATCAACACTTACAACTTTTCCTCCAACTTCGCTACAAACAATGTCTGCAAATTTTTTTGTGAAATTTCCGGAAAAAATCAAAGGGCTTTTTAAATTTAACTCATTACAGACATTTTTGATTTCATAAATTGCTCCTTCTCCTACAATTACCTTGCGAGGTAATTCTATTTTGTGCATATTTTTAAATTTATAAATTTTACAGAAGATACAACTATTAAGATATTTTTATATTAGTTATTGTTATTTGTTTGTTACTATTTTTTTACCTATTTTTGCACCTATTTTTGTCCTTATTTTATTATCGCTACTCACTATAATAGACATGTTGCAAAATAATTTTTTTACCTTTAAATTTTAGAAAATAGTTTTGATAGAATTCGGAGTTTTTAAATTCCTTTTCGCCTTGATCGTATAGTATTTCATTGAACGTGATGATAATATTAATAGCAATTAAATATTTGTAAAACGTAGCTAAATACTATGGAAAAATGGGTTCATGTCCTATTTTCTTTAAATTTTTAGGATTTATTCCACTTTTAACAAAATACGCCTTCACCGCCTTTTCTGCTGCTTGCTGCAAATGATAAATCGCAAAGGCGTAGTAATTTTTATCATATAAAATTTTGCTTACATCCAAATCATCCTTTGCAATTTCTATAAGGTTTTCTGCATATTCTTTAAATTTTTCATCACTCATTTTTGTTGCTTTACTTTTTGGTTTGTTCAAATTTTGTTTGTTTGCTCATTTCAAAATTTCCCAATGACCACCTTTGTCTGGGCCTATTCTTTTTATTATACTCTTGTTTTTTAACAGTTTAATATTGTACTCTATAGCTTTTTTTCCAAGCCCGGATTTTTCCAGCATTTCTTTCTTGCTTACTGAAGGATTTTTACTTATTAAGTTGATAATTGTGCGCTCATTTTCAGAAAGTCGTTCTACTCCCTTTTCTACTCCCTTTTCTACCCCCTTTTCTACCCCCCTTTCACCAAACTTTTCTATGTCTTTTACCTTGTCTTTTACATCGAAAAAGAACTCTATCCGATAATAATCCATTCCCTCAAAAACAACAGGATCTTTTGTGTAATGATGCCTCCAGCCTTTAAACATCTTGTAAAAGCCATAACCTGCGTTTTCAGCAAGATCAATCACTCTGAAAATGCGGGTGATAATAGGGTTTCTAGGTAGAGAAATATCCCCTTTTTGTAATTCTTTGTGGGGTTTAGGCAATGCCCCCGGATTAAAGAATTCTATCCTGTTCAAAAACACCCTTATTCTGGGCTTCATAGGGGAGAAGTAATCCGAATGTATCAATAAGTTAACTAACGCTTCTCTTATTGCCTTAACTTGCGGCTGGTTTTCATCCCTAAAAGCACCCTTTAACTTAAACGGAACGTCAATCTTCTTAATAATACGCTCGTAAATAGCAAAGAAATACTCATAAATATTAGAGTAATCCGATAGCCTGAACTCGTATCGTTTCTCTGCGTCTTCGTAACTTGTACCGAATATTTCCAGGTAATCAATCTTAAAATCAGAGAAATATTTTCCAATGGAATCTTCGGTTCCAAATACAAGAAGTCCTGCAAACGTAACTTTTTTATTTTCAAGCGCCCGTATCTTAGTCAAGAATTCCTCATCTAAAAGCTCATTATATTGGTGTTCAGGCTTTATATTTTTTAAATATGTTCTGTAACGTTTTATGCTTTCTTTGTTCAAGTCCTTTATAGTTAGATTTGTTAATTCTTTATCTTTTGTACCAAAAGAGGAATCGCGGTATAACGAATCAATTTCCTGTCCGGTCAATCTTTGGTCTCCGGAACCTGAACGGATAAATGAATTTTTAGGATTGTTATAATAAACCGGCTTCCTTTCTGATAAAGGAATATAAAATGCCAGAATTACCTTCTTATCAATAGTATATTTTTTACAAACAGGAATAATTTTCTGATTAAATTTATCATCTCTTAAAGTCGTAGTAAAGTCCTGTTCAATCTTCTCGGGATTATCAACTCCCTGAGGAAAATACTTTTTTCCCTCCTGCTTAACGCCGAAAACAAGCCAACCTCCTGCAGTATTGGAAAACGCAGAAACGGTATCCCAGGAACTTTTCGGAACTTCAGATTTCACTTCCTTCACTTCAAAATCCTCCCATTCAATATCTCCGAGTTTTTGAATAAATTCTTGTTTGTTCATATTTTCCATCCGATTTTTTCTAAATTTTTATTTATAATTTAGCTCAATTTTTTGATTTATTGAATTTGTTTTGTTAAATTTATGACTCGTTCATCCCCTTTAATCATTTTTATAAATTTGTATGTATCAGCACTCACCATCTTCTTCCATACATCCTCGTGTTTATTAGAAATTTCATTTCTGACATTTGTGCCGGAATAAATTTTTCCATCTTCGTTTGTGTAAATTTTCTGTGCTTTGACATTAAAGCCATCTTTTTCAAATAAAAATTTTGTAAGCGGATTTTGGGTATAAACAATATCAAATTTCGGAAGCAATGAGGTTATGTATTTCACCCATATCGCGTGATTGTTTGTATCCGTAACAGGAATGACATTTAAATTTAAGTTCTTAAAATTTTCCTCGTTAATGAGCATTTCAACCCGCTCCCCTGCCATAAAAGGATTTTTTATAGTGTAGCTTTCCTGTGCACTTCCGACAACAACGATAACTTCGTATTTTTTCGAAATTTCCAAAATTGCTTTGATGTGTCCCAAATGTAACGGCTGAAATCTCCCGACAAATAATGCCCGCATTTTAAAAATTTATAGTAAATTTCACATTATAAATTAAATGTTGTGAATTTAAAAGAAAATATGTGTCTTGAAAACAGCTGAAATTGAAAAGGAAATCCGATTGTTGTTGTTAATTTTTACAAAATTCTCTCATCAACACAGTTGCATAATTTCCCTTTTCAAGCCAGAATTTAAACCGGACATCTTTTTTTTCAGATGCCTCTTTACTTTCTGTTACTTCGTAACCAAATTCCTTAAAATTTAAATTTACCTTCCTTAAATCACCTTTTCTTGACAAAAATTTTATTTCATGCTTAAAAATTTCCTTTGTTATTCCTTCTTTTTCCATAACCTTATTTATAATTTCACCTGTCTCCCCTGTTGGAAATTTTGATTTATATCCGATGATTGGAAGCACAACATCCTGTTTTGAATTAACATAGTCGCCTTCAATCCTGCTTAATCCGAAATTTTTCATTTTTTCCGATAAAATTTTGTTAAACAAATAACTCTGATACCCAGCAATAAAAATATCAAGGAAAAAGTAAGGAAGTGAGCGGACAGCTTTCTTATGGTCATCTGTATCTTTAATCATCCTGCCAAACAAATTATCTTTTTTCAGCATTTCCAATAACTTTTCATATTCTCTAAGAACCAGATGCCTTCCGTAAATATGCGTATCATAATTTGCCCCGAATCTCTGAACACCGAAATAATTCGGAACTCCTGCATTGCTGATTTCTGTTAAAATTTTATTACACTTTTCAGTTGTTTCTGATTGAACATTGTTGCAATTCCTCACATAAATTTCAAAAAAATTTCCGTTTAAATATCCGAGTCGGATTTTTCTTTTAATGCGAAATTTTTCAATTATTTTAAATTTACCAAATTTATCAATTAAAGACAATTCGTCTATTTTTTTTGAAATTTCATCAGAATACGGAATTGAAATTTTTTGAACCGTGACCGCATTTTTATCTTTATTTCCCGCATAACCAATAAATCTCCCGTCAAGATGCAAGTGACCTCTAAGTATCGCTATAAAATTCTCGGTTGTAAGGTCTTCCTTTTCAACGACTATGCACAAATGCTCGCCTTTTTCATCTCTCTCAACATCAGAATCCTCAATTACTTTAAAATCGTTCTTGTCTTTCTTTATAATCCCTCCGATTCCTTTCATATCGCTTGAATAAAATTCAAGACCTATGGATTTTTCATTCTCAATGGTTGTCGGTTTCATTGTTTTTGTACTGCGTAGTGTAATTTAAATTTAAATGACAATTAAATTTATAACTCAAAATTTAACTTATTTACTATTAAAAGTCGCTCATATACTTATTATTATTGAACTTTTGTGTTTTGCATTTTTA
>JAGTWP010000009.1:13037-30998 GCA_018260755.1 Candidatus Altarchaeum sp. | reverse complement strand
AAAAAGACAATTTACCAACTCAAAGAAGGTCTTTTGCATAATTATCTGTTCAACGAACTTAAAAACCCAAGGGTTCGTGTCTGTCTTGCGTAAGTCTTAAAGATGATAAAAATAATAGGCACGGGACATGTATTACAAAAAAGTGTAAATGAAGTAAGAGAAACAATCCTCGCAATTAAGCCGGATTTTGTCGCAGTTGAATTAGACAGAAAGAGGTATGAAATTTTAAAGGAAAACAATTTTGAGTTAAATTTTGAAGAAGCATATTCTCATTATTCTGTCCGGGATTTATTTTCATCCCCTGCTGGACTTATTCAGTATTTACTGGCAAACCTTCAAAGAGAATTCGGAAAAAAATTAAATGTCTTTCCAGGGTCGGAAATGAAAGAAGCAATTTTATGCGCGAAAGAAATAAATGCAAATATTATTTTAATTGACAGAAACATAGATGTAACTATGAACAGGATATTAAATTTACCGCTTAATGAAAAGCTCAAGATGCTGACGCTTTCGCCAAAAATGACAAAGGACATAGATATTGATTTTGAAGACGGAATAAATAGCATACTGGACCCAAAAAATTTAGAGAAAATAACAAACATTATGAAAAAATTTCCGAAGTTTTATAAGGGCTTGGTTGAAGAAAGAGATGCTTACATGGCAATGAATTTGTATTCGTTGCAGTTAAGATTTCCTTATGCGAATATTGTTGCCGTTGTCGGGGCGGGACATAATGAAGGGATTGAAAAATTTTTAAATAAGTTTGAAAATGAAAAAGTAATAAATGTTGATATTAACACAATCAACAAGGTTGAAAAAATTTCACAGTTATCGCATTTTACAAATATTTTGTTTGCCT
This sequence comes from Candidatus Altarchaeum sp., assembly GCA_018260755.1. Classification (GTDB taxonomy): domain Archaea; phylum Altiarchaeota; class Altiarchaeia; order Altiarchaeales; family Altiarchaeaceae; genus Altiarchaeum. The sequence goes on along the minus strand of JAGTWP010000009.1, from coordinate 30,139 downwards.
TTATTTTGATTGTTGCACTTATTTTTCTAAAATTAAGGTTCAGATAAATTTTAAGAAATTTTTCATATCTCTCCTTTCCTTAACTTTTCTCTCATTTCTTTCTCTTTGTCATTTAAAACCATATTCGTGAATTCATTTATTTCTTCAAGCCAATTCAATTTATCTTCTGTGGACAATTTCATGTATTCGATTATTTTTTCATCCTCAATTGTATAACTGTATCCTTTTTTTGTTTTCTTCATTTTTTATTTTTTTTATATATCTCCCATATCTCTTATATTTTTTATATATCTCTTATATTTCATATATTTCATATATTTTTTATATATCTCCCATATCTCTTATATTTTTTACTTTTTTTAGCATTTCTATGTCGCTTAAGTCTTGCGTTCTTCCGCTAAACTCCTTCATTTTTATAAGGTCATCTATCGATATTAAATAAATTTCTATATATTTCACTTTTTTTACTGTTTTATTTTCAAACGATTTTTCAAAATTTAGGTTGTGAAATAACAAAAGGTCAATTACTTTATAGTTGTCTTTTTTATGATAAAAACTGAACGCCTTGAGATTTTTGTGTTCAATCCAGTATTTTACTTTATCAGGTTCGGATATATCTTTAGGATCCACAGGCAATCGAGGGACATAATCCATCTTTTCTAACAAAGAAATTATATTAAAAACATTCTCTTTATCCGTAGAAATTATAATATCAATATCCTGTGACAGTCGCGGCACGCCATATAGATTGACAGCGAGTCCGCCAACAATGAGATATTTAACTTTACTTTTATACAATGCTTCCAGAACTTCAAAATAGTACATATTAATGTAAGTATAACTTAGTAAGTATAATAAATAAGAATAAAATACAAATAAATTTAGAAACAAATAAATTTAGAAATTCTAAAAGTTATAAATTTCTTACTTTATTAAATGTTTAAAATTTAACAATTTCATCTGCTTATCTTTGTTCTCATCATAAAATTGAGCTAAATTTAAAATCATTCCGTCTTCGGCAGCGATAACATCTATATTTGTTTCCTCGCTCAATTTTTCCGCCACTTTGTTTGGATCTGCTTTAAGCATAGTTCTTCCGAAATGAGTAAGAATACATTTTTTCGGTTTTATTTCTTCCAAAATTTTTACAGCATCATCAACGGATAAATGCAATATATTTTCCTTACCCTTATACATAACCAAATTCATTATCAAAATTTCCGAACCGGCATAACTTTTTATCAATTCCGGAAAAAATTTCGTATCAACCATAAATGAAATTTTAACATTAAAATCAAATATTATTCCGTATGTCTCAACACTATGTTTATGTGCAATTGAAGTTCTAAATTTTAAATTTCCGATTGCATAATTGGTTGATGGCTTTAGTACCTCAATATTAACAAAATTTCGCAAATAGTTAAACAGCACCTTATCTTCTCCATCAATACTTTCTTTCGGTGCAAACAGCAGGGGTTTTCTTTTACTCCATCCGCCTGTTGTAATCACATCAATTATAACATTAAGGTCATTTGAATGGTCAATGTGACTGTGAGATAAAATAATTGCATCTATTTTGCTTAAATCAAGAGGGGGATTTGCCTTACAGCATTGAACAAGCGTTCCGGGACCGGGATCAAGCATTATGTTTTTTTCATTAAGGTGTATGAATGTTCCCGCTGAACTTCGCAATTGAGATGCCATTACAAATCTTCCGCCTGATGTTCCTAAAATTTGAATAAAATTTTTATGAACTTCCATTTGTATATCTTTGATAAATCACATTTAAAATCAATGAATATTAATTACTTAGGAAGAATTAAAAGAAAGAGAATAAAAAATGAAAAATATCAAAAAATGACAGATGATATGTTAGCAGATGACCATGAACGGCTTAATTATGACAACCTTATAAAAAAATATCCCTGGATTTTAGAAGAAAATCAAAAATGTATTTTGAGCCCGGACAGCGACGGACTGCTTTGCGGATTATTTATGTCTAATGTGCTTAACTGGAGCATAGTTGGTTTTTATGACGGGAAGGTCTTAATGTTAAAGAAATAGGACTTACGCATTTGCATCGTAAAAAGGCTTCAGTAATTCAAGGGTTTACTTTTGGTTTGCGTAAGTTCTGTTAATGTTGAAAAATCCTCTCTCATGGGCAATGACAAGCACATTAGCAATAGAATACACTCTTGAAAAACCCGATAAACTTCCCTAATCTGACTTTAACTTTTTCTGATAAAAATTTGATTCTTCTCTTATTCGTTTTTTTGCCAAATCAACATAATCCTTTGATATATCAAAGCCCAAAAATTTCCTCTCCAGACCTATGGCTGCCAAAGCGGTTGTTCCTGAGCCCATAAATATATCCAAAACAATTCCGTCCGGCGGGCAGAAACACTGAATAAAATCATAGGGTAATTTATCTGGAAATGTTGCCGGATGCTGGTGTTTGAGGCGGGTTCCGTCACCTGCAGTCATATACTCCCAAATCGTCCCCCGGCACTTCATAAGGTTTATAGTTATCGGTCTTGTTGGGATACGAATCCCGTTGGTAAGACGAGTTCCTCCTCCTGTCATTGTTTCACCACCATGTTTTGAAGGAATTTTTAACATCTCTTTGTTAAAATAAGCCGGCTTTTCTCCCTTTAAGAAAACAAGCATATATTCGTGATCTACTCTGAATCTTTTGTTCCACCATGCCCCCTCTGCCCCATATTTGCGATAAATTAATGTTTCAAATAACTTAAATTTAGCATTTTCACACCAGTCAATAGCAGTCTTAAAAGTTGTTAATGTCTTTCCGAAATTTTTTGTCTGGTCCTGCATAACCATAACAGCGATTCCTCCGTCTTTCATTACTCTGAATACCTCTTTTCCGATTGCACTTAAGTCAACAGAAAAGCCCTTATAGTCCCTTAAATTATCGTAAGGCGGGGAGGTAACCATTAAATCAACACAATTATCAGGGAGTCCTTTTAAACCTTCCAGTGCATCAATTGCATATAGATTATTTAATTCAAACTTTCCTAATTTTTCATTCATTTTAAAATTACCAAGATTTTATAAATGTTTAAACAAAGCGAGCTCATTTTTTCTTTTCTTCATTTAATTTTTTCAATTTTTCATAGACAGCATTGTTGACAAATGCCGAAATAGTTGGATGTATGTATTTGTTACCATTTTTATTCAGCCATTCTTGGACTTCTTTCAAAAGACCTTCATCAATTTTTACAGTTGCCATAATTTATTTATAAGTATGTTGTAGCTTTTATTATAACTTTTAGTCATTAATAATTATTATTAGTAACCTATATATTTGAATCTTCAAAAGTAGTGAAACGATTTTGTAATAAGATAAATAATAATCTAAATTTACCTTTATAAAAATAATTTATAAAATAGTAAACATTCAAAACGCAAGATAGAGAATCATAACTTAAAATGAATCCAAATAATACAAATGCAGGCGATTTTGTAAAAATTACAACGGCAGATAAAGTTTTTGAGGGTCATCTGATGCCTGAATACGAACTTGAAAGTAAAAATTTTTTGTTCGTAAAACTGAAAAGCGGTTACAATGTCGGAATAAGAAAGGAAAAAATTTTAAACATAGAAGCAATAGAAAAGGCAGAACCAAAAAGTGCTGTTGAAAGTGAAAAAGAGGATGAAAATGCGGACGGAAAAATTTTAATATTGGCAACCGGAGGAACAATAGCAAGTAAAATTGATTATATAACAGGGGGTGTAAAACCGGCATTTTCTGCAAATGACCTCTTAAACACTGTCCCGGAAATTTCCGAAACAGGTGTCCGAATTTCAGGAAAGCAAATTTTAAATAAATTTTCCGAAAATATTACACCTGACGACTGGATTAAAATTGCCGGCGAGGTTTATAAATGCATAAAGAAAGGAGCGAAAGGAATTGTAATTCCGCACGGAACCGACACAATGCATTATTCATCGGCGATGTTGTCTTTTATGCTAAAAAATTTAAATGTCCCTGTTGTTTTTACAGGGGCGCAGCGAAGCAGTGACAGAGGGAGCAGTGATGCTACATTAAATTTAATAAATTCAATATATTTTGCTTCGTTGAATCCTGAAAAATTTCACAATAAAGGTGTCTTTGTTTTAATGCATGAAGGTACCAATGATAAATTTTGTGCTGTATTCAGGGGAACAAGGGTCAGAAAGATGCACACAAGCAGGAGAGATGCGTTCGGTGGTGAGAAATTCGCAAGGCTCAATTTTTTTGAAAAGAAATTTGAAAACAATAAAATTTTGGAAAAAGATGAAAAAAATGAGACCCTCCTTGACACGAATATTGAAAAAAATGTTATGCTTCTTAAATATTTTCCGACATTGACAGCTGAAATTTTTGAATTTTTATGTGAAAAGTACAAAGGAATTGTCATAGAAGGAACAGGACTTGGGCATGTAAATGAATCGCTTATTGCTTCGATAAAGAAGGCAATGGATAAAGGAACATTTATTGCAATGGCTTCACAGACAATATTCGGGAGGACAAATTTAAATGTTTATGCAACAGGAAGGAAATTATTGAAAGCAGGCGTTGTTTCGTGCGAAGATATGCTTCCCGAAGTAGCATATATTAAACTGATGTTCGCCTTGGGACATTATAATAGGTATGAAGACATAAAAAATTTTATGCTGACAAATATCGCTTATGAAATTAATGAAAGGAGCGAAATTTAAAAGAGTTAAAATCTTAAAGTAATTTGAAATAATCAAAATGAAAATAAAAATTTTTGATACGACATTAAGGGACGGGGAACAAACACCAGGTGTTGCAATAACACAACAGGATAAATTTAAAGTTGCAAAAGCGTTAGTGGAGCTTGGAGTTGATATTATCGAGGCGGGATTTCCATCTGCATCCGAAGGAGAACAAAAAACGGTGAAAGAAATCGCGAGAAATTTTCCCGGAAAGATTTGCGGACTGGCAAGATGCACAAAAAATGACATTGATGCATGCATTAATGCCGATGTTGATTTAATACATATATTTATTGCTACATCTCCGATCCACATGAAGTATAAATTAAAGATGACCGAAGAGCAGGTTACTAAAAAAATAGTAGAAAGCATTCAATACTGCAAAGAGCACGGATTTAAGGTTCATTTCAGCTTGGAAGATGCAACGAGAACAGAGGAAAAATTTATGATAGATGTCTGCAAACTTGTCGATGAAATGAATGTCCATTACATAAATATTCCCGATACGGTGGGGGTTTGCACGCCTGAAAGAATGAAGTATATAATTTCAATGTTACGAAAAGAAATTTCAACACCCCTTGCGGTTCATTGTCATAATGATTTCGGGCTGGCGGTTGCTAATACATTAGCCGGAATTGAGGAAGGTGTAGTGTTGCCTCATGTTACAATAAACGGTGTCGGAGAAAGAGCAGGAAACGCGGATTTGGAGCAGGTTGTTATGGGATGTAAAATTTTATACACAAATAAATTTGAAACAAACATAAAAACAGAGAAAATTTATGAGACATCAAAGTTAGTTGAACGGCTTTACGGAATAAAAATTTCTCCGAATTTTCCTTTTGTAGGGGATAATGCTTTTGCACATGAAGCAGGAATTCATGTTCATGGAGTACTTGCCGAATCATCAACTTATGAGCCGATAACGCCTGAAATGGTCGGGGCAAAGAGAAGAATTGTCTTAGGCAAATTAGTCGGGGTGCATGCTGTTGAAGGTAAATTAAAGGAGCTGAATTACGATGTTTCGGATGAAATTGCCGAGCTCATAACAAAGAAAATCAAGGAATTGGGAGATAAAGGAAAAAGGGTTACGGAAATTGATTTAATTGCAATAGCAGATGATATTTTAGGCAGAAAGAAAGAGGAAAAAATTAAACTGGTTGATTTACGGGTTTATAATGATTTCGGAAAAAAACCGTTTGCATTCGTAAAGCTAAATATTAACGGAAAAGAGGAAATTTCAGTTAGCGAAGGCGTAGGAACTGTTGATTCCGCATTAAATGCAATAAGAAAAATAAAAGAATATAGCGATGTGCATTTAGAGGAATATCATTTGGATGCAATCAGCGGAGGAAGCGATGCACTTGCAGAGGTAACAATAAAGCTAAGTAACGGGAAGAAAACAGTAATAGCAAGGGGAATACATGAAGATATTGTTATGGCAAGTGTTGCGGCATTTATAAACGGGTTAAATTTACTGGAATAGGATTTAATAAAATTTATTTCACAATCAAGTCCGTAAATTTAAATTCATTAGTATTTACCAAGCCCTTATCTGTAATTTTCAATTCCGGAATTACAGGCAACGCAAGAAATGAAAGCGTCATAAATGGCTGTGTTAATGTGCATCCGAGATCTTTTGCTTTTTCATTTAAAATTTTTGTTTTTTCTATAACATCTTCTGCATTATCCGACATTAATCCGGCAACCTTTAATTGCATGAAATAAATTTCATTATTACTTACAACAGCAATTCCACCTTCAATCCTTTGTATTTCATTTATTGCTTTTAATATATATTCGTCACTGCTTCCGACACATATAATGTTGTGTGCATCATGGGATATACTTGATGCAATCGCTCCTTTTTTTATTCCTAAGCCATGAACAAATCCGACTGCAAAATTTTCTCCTTTATGTCTGTCAACAACTACAATTTTTAGTATGTCTTTGTTTAAATTTTCCATCAAGCAATAATCTTTTACCTCAACTTCCATTATATCTTCTTTCGTAAATATTTGTCCACCAATTGCCTTTATTACACGCACTTTTTCTATTCCTTCTTTTCTGTCTGTCCTGATTTTTAAATCCCCGAGATAAATTTTTCTGATTTTTACGGTATGGATAAATTTTTCGGAAATTTTTCTTTTTTTAAATTTTGTCAAAATTTTTCCGTTGCTAACCACAACCTTACCCTTGAATATCACCTTTTCAATATTAAAGTCCTTTAAGTTATTAACAACAGTTATATTTGCATCCTTTCCTATTGCGAGCGCACCTAAATTTTTTAAATTAAAGTAATTTGCAGGATTCAATGTTGCTAATCTTATAGCATCAATTTCGTTCATACCCATTTCAACTGCTCTTTTGAGCAATAAATTTATGTGTCCTTTGTTTAATTCGTCGGCATGGATATCATCACATACGAGCATACAATTAGTTGTAGAAATTTTGTTCTTAACAATTTCCCTCAAAATATTTATGTTTTTTGCAGCAGAACCTTCTCTGAGCATCAGGTACATTCCCTTTCTCAATTTTTCAATTGCCTCGCTGTATTCTGTTGATTCATGGTCCGAATGAACAAATAAGGCATAAGCATTTAATAAATTTCCTTTTAAATTCGGACAGTGCCCGTCAATGACAAAATTATTTGAATTAAAAATTTTTAGTTTTTCAATAATTTCGGGGTTGCAATTGAGCACTCCTGGAAAGTTCATCACCTCTGCCAGCCCCAATATTCTTTTGTATTTCTTTAGTTTTTTTATATCCTTAATAGTTATTTTTTCAGATGTTTCAAATCCCTCTGCTGTGGGAACACAGGAAGGAATATTAAAGTAGAAGTACATAAGCTCATTTTTTGAATTTTCAATCATAAATTTAATTCCTTCCACTCCAAGAACATTTGCAATTTCATGCGGGTCTGCAACAACGGCACATGTCCCATGCTTAACTGCCAATTTTGCAAATTCGGAAGGAATGAGCATAGAACTTTCAATGTGAATGTGTGAGTCAATGAAAGAAGGAAGTAAAAATTTATCTGTTCTTATATTTTCATCTTTTTCAAGGTAAACAATCTTTCCATTTGTTATTCCCACTCTTGCCTTATAAATTTCCTTTGTTATTACATTTACCAAATTCCCTTCAACAAATAAATCGCATTTTTCTGGATGTAATGCGGAATTTATAAGAATAGAATGTTTGTCCATATTTTATTTATTTTGTGTTTTTGAAGATGATAGTGATATATGCCAAATTTTTCATCTCTTTCATTTTTACGCATAAAAAGTTATTACTCCTTTGGCAAATCCATGTAAATACTTGAAATATGATAGTACATTAGAAAAACCAAGAAGCTTACAGATATATATTAAGAATAAATTTATAAAAGAACAAATTTATAAAATAAAAAAAAGAAAAAAATAAAGAAATTAGTTCTTGACTAATTTCTCCTTAATATTCATTACTTACTTTCCTATTCTTCTCCTCCCTTCTTTTTTCTCATCACTAAGAAATAATATGCTGCTATCAACAATATCACAATCAAAATACCTGCTATTATTAACAATGTGTTATCTGATGGCTTTGGACAATCGCTTGCACAATTCTTATAACTTTCACCAGTATCACAAACCTTATCTCCGCAAACTATGCAATCCTTTGCACAGTTTTCCTTTGTTTCTCCAGATTCGCATTTTCCGTTTCCGCATTCAATCTTTGCTTCAACTGTAACAGATGTCTGTTCAGATGGAATATATCCTTCGCTTTCTGCTTTAAGAGTTAATGATGTTGTTGTAACTTTGTATTCAATCTTTCCATTTGCATCTGCTGTATGTTCAACACTATTAATTGTAACCTTTGCATTTGGTACCGGGTTTTTGTTCTCATCTCTTACGATAATTGTAATTGTGTCACCTTGTGTCACTTTTTCGGGGGTTTCCATACTTAATTTTCCTATCGCATTCACACCAAATAAAATGCTTGAACCTTTGTAGTCCTTTGCTGATGTAGATGCTTCTAAACCTGCCTGTATTGTTTTAATTGTCGTTTTAACAATTCCACTTGCATCTGTCTTTAATTCTTTTCCATAAATTACAACTTTTGCATCTTTTACTGGAGTTCCATCCTTTGTTGTTACCTTAAATTTAAATTCGTCTCCGTACTTTTCACCGCTTATTTTAACAATATTTAAAGTTCCAGCATAAACATTAATTGTTTTTGTTAATGTCCTAAATCCTGTTTTACTTGCAGTTATTTCCCCTTGTCCATATCCCGGAAGAGCAATAGTTACAGTTCCATTATTATTAGCAATTGCTGTATTTGTTTTATTTCCAACAGTTGCAGTAACTGATGCACCTTTTGCATCTTTTCCTAAATTAAAAGTAAAGGTTAAACCTTCTGCCTCTCCTGGAACACCTGAAAATTCATTAAGTGTTGTGAGTTGTGCAGGGCTTGGAGGTGTAAGATCAACTACTCCTGTGTATCCTCCTTCGGAACTTGATTTCTTATAACATGTGTAGCCACTGCAATAATAATTACTTCCACAATCAGCATCTGTATGACATTGTTCATTGATAATTCCATCACAATCATTATCTATACCCACAGAGGATGTATAATAATCAGAGGATGTATAATAGGTGGTGTTAATAGTGTTACCAATTATTATATAAGAGTATCCTATCTTTTCTGTCACGCCTGGATTAACATATGAATTATTATCCTTACAATCCTTGTTATTAAGTACCCAATTTCCAGATGGTTTAGTACAGTTTGTTGCATTATTTATTGCATTTCCATAACCATCATTATCATAATCAAAATACCACACAGTATTTGGATTAATTGCTGAATTATTATCATTACAATCATCGCTATTATTTACATAATTGGTTGGACATAAGGAGGTATTTGAAACATTATAATTTGTTGCATTTCCAAAACCATCGCTATCAGCATCCATATAACACAAATATCCTGCACATTTTCCATCTGTACAATTGTCACTTAAACATTCACACTCTGCTGAACATGTTGTATTAAATACTTTTTTGTAGTTCATTATACCACTCACATTACAATAAATTTGTGCATTGATTGACTGATTTAGTGAAGAGCAATCATCAATAATTTCGTTACAATTATCATCTATTCCATTATAAATTTCGGCGGCATTTGGATGTATTGCAGGATTGCTGTCATTACAATCAGTAGCCATGCTCACATTAGTAATCCACATTCCGGATGGAATATAATCTGTGGTTTGATTATTTGTCAAATTTCCATAAGTATCATTATCTAAATCTGCATAATAGGTAATGTTATCAGATCCATTACAATTTTCATCAATTCCATTATTTGGAATATCTGTTGCACCTGGATGTGTTGCGTTATTAGTATCATTACAATCCAAACTATTATTAACATATCCTAATGGACAAGTCACATTTGTTGTTGTAGTTGTATTTGTTGCATTTCCAAAAGTATCATTATCTGCATCTCCATAACATGTTATTGTTGTTATATTTGCTTGGCATAAATGTGTTGTTGTATTGCAAAAATTACTTGCTCCACATGCTGAATCATTTGTACAATTAATTTGTAGAGAACCATTTTCAATTGAATACGTATAATCTAATGCTTCACATGAACCTCCACATCCATAATCTATTATCTTTTTAACAGAAAGTGAGAGTATAGTTTTCACTCCAATAAAAGATTGATTAATGGTAAAATTTATACGCATAATCATAAAATCACTGGGCGGTATCCCTCCTGAAGATGCCAAAGTACATCTCACTAAACCCATGCTGTTATTTATATTACAAAGACCCCCATCAAAATTAGTATTTTTTGTAACGACAGTAGCATTAAGAATGTTGTTATCAAATGATACATTAAATTGGGCACCTCCAAAATAATTAGAACTTTCTGATAAATTTAAATTTATTAGTATCTCAATAGATGGCACACCTGGAGGGACCTTGTAATCATCTATATATATTGTAGCATTTTGTGCAGACACACCTCCCACCACTAACAAACCTCCTATAAAAAACATCGTTGCAATCACAACAAATTTGTAATCTTTACTCCCTATATAATTTTCTTTTTGTCCCATCTTACAATTTTTTAAATATTTTATACTTTTAATTAAAAATTTAAAATAAATTTTTGTATTTATCCCCACTTAATAAGTGTTAAGATTTCTTACACCTACTGTGGATTGAGCTACATACAAAAGATCTGTAACATCTACTTCATTGTCACTAGATACATCTATACAATCTTTTATGTTGTCTAAATTTCGTAAAAAAACTGTGTATTGAGCAATATAAAGTACATCTACAACATCTATTTCCCCATTCTGGCTAGCATCTCCTCTGCACGCCTTTATCAATCCATTCACTCTTGCTTGTGAATGAATATTTGCATCACTTACATTTATATGTCCATTTGCTGAAGCATTACTTCCCATTTTTTCAATTGTTATGTTCATTGGCAAAGTAAAATTTGTATTGAAGTAATTTCCCATTCCTTTAACATGCATTTTTATTTTTCCAATTTTCACATCCCCAGCCACGTTTTTATAACTTGCGAAAGCAATTCTCAAAACACATTGGTCAGGATGAGTGCTATCACTCATATTTTTAACAGCTACAAATAAAATACTTGCATTTGTTTTGTTGTTTGAGGTAAGAGAAGTATTCATATAAACACAAAACGCTTTTTGTAAACCTAAACCTGTCGGCATATTAGAGTTATTACATAATTTATTATATATTTCCGTTTGTGATGGTGCACTCGGAACATTAACTATATTAACTTCCGTTATATTTGTAATATTTATCATAGAACAATTAAAAGTCACATTAAATTGTAATAATTTTACAGGACTATCAGAAGCATTCATAACCATTATTGGCAGAGATATATCTGCTTCCTGCCCGGGAACAACCGTAAAATTATGCGTTGTATCACCTATACTTATATATGGCATTGCGCTTACACTCATAGTCAAACCTAAAATCAAAACCAGTCCCACTATTGAAATCCCTGCTAAATATTTTGTATTATCCATCTTAGATTTTTAAATTTTTATTTTTAAATTTTGTTTATTTGTTTTTGTTTAATTAATTAGGATTAGTAACTATAAATAAATTAATTTTTGGATATAATAAATTATAATCTTGAATATAAATAAATAAAATAAAATGAAATAAAATATAAATAAATAGGTTTTGGATATTAAATAAAATATAAATGAAATATAAATAAATATGTTTTAAATATTAAATAAATAATTAAATAAACTTGAATAAATTTTATCTTTAACATTAAATTTTATTAAATTTATTAAATTTTAAACCTCAGCAATCCTGCAATCCCTCCCAGCGCATCCAGTTGCATTCCCGCTTCATTCTCACTATCTGCTATATGTATCTCGCCTCCTTTGTTCTTTACCGCTTTAATTATTTCCACACATTCCTTCCTGTGCTCATTAAAAAATCTGTTTGTTAAAAGCAAAACATCAATTGCCCCGTAATTTAATGCGGTTTGAACATCACTTAATGAATAACAATAAAGCCCGTCCTTTGAAATTTCATACATTAACTGCGAGATAAATTTTGCATCCTCAACGACATTCATTTCTTTAATCAAGTGCTTGCTTCTCCCTATAATTTCCTTAATTCCGTTAACCCCGCAATTCCCGGTATTCTCAATTACGCAAATTTTTAAAATTTCTTTGTCTTTTTCCTTTAAAAATTCATAAAAATTTTCCTTTTCAAATCCCGCCCCTCCGATTATAATTTTGTAAACGGAAAATTTCTTTATAAAATTTAAAACATTCCCGTAAAAGTCCGCCTTTCTTTTATCTCTGCCTTCTATATTTTTCTTCCCTCCGATATTCCCAGAAATTTCAGAATATTCCACTCTTACATCTTTAAGCAATGCAATATTTGCAGTTCCTTCATCAACAACGACAATCAGGATTTGTCTTAAAAAATTTCCTTTTTCCGCTTCTTTTAAAATTTCAATATGATAGTCGTTAAAATTTTTCTCAATGGCAATAATGTCATCAACTGATATGTTAAAAGAATGATAACTGTGCAAGGGAACATCTTCATCACTTGATTCAACAATTTTGCCGATAACATGGATTATTTTCCCGTTAAATTCAAATTTTTCAACTGAAATTTTTAAAATTATTGGTTCTCTTTCACTTTTTCCGACATCGTCCATTTTCTTTCTGCGATATGTCTTTGTCTTAATCAAATCACCTTCTTCAATCAGATTGTTCAGCCACCACAAATCGTCAATATTTTCAATCTTTACTTTTATAAAATTTCCTCTGATGTTCTTCGCCAAAAATTTCATATTATAGATTTATAAATTTTTTTAAAAGGTATAAAAACACAACATTTGCTGTAATGTCGGCAGTACTTCCCGGATTTATGTTATTTTTATACATATAATCGCTAAATTTTTCAATCGCTAAATTTTTATCAATGACTTCTTTTGCCATTTTTGAGACATCTCTTGCCATATTAATTCCATATTTCTTTGCTATTAAAGTATCGGGATATTTTGAAAGTAAATTTAAATATAATAATAAAATTTCTCCTCTTGAAATTTCTCTTGAAAATATCGAAAAATTTTTTAAAAAAACCAAATATCTAAATGAGATGTCCATTTTTGTTGTTAGTTCTTTGGCAATTAAGTCCTTGTCAGCTGAAATTTTGAGCAAATCATAAAATTTAACATTTTCTTTTCGGACAATATCGGCAAAATTTCTTGATAGGACATCAAATTTGTCGGCATTTTCAGAAACCCTTACATTAGCGGTCTTTATTGCCTTGTGAATATAAATCGAATCATTGCTCTCTGTTTTTTTCATAACATAATCAATTGCATCCTTCAGCTCGTCAAAATTTTTAAATTTTTTTTTATTTTTTATCATCGTTCCTAATGCCGTAGCGAGCGGAATAAAAAGCAAAGCAATTCCGAAATGTGTATTTGTTTTATTGTTTGTTTTTGATTGCCTGACAAAGTCATAAATCTGCTTGCCTATTCTGAAATTTTCTTGATAACCATTGATAAATGCCTTTTCAACCGCATCGCCAATGAGCATACTTCCGAATACAAAATTTTCAAATTTTGTATCTGTAAAATCATGTGTAGGTGTAACATTTCCCGGCTTTTCTGTTGTTACTTCTAAAATACATGCAGTTCTTGCAAAATTTCCTATTTGTCTTGAAAGTTTGCTCATTTTATATTAATATGAGTAAATATGAGTAAATTGTTCATAATGGTTTTATTGTTATTGTTAAAAATATTATTAAGTATTCATAATTAAAAGTATTCATAATTAAAAGTATTCATAATTAAAAAGACAAAAAATTTAAAATGGGTAAAAAAATTTTACGACGGACTGCAAGGAGAACAAATAAAGAAAGAGATTTAGGGTTCGTAGAGAAGAACACAGAAATTTTTAATATCAACAGAGAAATAATTTCAAAGTCCATTGAAATGTCATCTATGGGCATGATTGATGTTGATCTGGAGTTATTAAAAACAGGTATGCTCGCAAGTTGATTTTAGTATTAAAGGAGAAAAATAAAATGGGAAAAGAAATAAAGAAATTTAACATGGTTGCAAAATTAAGGATAATGCCAAAAGGGATAGAGGTTGATTTAAAAAAGGTAGAGGATGAAATTAAAGAAATTTTAAGCAAATGCGAAACAAGTAAATTTCATTCCGCTGAAGTCCGACCGATTGCTTTTGGTTTAAAGTCGTTAGAAGTAGCAATATTAATTACAGAAGCAAAAAGCGAATTAGAAAGCATAGAGGATAAAATTTCAAAATTGCCAGATGTAGAAAATGTTACCGAAATAGACATTAATCTACTCAGTGAAATTTAAAATTCTGAAATTTAAAAATTTATACTTGTGCGATTAATTATTATTCAAAAAATATAAAAAATATAAAAGTAATAAAATAAAGATAAAAGCAATAAAGTAAAGATAAAAGCAATATAATAAAGATAAAAGCAATATAATAAAGATAAAAGCAATAAAGTAAATATAAAAGTAATATAATAAAGATAAAAACAATAAAGTAAATATAAAAGTAATAAAATAAAGATAAAAACAATAAAGTAAATATAAAAGTAATATAATAAAGATAAAAACAATAAAGTAAATATAAAAGCAATATAATAAAGATAAAAACAATAAAGTAAATATAAAAGCAATATAATAAAGATAAAAGCAATATAATAAAGATAAAAGTAATAAAATAAATATAACTATAAAAACAATAAATCAAAACCAATGAAAAATGAGTTATGTAAAATTTGAAGCACCTGCGGAATTGCAAACAAAATCTTTAGAGGTTTTGGAAACCGCAAAAAATACGGGTAAAATAAAAAAAGGAGTAAATGAAGTAACAAAAGCAGTTGAAAGAAAAATTACGAAATTAGTAGTAATTGCAGGCGATGTAATTCCACCTGAAAATGTTATGCATCTGCCAATGCTGTGTGACGAAAAAGAAATCCCTTACTTGTTTGTGGATAAAAAAGAAGATATCGGAAAGGCAATAGGACTAAAAGTTCCGTGCTCGGCGGCATGTGTTGTTGAAGAAGGTAAAAGTAATGAAATACTGAAAGATGTCTTAAACAAACTAAAAGATATCAAAAAGTAAAGTAAAATTTAAATATAAATATATTCACTAAAATGCCTTTGGCAGAGGTTGTTGAGGTCGTTGGAAGAACAGGAATTTACGGAGAAGTAATTCAGGTTATGTGCAAACTATTGGATGGAAGAGAGGCAGGGAATGTTTTAAGGAGAAATGTAAGAACACCGGTACGAATGGGAGATGTACTTGTCCTGAAAGAAACCGAAAGAGAAGCAAGGCCAATAGAGACTGCTGCAAGAAAATTAATGAAACTTAAAAATAAAAATAAGAGGAGGGCAAGATGAAATGTTCATATTGTGGAACCGAAATTAAAAAAGGAACTGGGTTATTGTTGGTTACATTGTCAGGAAGAGGGATTAATTACTGCTCTTCCAAGTGCAGAAGGAATACCGAAATGAAAAGAAAATCGAGAAATGTTAAATGGACAGAAGAATACCGGAATGAAAAGAAAGCAAGAATAAAAAAGTAGGGTGGTGCTAAAGAAATAATGCTAAACTACAATAGCGGATGAAAATATTTAATAGCTCCAATATATTTTTCAATTTTTTTTTGAAGAATTAGGTTTACATTTAAAACAGCATTACTTGTTTATCATTACCAAATATAAATTAATTAAAACATAAATATATAAATATAGAAAAGTTTTTGATAAAATTTAAAAATAAAAGTTTTAAAATGGAAGGAAAAAATAAAAGTTTTAGGGTAAATTTTGGGGTTGGAATGTTTGGAATATTGACAGCAATAAGTATATTTTTTTTATTTGTAGGGAGTGCTGTTGCAGTTTGTGTAGATACCGAAGGAATTTCCATACAAAAATATGCAAATCAAACGGAAATTTCTCATGGTGAAACAGTAGAATACAAATATATTGTAACAAATACAGGGAATAAAACACTATATGGAATTGTGATTTGGGATGATAAAATCGGAGTGATATGTACTTTAAGTAATTTATCTCCTGGAGAAAACTATACCTGTAAAAGTATAACCCAAGTAAATGAAACAACAACAAACATAGCAACTGCTTCGGGATGGGTTGATCAGTGTAAGGGAGTATGTGCAGAAACGAATATAACAGTATCTGTTTATCATCCATGTATATCTTTAATTAAAACAGCAAATAAAACAGAGATAAACTATGGAGAAAGTGTAAATTATACCTATATCATAGAAAATTGTGGCGATGTTGTTGTTGAAAACATATCCTTATCTGATGATGTATTGGGGACAATTAACTGTCCAAATACAACCTTAAAATCCGAAGAAAAGATGATTTGTTATGCTGCTGCTAACTTGACACAAACAACAACAAACATAGCAACTGTAACTGGAATTACTACTAATGCTGAAATTGTCAGTGCAAACGATACTGCAACTGTAATCGTGATAATAAATCCTGCAATAACTATTGATAAAACGGCAAATGCTAGTGTGGTTAATTATGGTGAGTCCGTTAGATATAATTACAATGTTGCGAATACAGGTAATGTTCCGTTAAGTAATGTTACTGTCAGCGATGATAAATGCTCCCCTATATATTGTCCTAAAACAAATTTGAATGTTGGCGAAAGTATAATTTGTACATGTGTTGCTAACTTAACACAAAATACGACAAATGTTGCAACTGTAACTGGAATTACTACTAATGCTGAAATTGTCAGTGCAAACGA
>JAGTWP010000009.1:0-13019 GCA_018260755.1 Candidatus Altarchaeum sp. | reverse complement strand
ACTGTAACTGGAATTACTACTAATGCTGAAATTGTCAGTGCAAACGATACTGCAACTGTAATCGTGATAATAAATCCTGCAATAACTATTGATAAAACGGCAAATGCTAGTGTGGTTAATTATGGTGAGTCCGTTAGATATAATTACAATGTTGCGAATACAGGTAATGTTCCGTTAAGTAATGTTACTGTCAGCGATGATAAATGCGCTCATGTTTATTGTCCGAAAAATATATTATCAGCAGGTGAAAGTATGACCTGTAACTGCACCGTTGTATTAACACAAACAACAACAAATATTGCAAATGTAACGGGTAATTATTCGGGAACAATTGTAAGTGCAACTGCAAATGCAACAGTAAATGTAACACCCGGCCAAAGAACAGAAATGAGAACAATCGGATTCTGGAAGCATCAATTTGCTGTCGCAACCGGAAATAACAGAGGAAAAGCGCAAATAGATTCAACAACTTTACAAATCTATTTACCGATAAATGTTTTTGGAAATGAAATAAAAACACTTGATGAAGGCTACAATGTTTTGTGGATTACAAAAGCATCAATGAAGGAAAGAGTGATTCAACAATGCTTTGCTACTTTATTAAATTTTAAAAATGGTGCTGCAACTAATGACACCTTTGTAGATACAAACTATGATAAAAGTACAGATATGAAATTTAGTGATGCAATAAATATGGCCACTTCTGAATTTAATGTTGGAAATTATGAAGGAGCAAAGAACATTTGCGATTCGATAAACAACATGGATGAATAATTTCTCCTTTATTTTTTTTGATTTGGGAGTTAAAATTTTATTCGGCGACGGATGGATTTTATTCAGACCTTCATGGACAGAACCGATATACAGAATATTTGCAGAAGGAAAAAGTGAAGGCAGAACAGAGGAGTTAATTGAATTCGGGAGAAAAATATCAAATGAAGAACTGAATAAATTAGTTTAAATATTAACATATTTTTATTAAAATATAGGTGGTGCTAAAGAAGTAATGCTAAACTACAATAGCGGATGAAAATATTTAATAGCTCCAATATATTTTTCAATTTTTTTTGAAGAATTATGTTTACATTTAAAACAGCATTACTTGTTTATCATTACCAAAAGTAGAATCTGATAAAACAAATTTAACAAATGAAAAATGAATGTGTTTATCATAATAAAACCAGATGCCGTTAAAAGAAATATAACCGGAAAAATTTTGTCAAGGTTTGAAGAAAGAGGAATCAAAATAAAGGCAATGCGTATGATAAGAATGCGTAAAGAGGAAGCGGAAAAATTATATAATATCCATAAAGGAAAACCATTTTATGATTCCTTAATTAATTACATAACTTCTGATAAAGTTGTTGTTTGTGTGCTTGAAGCAGACACAGATAAACTTATAGAAATTGTCCGAAAGATGAATGGAAAGACAAATCCAGCAGAAGCAGAGCCGGGAACAATCAGAGGGGATTTCGGATTAGTAATGGAGGCAAATGTAATTCATGCATCGGACAGTATTGACTCGGTAAACAGGGAAATGCCTATATTCTTTACGGAAAAGGATCTGGAATAAGAAAAATTTATTTCTTACCTTTCTTTGCCTTATTTTTATCATCCTATATGATTTCAAAAAAGGATAGTTTTTGAAGGATACGAGAATTGAGTACAAGAAAGTGATGAACAATTTAAATGTCATATTTGTTTTTAATTTACAATGGAATATTCAAAATTTTTAAAGACATGGATTTCAGATGTATCTCCTTACATTCCGGGAAAGATGAGTGAGAACTTTATCAAGTTAGCGTCAAATGAAAATGATTATGGGCCTTCAAAAAAGGTAATTAATGCAATAAAAGACAAATCAGGCGAGGTATTCCGCTACCCGTATAAAGATGAATCGGTTAAGGAAAAAATTTCGAAATACTGCAATTCTTCAACAGGTAAAAATTTAATCGGTAAAGAAAACATAATACTCGGGAACGGCTCTGACGAATTGATTGAACTGCTCATTAAGACCTTTCGGTCCCCATACATCGGATTTTATCCTTCGTTTGTGGAATACAAGCGGGTTGCCAAAATTTTTAACGAAATTTATTATGAAATTCCGCTGAATGATTACTTTTGTCTTGACTGCGGGAAATTTATAAACAACAAGAAATTTGAAAAAGCAAAGGTTGTTTTCTTATGCTCTCCGAACAATCCAACAGGAGGAATTATTGAAAGAAAAGATATTGAAAAAATTCTAAATTTTGACAAAATTGTTGTCGTTGATGAAGCATATTATGAATTCTCAAATTTAACATGCGTTGATTTAATTGACAATTATGAAAATTTAATTGTGCTTCGGACAATGGCAAAGGCGTTCGGAATTGCTGGCTTAAGGATGGGCTACGGAATAGCAAATAAAGAAATTATAAAATTTTTGCATAATGTTAAGCCGCCGTTTAATGTAAATTACCTTGCACAAGAGGCAGCATTGGCATCATTGGACGATAACGACTTTATGAAACAAAATGTTGAAAAAATTATAAAGGGCAGAGAAATTTTGAGTAAAATTTTAAGCAAAAAATTTAAAATATTTAACAGTTTGACAAATTTTATCTTTGTAGATGTTTCTCCTTACACCGCAAAGGAATTTTTTGAAGCCCTTTATAAAAAGAAAATTATTGTCAGACCATTCGGAAAATTGGATGGATTCAAAGGAGAATATGTGAGAGTAACTGTCGGCACGGAAGATGAGAACAAAATTTTAATTGAAGTTATTGAGAATACCTTTTAGTTTAGCAGCAAATAAATTTAATAAATAAATTTAATAAATAAATTTTAATCAAAATTTTTTAATATGTTCCTAATTAATCAGCAAAATCGCCAATATAAACCAAAACATAATGGATGTAGAAAATAAAAGGGAAAATAAAGAAGAAAATAAGGAAAATACAGATAATACTATTGCTGGAAACAAAGAAGAAGAATTACAAAAAGTAATATATCAGGCAAAGGCACTTGAAGAACATGCAAATACATTAGACAATCAGATTGGAATGATGAACGGAACACTTCAGGAGATGCAAAGAACTACTGAAACATTGGATGGCTTAAGCGGGATGGGAGACGAGTATAAAACCAAAGAAATTTTGCTTCCTGTCGGTAAAAATGTTCTCGTAAGTGCTACATTAAAATCAAAAAATGTGTTATTCGGAATTACTGACAATGTATTCATTGAAAGAACTCCGGAAGATGCAAAAAACAGTCTGAACGAAGATATTAAAAAAATTAATACTATTATGGAAAATTTAAAGAAAAAGCACTCTGAAATTATAAATAAAATTTCTGCTTTAAATGAATACGGCGAACAACTTGCACACCAATAATAATTTCAATAATAATTTCTTAAATTTCCAATATAAATTTTTCCGATATTAAATTTCAACAAAATAACTAAAATTTTTAAATAAAATGAATCAGGGAAGAACGCCAAAACAAACAGGAAAATTCGGAGTAAAAAAGGGATTTGAATCAAAAAAAGCCGAAAGGAAGGACGGAGAGATAATGAGTATCGGGAAAGATCCGATAACAGTTTATGCTACAACATCTGTAATAAAGGTTGCAAATATGATGATTGAAAATGATTGCAGGAGAATTCCCATCGTTGATGCCGGAACAAAAGTCATTCTGGGAGTAGCAAAGGCAGTAGATATTGTTGATTTTTTAGGCGGCGGGGAAAAGTATAATATAATTCTGAACAATTTTAACGGAAATTTTCTATCTGCAATTAATTCGCCGATAGCAAAGATTGCGAGTCAAAATTTTATGACACTAACCAATTATGACTCAATAAAAGATGCGGTAAATATAATAATTGAAAAACACACCAGTTTAATTCCCATTACGGATGAAGATGGAAAAATTTCAAAGGTTGTTACGGAAAAGGATGTTTTTCCAACTCTGAAGAAATCCGGTGTGAAGGCTGGAGACATTATGCAAAGGGCTATAACAACTGTAACTCCCAAGACAACAATAAAGGATTTGGCGAGAATAATTGTAAACACAAAAAAGAGGAGGATTCCTGTTGTAAGTGATGGAGAACTTGTCGGAATTATAAGTGTAATGGATGTTCTTAAATTTTTAAAAGAAGGTGAATTTAAGAGTGTAATGAGTGAAGATGTTTTAAGTGAAACCGTTGATAAAATTATGAAACAGCCGACTGTTGTTTTCCCTGATACGGATCTGGACTCTATTATCACTAAAATGAAAGAGATGAACTTCGGGGGCTTTCCTGTTGTTGAAGATGGTAAATTAGTGGGGATAATAACTACAACAGATGTAATCAAGGCATTTTACGGGAAATAAATAAAGAATAGAGTAGATGGATGAAAAATTTATAATTTTAGGAATCGGATTAATTTTAGCTGGTTTTTGTATTTTGTTTATCGGAAGTTTGATGAACATGTCGAATAATAACGAAGGAAATAACACAGGTAAAGACAGTGGAAATTTTAAAGGTGGAGGAGTTATAATGCTCGGACCTATTCCAATTGGCTTTGGAACTGACAAATGGATGATGATAATATCAATAATTTTGTCAATTGTTCTTATGGTTGTTGCATTCTTATTCTTTAAATTTTTTAGGTTTTAAATTTTTTAAATTTTAATTTTTCAATATCTTCAAAAAATGAAGGGTAGGACTTATTAACACATTCCGCATTATTTATTATTGTTTCTCCGTCGGCATTTAATCCGGCAATTGCACATGACATGGCTATCCTGTGATCATTATGCGGGTCTATAATCGCTCCTTTCAAATTTGATTTTTTTATAATTAATCCATCTTTTGTTTCTTTTATATTTGCATTCATCTTTTTTAATTCTATGGTTATTGCACCCAATCTATCGCTCTCCTTAATTCGCAATCTTTCGGCATTAAAAATTTTTGTTTCTCCTGCTGCAAAACACCCTAATACAGCACAAATCGGCACCAAATCAGGTATATTTCTTGCATCTATTTCTATTCCTTTTAGTTCTGACTTTCTTATGTGGATGTTGTCTTTATTTACTTCAATATTTGCATCCATACGTTTAAGAATGTTTAAAATTTCTCTGTCCCCTTGCTTTGAATTTGTATTTAAATTTTGGACAACAATATTACCGTTAATTGCACCCGCGGCAAGCAAAAATGCGGCAGAAGAATAATCACCTTCAATTATATATGCTCTATGCTTATAATGCTGATTTCCGGGAATCATAAATTTTCGCATATCTTCCGCTCCATCAACCTTTATTCCGAAATCATTTAGGATATCTATAGTTATTTCTACATAAGACTTTGATTCAATTTCGGTTGTTAAATTTATTTCCGTGTCGTTTTCTGCCCTTGCACATGCAAATAAAAGCCCAGTTATAAATTGGGAACTTATATTTCCAGGAATATCTGTTTTTCTACCGGTAATTCCATGATAAATAGTAATCACTTCTTTCTTATTTTCATTATTTTTACGATTCTCATCCTTATTATCTTTGTTTTCTTTTATTTCCTTTATTTCGAATATCGCTCCCAATTTACTTAATGCATTCATTAATGGCTCAATAGGTCTGTCTTTTAGTCGGCCTTTTCTGATAAATATAATTGGTTTTTTGGCTTTAGATATACATGCAACAGGAATGAGAAATCTTAAAGTAGAACCGGACTCTTTTATTGTGTCAATCACAATATTTTTTTCTTCACTTCTAACATTATTTAAATTTTCATTTCCTTTTATCTTTAATTGTCCGCTTTGTTTTTCTATTCCAATTCCAAATTTTTTTAATGTTGAAATTGTTTCGTTGGTATCGTTACTTTCCAAATAATTAGTTAGTGTTGATTGTCCTTTTGATAATGCGGCACAAATAATTGCTCTATGCGTATAACTTTTAGAAGGCGGGGCATCAATTGTTCCTTTTAAAGTTGTGTTTGTTATTTTATATATCATTTTATTTTATATCATTTATTTCGTATCTTTTTTTTAAATTTTAACCTTTTTTAAATTTTAAATTAAATTTCTAATTGAATTTATTATAAATTTAGATACTGAAAATTAATTTGTGTTAATTACAACAAAATGAAACTTTTAGTAAGTGTTAAAAATGTGCTTGAATGCATGAACGCAATAGAAGGAAAGGCAGATATAGTCGATGTAAAAAATCCGGAAGAAGGAGCGCTTGGTGCATGCACACCAAAAACAATAAGAGAAATAGTAAAAATTTCGCATAATTTTAATTTGTCGTGTTCTGCTGCAATCGGCGATGTTCAGCATGTCGGAAATGCTTCCCTCGCTGCGTCAGGTGCTGCTATGTGCGGCGCTGATTATATTAAAGTAGGGTTAAAAACAGAAGATACAAAAATTGCCGGTTCACTTATGAAAGAGGTAGTCAAAGAGGTTAGGAAATACAAAAATTTGAACGACGAAAATATAAAGGTTGTTGCCGTTGGATTTGCCGACTGGCAGAGAGCAAATACCTTTCCGGTTGAGGAATTATATGATGTGGGGCTAACAAGCAATTGTGATGTTTTAATGATAGATACCTCAATAAAAGACGGAAAAAATTTATTTGATTTCGTCAAAGAAAAAGAAATTTTAAATTTTGCCAAAACCGCGCATGCCTTTGGATTTGAAGTTGGCATTGCTGGCTCGTTGAGGAATAAAGAAATTTCAATCCTCAAAAATATAAAAGAAATAGATGTAATCGGTGTAAGAGGTGCTGTTTGTCCGAATTTTGAGAGAAAGGGAGAAATAGATAAGGATATGGTAAAAGAGTTAAAGGAAAATTTAGAAAGAGAATAAAAAAGAAAAAATTTATAACAAAGAAGAAAAACAAAAAAATAAATGATTTAAGTCATAAATCTTATATTTGTCAAAGGTGTTTTTTACCCCGAATGCAACTCAGAGATATTATTTACTCTCTGGTTTTGCCTTTGGTTTCTTGCCTGCCATTTTGTTTTTACGGATATTTTTTTGTGTATATTGCATGACAATATAACCTGCGGGTAACTCTTTCCCTTTGGGAATATCGAAACTTCGTATAATAAGCTCGTATAATAAGCTGCAGTAGAAACGAGAGGTAGCCACAACATTAAATACATACAACTTATTACACAAGAATACGATCTACTTTATAGGTAGGTTATTATAGTAGTCTAATTAATTATTAAAAGAAATCTTATACTTTCCTGTATTGTAATTTAAAAGGATTATCATACTTTATATAACGATAAAAAAGAAAAAATTTATAACAAAATAAAAAAAGAAAATGAATTTTCGCTTTATAAGTGCTATGGGCATATGTCAAAGATAATTTTAGAAAGGTGGTTTTTCTAATGTTATTTCTATTGCAGATACCTTTGACGGACCTCTTTGCTTTGCATGCTCTTCTGTTTCCCCCTCTCTCGCTCTTGACGGTACTTCTTCTGTTTTAATCACAATATTTTTTATTGCCGCATTTGGCAGATACCTGTTTCGGACAACCTCAACAACATCAATTGCCGTACTCATTGACCTTCCTCTTGCTTTTACCACAACACTGTTTGTTTTTGTAAATTGTGTCATCACTGCTAAAACATAAGCCATAAGGTCCTTCTTTCCGATAAAAATTATGTTATTTTCTTCCATCTTACACCATTAAATTTTGCTGACTCTATTAGTACTATTCATTCAAACCTGCTTAATCCTCAACAGTAATTGCTCCTTCTGGACAAGTACTTTCACATGCGTGGCATCCTAAGCACTCACTCATATCTTTTGCTATTTTTGCCTTGTTTCCGTTAATTTCAAACATCCCTACTGGGCACGCATCTACACAGCTGCTGCATCCCTTACACTTTGTCTTATCTATTTTTACAGTCGCCATTTTTTCGTTGTTGATTTAAATTTTTGTTTTAATATTAATTAGTATTTATATATTAAATTAAATTTAGATATTAAATTTTTATTAATCTAAAATTTAGCCATTTGAAAAAATGAAAATAGGAATTTGCGATACCACCTTCGCAATGGTAGATATGGGAAAAATAGCAATTGATGAAATTAAAAAATATTGTACCGCAAGAATAATTCGTTATACTGTTCCGGGAATGAAGGATTTACCTGTTGCATGCAAAATTTTGCTTGATAAAGAAACCTGTGATATTGCTATGGCTTTGGCAATGCCCGGAAAGATGCCGATAGACAAACAATGCGCTCACGAGGCGTCGTTGGGAATAATTTATGCCCAGTTACTAACAAACAAGCATATTATTGAGGTCTTTGTTCATGAAGATGAGTGCGATAATAAAAAAGAATTGTTTAAATTAGTGGAAAGGAGAACAAAGGAGCATGCAATAAATGTTGTAAATTTACTATATCATAAGGAACGACTCATAAGAAATGCAGGAACGGGACAAAGGCAGGGATTTGAGGATGTCGGAGCGATAAAATAAAAATAAATTTATTATTAAATTTTACTGAAAGTTTTTTAAAAATGGATAAATTAAAAGTAGGAATTTTAGGGGCAACAGGATTAGTCGGACAAAGATACATACAATTTTTACACAAGCATAAATTTTTTGAAATTGCTTCATTAATGGCATCCGAACATAGTGCAGGAAAGAAATATAAGGAATGTGCAAAATGGTATCTTGACTTTGACATACCTGAAGAAATTTCCGCTATGGTCGTTGATGAAATTTCCACAGACAATATTAAAAAGCATAAACTTGATGTTGTGTTTTCCGCACTTCCGGGAGAGATTGCGTTCCTGGAGGAAAATTTTGCCAGAGAAATTCCTTTATTCAGCAAGGTTTCAAAGCACAGAATGG
The DNA here is from genome assembly GCA_018260755.1 of Candidatus Altarchaeum sp. Lineage (GTDB taxonomy): Archaea > Altiarchaeota > Altiarchaeia > Altiarchaeales > Altiarchaeaceae > Altiarchaeum. The sequence continues at coordinate 4,192 of JAGTWP010000009.1, read as the reverse complement.
ATAAAGATGTTCCGCTTATCGTGCCTGAAATAAATCGAGAACACTTTGAAATAATAAAACATCAAAAAAAAAGCAGAAATTTTAACGGTTTTATAGTCACCGCTCCGAACTGCTCGACAACAGGAATGGTTTTGCCTTTAAAGGTCTTACAAGATAAATTCGGAATAGAAAATTTAAATATTACAACATTTCAGGCATTAAGCGGTGCTGGCTATGACGGAGTCAAGTCAATGCAAATACTTGACAATATAATTCCATTCATCGGCGGGGAAGAGGATAAGATGGAAACAGAGGCGTTGAAAATTTTAGGGAAATACGACGCTCAAAGCAAACAAATAGTCAATGCAGATTTTAAAATTTATGCTTCGTGCAACAGGGTTAATGTGCTTGACGGACATCTTGAAGTTATACATGTCAAATTAAAAAATGATTTTGATGTTGAAAAAGTAAAGGAAGAATTTGCAAAATTTAATCCGCTAAAGGATTTTTCATTACCGTCTGCTCCGAAAAATCCGCTCACGGTGCTTGATGAAGAAGACAGACCGCAGCCACGACTTGACAGAAACAGAGATAACGGAATGACAATAAGTGTCGGCAGGATTGAAAAAAAAGATACTCAAATTTTACGATTCTATTCTTTAAGCCACAACACAATCAGAGGGGCAGCAGGAGAGAGTGTTCTTGAAGCGGAATTGGCACACAAATTAGGGTTGTTTTAAATTTTTTATGGTTTTTAAATTTCATTTCAAAATCTTCTTTTCATTTCTTTCTTTATACTTTTAACTGCTGCTGTGTAAATTACGCGATTTCTCTGTTTCATAAATTTTTGTAAATTTTTTTGTAAATTTTTATGGACATCTCTCTTTACGGATTTTGAAATATCTTTTAAAATTTCATCTGTGATGTCTTTGATGTCTTTTTTGTTTGTTTTATTTGCTTTATTTGTTTTTCTTACCCTAAAAATTTCCTCATCATCACTATCAGCATCATCACTATCAGCATTATAACTATCAGCATTATAACTATCAGATTTATCTCCGACATGAGAAATTAAGTAATTATACGCTTCATTTATCTGCTTAAATTTTTCTTCCGCATCATAAGAATGATTAACATCGGGATGATAAATTTTTGCAAGTTCCCTGTATCTGTCTTTTATTTCCCGTTCAGAAGCACTTCTCTTTAGGCCCAGCACCAGATAGTGACTGCCAATACATCCATCTTTTCTAATTTTTGCCATTCTTTAAGTATTTATTTGGGCCCCCTAAATTTCTTTCAATGTTTACTTTTTTCTCTTTTCAGAGAGTTTTCTCTTTTTCTAAAAGAGAAGTTTATACCGTGACTGCCGATACATTCACCTTTTCCAACTCTTGCCATTCTTTGTCAATCCTATCCTGAATTTCATCTATTTGTTGTTGGGTTAAATGCCTAAACCTTCCCTGCACCTTTAAATATTCCTCAACCTTTTTTCGCTTTGCGGGTTTATAATTTAAATTAAATTTTCCATTCTCTATTTCAAAAACCTTGCATATTCCGGTCTCAATTGCTAATTTTGTAATTTTAATTGCATCTTTTTCAGGTATTCTCCAGCCTGTCGGGCATGGGGCAAAAATTTGTATGTATTTTGCTCCTTTTATTTTTAGTGCTTTTCTTACCTTGTTTTCCAGATCCCTGAAATTATAAACTGTTGTTGATGCTGCATAAACACCGTGTGCTGCTGCTATTTCAACTAAATTTTTCTTTCTCTGTAAATTTCCCGGAATAACCTTTCCTGACGGGGTTGTAGTTGTACTGGCAAATTTTGGAGTTGCACCTGACTGCTGAACTCCAGTATTCATGTACGCTTCGTTATCGTAGCAAATGTAAAGCACATCGTCATTTCTTTCTAACATTCCGGAAAGTGAGCCAAAACCAATATCAAATGTTGAACCGTCACCACCAATAGCAATTATTTTAGGTTTCTCTGTTTTGTTGTTTTCGCTTATATACATATATGCTGCATTTACTCCGCTTGCAACAGCAGAGGCATTTTCAAATGCAACATGTATCCAGGGAATTCTCCATGATGTTTCGGGATAAGGTGTAGTTGCCACTTCTAAACAGCCAGTCGCATTGCAGACAATAAAATTTTTACTCACCTCTTTTTGTATTGCTCTTAAAACCATCCTTATAGCAATTGCTGCCCCACATCCGGCACATGTTCTTGTTCCCGGAGCAAGTAATTCTTCCATTTTAAAAATTTTTATTTAATAAATTTATTTAATAAATTTACACAAATCTTATATAAATTAATTAAGAATTAGGATTTAATATTAAAATTTAAATAAAAAAATTAAAATTTAATATAAAAAACTATTTTAAACAACTATTCAAATATCGCCCCTGTATTCGCTGATGTAACACTTGCAGCATATCTCTTTAATACACCGCTTAAAATTTTCTTTTTGCTCTTTAAATTTTTTGTTCTTTCTTTGATCTCATCGTCGCTTATTTTTAAATTTAGCAATCTTTTTTCCAAATCAATTTCTATAACATCTCCGTCTTTAACAATTGCTATTGTCCCTTTTTCTGTCGCTTCCGGTGAAACATGACCTATTGCTAAACCCCTTGTTCCTCCCGAAAACCTTCCGTCTGTAATTAACGCAACATTATCAATTAATCCCTGTCCCGCCAATGCCGATGTTGCCTGAAGCATTTCCCTCATTCCCGGTCCTCCTTTCGGACCTTCGTATCTAATTACAACGACATCACCTGCCTTAATTTTTCTTTTCACTATTGCATCATTTGTATCTTCTTCACAGTCAAAGACCTTTGCCTTTCCGGAAAATTTCAACATTTTTTCATTAACTGCTCCTACTTTAACTACGGACCCGTCGGGGGCTAAATTTCCCTTTAAAACAAAAATTCCGCCTTCTTTGTGATACGGTTTGCTTAAATCTCTTATAACTTCTTTGTTCTTTTCAGGATTTATGATTTTAAATTTCTCTAAATTTTTACCTAATGTTTCACCTGTAACAGTTAGCACATCTAAATTTAATTTAGTCCTCAGTTTGGACATAACCGCCTGAATTCCGCCCGCGCGCTCTAAATCTTCCATAAAATGACTTCCGCCGGGACGAATTGAAACAATATGGGGAATTTTTCTGCTGATTTCATCAAAAATTTCCAAGTCCAATTTTATTCCGCATTCTTTTGCAATAGCAGGAATATGAAGGGACGTATTTGTTGAACCGCCTATTGCCATATCAACCATTATTGCATTTTCAAAGGCATCATAAGTTAGGATATCTCTACTTTTTATGTCACTGCTAATCAGGTCAAAAATTTTCATTCCGCTTTCCTTTGCAATGCGATGTTTTTTTGCTTCTACGGCAAGAGCGGTTCCACATCCCGGCAATGACATTCCAAGTGCTTCCGTAAGACAACCCATAGTATTAGCGGTGAATAAGCCGGCACAACTTCCTGCACCCGGGCAGGCAAAATTTTCCAGAATTTTTAATTCATCTTCGCTTATTTCATTAACATTATACCTTCCAACTCCCTCAAATAAAGAAATCAAATCAACTTTACTGTCATTTACAAATCCGGGACACATCGGACCTCCTGTAACTGCTATCGTTGGAATGTTGAGCCGTGCTGATGCCATCAAATGTCCGGGGATAATTTTATCGCAGGAAGGAACTAACAACAAAGCATCCATCTGGTGTGCCTGAACCTGTAATTCAATTGAGTCCGCAATTGTCTCCCTGCTTGGCAAAGAATATCTCATTCCTTCGTGTCCCATTGCAATTCCGTCACAAATTGCAATAGTGTGAAACTCAAAAGGTGTGCATTTTGCATATCGTATCCCTGCCTTTACGGATTGTGCCAACTTGTCTAAATGTATGTGTCCGGGAACATATTCATTCCAGGAATTTACAACACCTACAAACGGCTGGGAAATTTCCTCGTCTGTTAATCCCATCGCTTTCATTAATGAGCGATGTGGTGCTCTCGTTATACCTTTTTTTGTTTTATCCGAGCGTAGATTCATTTTGTTTTTGAATGATGTTTTTGTTTTTTGAAATTTAAAATAATTTTGTATTTTTTAGGATAACTTTAAAATTGCACTTAACAACAATTTTCAAAATCGTGGGGATTTTGAAATACTGAAATCTTTTGATTTCAATCTTATTTAAAAATTTCATAAATT
>JAGTWP010000008.1:9868-34870 GCA_018260755.1 Candidatus Altarchaeum sp. | reverse complement strand
ATTTCCTCCATCTCCTTTTCCCTATTCACAAATTTCATCTTTGTTTACAATATTATTGTATTTTATAATAATTATGATTTACAATAATAAAAATACAAAAATACAAAAAATCTATTAAAAAATTAAATGGTGAAAACATAATTTAAAAATAGTAATAACCCCCCAACTTTTGAGAGGTTAAGGTTTATCTTTGTATTATCACTAATCTTTCAAACCATTAAATTTACTTTGAAAACAAAAATTTTACGAGTTCCACATTTTCTTTGTCTTTCTTGTATGTCCTATTTCCGGACACAAACGCCCATGATAATAACAATATAGATATTAAAGTAATTAACAAACCTGCAGCAGACATAGTAACTTCCCTTGTTTTTTCTTCTTCAATTTTGCTTTTTTCGGTTTTAAAGAAGCTTACCTCTGCATCTTTATTATCACCTCCGATCTTTTCTCTTTTATTTATAATATCCGCATAACAATTTATTACCTCGTCATATTTTTTAATTTTTCCAAAAAGGTCAATAAATAACAATTTTGAAATTTCATCATTTAATGTATTTATTTTTGCCTTATTTTGTTCTATTGAAATATTATATGAGTTAATTTTGTTATTTAATTCACTGATTGTATTGCTTATCTCTTCTTTATTTCCGCAACTAATTTTCCCGCACAACTCTAACGCCTTATTATATTGTTCTACGGATAATAACATATTGTTGTCTTTTGTTTTGTCTCCTTCATATTTAAAATGATTTGAAAGACTGCCGACTGTCCCCTTAAAATATACATCTACATTTTTTTCAATATCTGTTATTTCAGTTCTATACTTCTTATATTTACTATTGCTTTTTAAACCGCTTATTGAATTTTCTTGTGAAACCATATTTTCTACTTCTTTGTATGCTTCATTGTAATCTTTAACATTGATTTGATTTGCAGAGATTAAAAATGAAAGAACATAAGAAGAGATAAAATCACTGCTGCTTATATCCGTTCGTATTTTTTCCAGTAAAGTTATCGTTGGAGATATTATATTTTTTTCATAATTATTAGCATTTTCTAACTTCTTATTCAAGTTTTTTATAGTTTCTGTTAGGGAGACATCAGCCAAAATAAATTTTACATTGAGGGTTTTCTCACCTGCATAATTTGTGGTTATTTTACCATCACAGGTATATTCTCCTGTTCCGTATTCCTTATTAGTATTTATACTGATAGAAACTTCATTTGAATTTCCTCGCTTTATATAACTACTAATTCCGCTGAACTGTATCCAGTTTTTTAATCCGTCAAACGATTCTTCTTTCCCGTGTTTTGTTGTTCTTTTACAGTTAGTTAATGAAATTCCTAATCCTTCTATAGGAGTATATCCTTCCGTCTCAGAAATTCTAAATTTTTCCCCTGCGGTATTTCCGGGGTCAATGGTATAAGTAAATATTGTCTTGTCAACACTCATTTTGGGAAAAGGAATTTCAAAATTAAATTTGTAACTACTACTATCTCTATCCCTTATATAGTCATTGCTGAGAGTTACGCCGCCATAATATTTTCCAGGTACGATATTCCTTTCCGGAACAGTAACTGTTATTGTTAGTGTTGTTTCTCCTCCGGCATTAATGTTAGAAATGTCATTAATTCCTCCTACATTCATCCAGTTTGGAAATCCGCTGCTGCGCACGGAAATTTTTCCGGTACCTTTATAGCCCATTGTTTCTTTTATATTGAGTTTACTTTCATAACTATTCCCTGCTTTTAACATATCTTCTATATCTGACTTAATTGAGGTTATTTCTACTTCAACAGGATAAATCACTCTAACACTAAAACTTATTGTTTTTTCTCCTGCATTTCCGGATGTTATCTTTATGTAACCTTGATATGTTTTTTCCTGCGCTGTTTCGGGAATTTCTATTTTAACAGTAATCTCGCTGCTTTTTGTCAAGGCCGGAATTGAAGAAATATCTGTTTGTGAAACTGTTGTCCATGAGATTAAGTCCCCGCTTTTTGTTATTTTTACAGTTTGTATCGGTGTTAATCCGTTATTTTTTATAGTAAAGGATTTTTCTCCGAGTGCATAAGTTCCCTGTGAGCCCTTTGGCTTATCAAATTCCGCTGTAAAACTCCCTTCAATGGTATTATCAGTCATAGTAAGAACCGGTTGTTTTGAATATACATGAAATTTAAGGATTGATTCATCAGAAGAATCATAGTCCTCAATTATTACACTTACATTATTCATTATTTCTGCTTTGCAATCCACTTCACTACCGGAAGAAAATTGTTTTGTATTTATCGTATGCGAAGATGCCAATAAATAATTATCAGAAAATGATTCACCATTACATATTACTCTAACTTTTGTAAGAGTGTCTGTATTTATAAAGAATTTTACAAAATCCTCATTAGAAACATACTGATTTTCAGCAGGACTTCTTTGAATTGTCGCATCTGCAAAAGATGCGGGAAAAAGCAGGAATAGTAAGATTACAAAGACCAATGAAAATTTAAACATTTCTACATTATATCTATTTGCTATTGAAAACATCTTTTAAATTTTAAAATTTTACAGATAAAATTAAAAAAGAAAATGAAAAATAATAAATTTCTACTTTGAAATGCACAAAAATAATTCTACAATCTACATATAATCTGTACTTCCCTTCCCGTCCGATTTTACACTTGTGGGTTGTGATTGAGAATCTCTTTTTCCTTCAGTAATTTGTCCTTTTGATGCTTCCTCCACAACACCCTTTATTTCTTCTATCCTTCCTTCCATCTCACTAATGTGAAGTCGTAATTGATCAATTCCATATTTTAATTTATCATATAAAATTTTAATTCTTTCAACACATTTTTGTGCTTCGTCTTTTTTTCTTATAACAAGCGAGTCCTTTTCTTCTAGGGCATCAATAGAATTTTCCATGTCGCTTATTGCAAATGCCAATGCTTTTGAACCAAGTGTTTCGTATATTTTTTCAGTCACTTCTTTTATCTCTTTCATACTTGTTTCTCTTGCCATCTTTCGCATATTTTCAAGAGTCGTTGGATTAAGTGATGGCATTCGTGATGCTTCCAGTTGCTTCGATAGTATTTCTACCATTTCTATATTTTCTAAGAACTTGCTACTTGTGCTGTTGATTCTCTTTAATGTCTCATCAAGCATCTTTTGTATGCGTTCAAGTTTTATCACAACTTCCGGAAGTTTTTCTTTTTCTATTTTTGTTCCTTCGGTTAATTGTTTAAAGTCATTTGTTTTTATCTCTAAATCGCCTAAAGTTGTTGTTATGCTCTTAATCTGAACTCTAACCATTGCAAGAGTTGACGGAAGCTGATACCATTTTTCTTCCGGGCCCAACATCTGATAATTTTTCCAAAATTCAAGTATCTCTTGATTCGTTCCCTTTAGGTTTGTTGAATCAGCAATTTTTCCGGTCAATCCTTCATAATCGTTATAGGTTATGAAAAATAAAGAATGGTGTTGAATTCTTGAATCCGTTGGAGTTCTAAAGTACATATCTTCATAATTTGCCATACTTCTTAATCTGGACGGCTTTTTCGGGGCAATAGGTGCAAACGAAATTCCAAATAATAATCCATAAATTATAAATTCATAAGGACTCGGTGCCGTAAGAAGTTTAACCTCTGCTTTAGATGCAACAAACTCCATTGCCTTTGTTTTCAAATCCTCTATTTGCAGTTTTTCACTTATTATATTTCTGGGATCACTTGAAACAAGTGCAAGATAGAAATTACATTTTGTGGTCTCAACTATCGGATGCTTATATTTATCTTCTGATAATAAGCCATAGTTTTTGATTTCTCTAAGTTCTTCTCCGCTTAAATTGCCTCCTGACGCAGCTTCATTTGAATGAACATAGTCCAGTAATGGATTAAACAAAGCGTTTGCATTTGATATTGGTTTATGCGTAAGGTCAAGATATTCGTTTTCTCTATTGAGAAGTCGCATAATCTCTATGAAGCAACTATTTTCAATTCTTCCTTTTAACTTATCAATCTCGCTGTTACTTAATTCAATTGTTCTGCTTCTTAGTGTTGTAAAACCGGTATTTAGTTCCTGCAATGTCTTTTCTTTATCTATTTCTGTTTTTTCAACATCTTTTTGTAATTCATCTAATTTTTGCTTACAATCAGGAATTGTTCTTGTTTCTAATGTATTAATTGCTTCTTCTATCTTTTTTTTACTACTTCTTTCACTTTCTATATTATCTTTTATTGTCTTTATTTTTGATGAATGTAGTTTAGCAAAGATATCTTTTTCTGTTTGTCGTAATTTTTCTTCGATTTGTCCTATTACGACTTCTTTTTTTTCAATTTCCTCTTTCAAATTTTTTAAATCGTAATTCGCTTTTTCGTATTCATCTAATGCATCATCGTATTTTTGTTTTTGTTCTTTCAACACATCTGACAGAGCATAAAACCATTTAAGTTTTTTATAGGGAAATATAACACGGGAATATGAAAATGTTGAAAAATTGTGTACCCCTGTTGTGTAAGTAGCAAAATCAGCAATGTCAAATGCGCCTTTTTTTCCTGATGCCTTTACTGTTTCCTGCGGAACAAAATTCATATGTCTGATAAAATCTGCTATTGTTGGTGTAAATCTTTCCAGTGCTTCAGGACTGTCACCCATTTCTTTTCTATCTGCTATAAATAAAGCATTAAAAATAAGTTCGTCAGATGATAAAAGAAAGTGCAATTCCTGCAATAATCCATAAGAGTTTGCTAATTGTTGTGCTTCGTGCGGAAGGGGCAAGGTAGCAATCCCTACCATCATTAAACTATCTGCTTTAAATTGTTCGGGAAACTCTTTTCTTATTGCCATTGCCATATCCGGAAACATTCCTGACCCTGTTCCTCCGCCGGCGGCAGTTACTATTGTAATAAAAAAATTCCTTCTGCCGGTTTCTTCAACAAGTCGTGTTGCCCTTTTTCTGATGGACTCTAATATAAGACCCTTATTAACAACAAAATATTCTTTTCCGGCAATTCTTCGCATTCCTGCCCCGCTCTCACTTGGCCAATATTCATTATTTAGGCATGCTCCGAATTCCTGCTGACATATTGCTCTGGCAGGGGGTGTAAGTTCTATGTGAAATATGCTCGGATTTATATTTGATGGCGGAGGGTTTGTATCCACAGCAATGACGCTTACTCCTTTTTTTAATAATTCCCTTTCTTCCGCTTTGATATCTGTTTTTGAATATCCTTCTGTGACTGTTTGCTTTGGTGTTATTCCTAAATCACCTAGTTCAATTATTTGTTTATCCACCTCATCTTTTACATCAAAATAATCAACATCCGGCCTTTTAAATTTTTCTATGATCTTTCGTAAAGTGTCTATTATTTCTTCTATTTTCTTCCTTCCTTCGTCATATTTTTCTACATTTTTTATCTTTTCATTTGCTGCATTTATCCATCCTTCTATTGATTCAATATTTTCCTTCTTTTCTTTTTTAATTTCGCCTTCTTTTTGCATTAAGTTAAATATCTCGTTTCCAATTTCTGTTGCAGCGCCCCCCAAACATATAACTATTTTATTAGTATCAACAGATACTGCTTTAGTTGTTGGATCCATTTTTAATTGTATAGTTAGTTTGTACTTAAAAATTTTAAAATTTCTCTCCTGGAGGTTTCTCGCCTCTTATTCCTCCAAGTTTCTCACTCCCACGCGAGGCAGTTTCACTACTTCTTTTTACCGCATCTTTAATTTTGTTTGCCTCTCCTTCTTTTTCCTTTATTCCTATGTTTTTATCAAGGCATTGTATTTTTTTCATATTTCCAACATACGCTATCAGGCCTCCAACACCAATAAAAACCAGTCCGACTATAGCTCCGGCATTTAACAATTTCATTAGTGAGGCATCCCCTTCCATAACCTTTGTAAAAACCAACAAATATAATACAAGTCCTATTCCGAGCAAAATAGCCCCGAATATAATTAATGAGAAACCCATTTTATACACGCCATTCCAAAATTCGATAGGAATTTCTTCTTTTCCCCAACTTTTTAGTGCCTGATATGCCATTACTATTCCGACAATAATAAGAATAACTGATAGTATACTCCAAAGAGTATCATATATTAAATATTCTTTTTTATCCAAAAAACCAGTAAGTTTTGCAATTAACCATATCCCTGCGGCTAAAACTCCAAACCCGAGTATTCCTACTCCTATATTACTTTTTGCCATTTTAATTATATTAAATTTTATTTGATTAATAATTATTTATTTAACTAATAATTTAACTTTTAGAAATAAATTTAATAACCCTTTAAAATAATTATACTTTTAATAAATTTATTATAAATTAGAATGGATATTAAATTTAAATTTGTTTTTGGACTGTTTTTGATTTTTGTATTGTGTAGTTATTCGTATGCACAGGAGAATTACTTATCTGAAAGTGCAGAGCCATTGTGGAGTTTTACAGACATATCAAATATTGCGTGGGCGATTGGAACGGATGAAGATGCTCAAAACATAATTGCTACTTCTGGGGATGGAAATATTTATCTGATAGATTTAAATGGCAATCTAAAAGGATCCTATAAATTTTCACTTGAAGGGTCCAATAAAATTCTTGATTCGTATGTTGGAAATAAAGACAATAAAATTTCTACAATTGTTGCTGCTACAACAAAGGTATGCCTGATAAATATGATTGATAAAAAACAGGAATGGTGTGTATCCGGTTCTAAAAATGAGTCATTGTGGGCGGTATCTATGTCTAAAAACGGAAAGTTTTATGTGGTAGGGACATCTAACGGAAATGTTGAACTTTATGATGAAACCGGAAATAAAATTTGGAGGTATATAATTCCGTCAAGTGCAAAAAAAATTGTCTGGAAGGGGGTCTCGGTTTCAAATAACGGAGAAGTGGCAGTAACTTCTTATGAAAATGTTTTTATATTAAAGGAAGGAAATATAGTATGGAATAAAACTTTATCCGAAAATATTGACACCGTAAAGATTACAGAAAACGGAAAGTATATTGTTTGCGGATGCAGAGATGGAAAGATTTATGTTTTTGATAATGGGGCTGAAAAAGGGAAGGAAATAAAGATTTTAGAAAGTGGAGGAGGGGCAATAGAAGATATTTCTATAAATGAAGATGGATTTGGAAGCGTATGCGAAGCACAAACATTTCATTATATTTATATTTTCAGCGAAGGAACTACTGTAAAAGGCGCTGAAATTTATTATAAGCAATTCGGTGTTGATTTGGCATCAACGGAAATTTCAAAAAACGGCAGATATGTTATTGTATCTCCGGCAACAGACGGCAGTAAAGGAGTTTACTTTTTTGATTCGGATGAATATATAAAAAACTATGTACAAAAGATTAAGCAAAAAATAAATATCTGTATTAAAACGGCAAACAAAATTGGAATGGATGTTGGAGATATTGAAGAAAATGTTAAAAAAACTGATAACTATTTGGAGAACGAAAATTATAAACTTGCGATTGAAGAGGCAAAAAATACAGACAATATGTGCGAGAATAAAATATCAAATTTGAGAAAAGAAGCGGAAAGTAGAATTTCTGATGTTGAGAATGAAATAGAACAAAAAAGAAAGGAAGGACATGATGTAGATGATGCAGAAGAATGTATTAATGTTTCAAAGGAATTGTTTGGTTATTCACAATACAAAAAAGCAAAAGATAAAGCAGACGAATGTTATGGGATAATTCACCCGCCGCCATTTCCGTGGTTTTTACTTATCTTTCTTGCTATAGCTATTATTATATTAGTTCTTTGGCTTTTTTATGGTAAACAAAAAGAAAATCCCATTAAAGAGGAAATAAAAGAATGGGAAAAAAATGGCTTTGATGTTCCTTTTGAATTAAAAAAAGAAATAGAAAAACAAAATAATGAAATTTACACTTACAGAGACAAGATAGAAAAGGCCTCACGATTAATTAGAGATGTCAACGAATTATTGAAAAACGCAACATCAGAAAAAAGAAATGAAATAGAAGAATTTAAAGAGGAAATTTATAATGACTGGTATAAAAAAGATGAAAAAAAGGTATGGAGAATTGAACAATTAGAGGATAAATTTTTGAAGATAAAAAGAAATGTGCGATAATAATAACAAATTGCAAAAATTTAAATTTAAAGAAATGAAAAGATTGGGTTTGCTTAGCGGGGTTTTGATATTGACCTGTATTTTAATATTTAGTGCGAGTGTTATATATGGGATAAATGTAGAAGACAAGACATATAGTATAAACGATATAAACGGCCCCATTTCCTGTGGTTATGTAGGTGAGATTAATAATCAAAAAGAAATTATAGTGGGAGCCAATATTAATGACAAAAATACATTGGTATATTTCAATTATTTAGATAATAGAGAACGTAATAATTTTGAAAAGAAAATAGTATTAGATTCACCTTGTAAGAGTATTTACATGACAGATTTAGACGGTGACAAGAAGAAAGAGATTATTGTCGGTATACAAGAAAAAGTTTATCGTTTTAGTGAAAGAGGCGTACAAGATAGTTTATCCCCCTTTGGTAAAGGTTCTCAAGAATTAGTTGATCACATTTATGTTTTTGATAATTGGGCTGAAAAAGGGAAGGAAATAATTGTAGCATTGGGTAATTCTATTTATGTTTTAGATAAGCATACTTCATTTTTAAAAGAATATGACACAAGAGGCAGTTCAATTACTGCGTTTACTGTGGCCGATATAAATGGTGATAAAATACCAGAAATTATAGCTGGTTCTGAAAGTGGTTATATCTCTGTTTTTGATAAAAACGGCACAAGTATAATAAAAGAAAAATATATACTAAACGGTAGCATCAATACAATTTATGTTGAAAATGTGGATCAAAATAATGACACTGAAATCATAGTTGCTTCCAAAAAAGATAACAAAATATATATTTTAAACAATAATTGTGAGAGGAAATTAACGAAAAATGAACCTTCTAATGGAGTTAACGATGTCAGCGTGAGTGATTTAGACAGTGATGGATATAATGAGATTATAGCAGGATCTAACGATAGTAAGGTTTATATTTTTGATTTGGTTGATAATACTATCCGATCATATGAGGCAAGCAAGAGCATTCAAAAAGTTCAAATAACAAATCTTTATGGTGAAAAACATATATTGGCAAATACCATTAACGAGATACTTATAATTGACAAATATGGTGATAAAAAATGGAGTTACAATGTGGATAATTGTCAAATCCAAAATGTTCTTGTAACTAAATTTAACATTGATGCTTCATATGAAAGTGCTATAGTTATATGTAAGGAGAATATTCACTACATACCTCTTGACTATCAGAGATATGTGGGAAAAGGCTCAGTTCAGGAAGCAAAATCTCGTTATGAACTAGCTAGTAGGTCTTGTATGGGGCAAGATAAAGATTTAAATTATGATGAAGGGATAGAGCGCTTAAATAGGGCAATAGGTGCTTGTAATGAGATTACTTCTCCTACATCAGACACTACTATTGACCCAGAATCTAAAGCAGAGTGTGAGAAAATAATAAATAAATCTATAGAGTTAAAACATATTTGTGAAAATAAAAAAGAAATATATGATAATGCAACTCGACTATATGATAACGCAACATATTACTTAAACTCTGGAGATACTAACAAGGCAAGGATATATGCAACACAAGCAAAAAAATTGTATGATCAAACCAAACCATCAGAAGTTAAAAAATGTGAAGATTTGATATATAAAAGTATAGAGATAGATAATGAAATAAATCAAAAAAGAGAAAAGGCAGACAGGTACAGAGATAATGCTTTTGAATATTTATCTGTTATGGATTATCCAAATGCAATAAACTCTCTGCAAAATGCAAAGGCGTCTTATGATAAAAGAGATACTAAAAAGATACAAGAAACTGATGTTATAATCTCAGCAATAAACAAGACAATAAATAGAACGAGTTACGAAGAAGAAATAATATCTCATGAAAAAGAAACAGATGATACTCTTTTTATTTTAACTTTATTATTAGCGTTTGCACTTGCATTTATGATAACTACAAACACGACGAAGACTGGTATGCTGATAGAACTCGCAGTGATAATATTAGGAGGGGTCTTGGTTGGTCTTCTTTTTGTTTATAGGATGCTTGAAAATATATTGGCACTACACATATTGGCTGGTTTTATTGCCGGATTAGCTGGTGTTATAATTAGTTTTTTAGAGAATAGAAGAAAATTTGAAAAATTTGAAAATATTCAGGTAGTAAAAATTATGGATAATTCACCGTCAACATGTACACTAACGGATACCCTGGCAAAATGTAAAAACTTGTTAGATACTAAAACTATTGATCATATTTTGGTAAAAGACAACGACGAAAAACTAGTTGACGTTATTACTTATAAAGACATACAAAAATATCAAAGTATAGGGATTAGGGACAACGCTCCTATTGGAGAATGTCCAAGAAAATATCCAATCATAAAACTCAAATCCACCGATACAATTAAAGATGCAAAAAAAGAATTTGACAAATCACATGAAATTTACTATCTTATAAACAACACTAAAGATAGAATACCAAATAAGGATACAAAATTATCATCGCTTCCTATTGTGGACGATAATGATAAAATAGTTGGTATCTTGAGGGAATATATGGTTAATAATATAATGTCCATAAAATAATCGCATTAAATTTTAAGTCTCTTATTTTCCTCTCTGTGATGACAACAAAAACTCTGAAATTTCATAGCAATCTCACAACATCAGAAATATGCTAATTTAATTTATTTGACCTTAAATTTTCAAAACACAAAATTTCATTTGTTTTCAAAAACACCTATAAATGAAATTTGAATATGGGCTTCAACATTTTTAATAAAAAGCAGGAAGATAAAAATACCAGACAGGAAAAGATTGATGAATTACGGGGACTTGAGATGAGATTGTGCGGAGAGACTATAAAGACGGATGAATTTAAATTGAATGATAACATTCGCATCAGTGAAATTGAAAAAGCGACTGAAAATATGAAACGATTATTGAATATTAAGGATGACTCATTAAGGATGATAGAGCGATACAAAAAGGTACACAAAGACATAAGTAAAGAAGATTTTTATGAAATGTTTGAAAATAAGCAGGATGCAGATGTATTTTGGATTATCTGGCAAAAGATGGAAGCAGGTGGCAAAAGTAAAAAAATAATCGAGAATGAGGAAAGGATGAAACAATTAAATAAATACAGAGAGGAATGCATTAGCATAGTTCCCGGCGAAAATGAGTTTGTTGATTTACGGATAAAATGGAAAAACTTTATTGAAAGCGTAAATGATGAACAATACTTAATTGGCCTTAAAACTTATGCGGAAAAATTTTTATCAAAAGACAAAATAGAAAAAATAATAGAGCCAATGTTTGAAAGACACTCAAAAAATATAACTGATTTTTATGATGTGTACAACAGATTAAGTGACAGTTTTGAAAATGCAGAGGAATTAAGAGGAAGCAATATCGGAAAAGAAATGAAAAAAGAGATTGCAAACATAATATATAACAGATTAACTCTAAAGAAATTTTAAATGTCAAAAATTTTTATCTTCGGACTGGGACAGGCAGGAATAAATTTAACAATAGGTATTTACAGAGAGGCAGGAAGGCCTGAAAATAATTCATTAGAAAATATTGGTTTTTTTATTGGAGATATTCAGGAAATAGAAGGATCACAGGAAACAGATGAAGAGGCAAAACGACTGGGTCTCAATTTAAAAAGGTTATTTGGTCATGAGAAAACTAGTATGTTTCCAACAGCAGCATACTTAAACCCAATACAAATAGAAAGTGAGAATTATGAGTATGTGAGAGGGTCGTGGCTTATATCCGGAAAAATTGCCGAGGATTTTCTGACCTGGGAGAAATCAAAAGAGGACAGTAAATTTTACGGAAAGAGTGGAATCATAAACAAAACTAAAAACACAAATGATTTGTGGATAAATATAGTGAATGCCGGAGGAGGGGGGACAGGAGTTGGCTGCGGATATCTCTTTAGTAAAAAAATAAGAAACACTATGAATAAAAAATCTTCGATTTTAACGACCACAATTGTTTTACCTTATAAAAACGAAGATCATTCCGTAATACCAGAAGTGAATGCTATAACCAATATTGCACTGTTCTACAACTTATGTGATGCTATAATAATTGTTGACAATGAATATATTGAAAAAGAGACAGTTAATGAAATGTATGGAAAATGGATTGCAAACTTAACAGAAGTTAATATTTCAAATCTTCGCGAATTTTTCAAACGATGCGGAAACTTCAAAAAAACACCGATAATTGTTCCATCCTTTGTTGAAAAAAATAAGGACTTTTGGGAGACCATTAAACTGGAGTTTTTAATAGTGGATGCATTGGATGAAGGAAAAATGGCTGATTGCAATTTAGAAAAATCAATGGGAATTTACATAGATGTTACATTGCCAGACAATTATAAAGAAAAGATTACATGCAGAGAATTAGAACAAAAAATAGAAAAAGATATGGAAAAAAATGATAAACCTATTAAAGTAACAATAGAGATTGAAAAATCAAGTTCAAACAAACTTAAGATATGTTCATTTATCGCATTCTCAAATATTCCCCGTCTTGATGAGTTAAATGAAAAATTCGGAGATTTTATTGCAGATGAAGAAAAAATGAACGATGTTTTGAATAAATGTAATTCCTCAAACATTAAAATTTCATTGGAGGATTTAGCACAAATATATAAAAATTTAAAAGACGATATAAATAAATTTTTAAAAGAATAACAAAAATTTAATAATTCAGATATTTTATTATTTAAAAAGAAAATGGATAAACTTAACTTTTTAATGGTTGTATGTATATTATTTGTCTTTGCTTTTGCAGGAAATGTTCAGGCAGCAAACACAACAAATATTGATAATTCTACAAATAACTTAACGGTTAATGCCACAAGCAACAATAGTGCATATAATTCTAATAATATATCTCAAAATACTTCTGCCAATCAATCAATTACAGAGATATATTACTGTGATACTGATAAGGATGGGTTTATAAGTAACAAACCCTTTAATTTAAATGAAACAAATTGTACGAAAGAGAATAATTCTGTTATTCTTTTGTGCGATAACACTACAATAAATTGTTCTATTAAAGGAGGAAATGACTGCAATGATAGTAATTCAGATATTCCTGGAACAATAGAAATTTGTAATGGAATTGACGATAATTGCAATAATTTGATAGATGGGGAAGAAAAGGCCAAAGGATGCAAAAATTACTATGAAGATAAAGATAACGATGGATATGGCAGTAGTTATAAATGTTTATGTCAACCACAAAATCCTCATAATGTTACAACAGGAGGGGATTGTAATGACCAGAATTCTTCAATATATCCTAATGCTACCGAAATATGTAATGGAATTGATGACAATTGTAACAACAAAACTGATGAAGGAAATGTTTGCCCGCTTCTCTTATATTACCGCGATAAGGATAAAGATAATTTTATAAGCATAATACCAAGTGGAAATTGTTCAACATTCAATTGCGTCCCACCAAATCAAAAGGAGAGAGGGAATGATTGTGATGACAACAATGCTACAATAACTACAACCGAATATATGAAAGGAGCAATATCAAAATATGAGCAAACTAAAGAAATGAGTTTAACAGCAACAAAAATAGAAAATTCAAAAATTTTAATAAATATCATTTCTTTGTTGTTTTATCTTTTTGTTATATTTGCAATTGTCCTTGTTTTATCTTGGTTTGTTGTTAAGCGAAAATTTATTATGCAAAAAGGATCCGAAACATACAATAACGAGCCATATAAAGGCAATCGTTATGAACAATCGTCACAAAGTGTACAAACTGAAAAAATTACAAAAAGATATGATGAAATGTCTAAAGGCACACCTAAAACGGAAGAATCTAATTTTTGCAATAAACCAAAAGAAGAAAAATGTGTTGAAAAAGAACCAAAGGGAATTAAAAAAGAAGATAAAAGTGAAGAAAGAAGTGGTTTGGGGGGGGCGCCCCATGAAGAAGAGAAAGAGGACTTTATATATGGATTAAAAAGAAAGGAAAATAAAAAAGACAACAAATTTTAAACATCAAAAATGGAAAATTTTAATAAATTTAAAAGGAACATAAGGTGTGTTGCAATTGTACTATTTTTTGTTTTATTTTTAGTTGGAAATGTGTATAGTGATAACACTAACATAACTGTCAAGAATGACGATAATGCCGTTGAAATAAACGAGTGCAACAAAACAATGAGCGAGTTTTTACAAATAGAAAATCCCACCTCTGTTGATGAAAATTATAAAAAAGCGGAGCAATCATTAAACAATACAATAAATAATTGTAAAAATGATTCGTTTTTATTTAAAATATTAGGTGTGATTATGGGAATTGCTCTCGGATTGGTTTTAACAAAGAAATGGATTGACAGAATAAAATATGAACATATCTATAAAGTTCCTAACTTTATGTGGATATTAAAAATAGGGGGAATAATAATTGCAATAGGAATAATTTTAATTGTTATAATAAGCATAATCATTGGAATTGGAACATATATTATAAACATTTTATTTTAAGATGAATATAAAAAACATATTTTTCGTGTTGCTGTTTCTATTTATACTTGTATTTATAGTAAATGTGTACGGAGACAAAACAGTTGAAGAATTACGCAAAGATATTTCAAATATTAATACTGATTCATCATATTCTGAGCCGGGACAAATACAAAGAACATGCTTATCTTGGTTGTACGGAAAGGACACATACAGCACCAATTCCAATGTAAATAAATTTACTTATGAAGTTAAGGCATTTCTTGAAAATTTTGTGAGTTCGGACAAAAAGAGAATTGACAATATAAATTCAAGAGAGGAAGTACTAAAGAATGCACCTAATTTAAAAAGCATAATTTCTCAAATGGATGAAACATACAATTACAACTTGCGTTCAGACGAGGATAAACAAAGTATAATTGAAATAATCAAACTTTCAAAAACCGGCTTAAAGAAAATATTAGAAGATACAGGAACTTTTTTTAAAGAAAAAGCAGATAATGAAAAAATAACACCTATAAAAATAGAATATCTTGAAAACACATTGAAATGCTATGATGAAACTGTGTCAATTGGAGGTAATGTTCCTGAAGAATTAAAAAAGGTCTATGAAACAAAAAGCAATTTTTACGAAGACCTAGAAAAAGCGAGAAATTCGGTTGATGGCGGAAAAAAATATTATAACGAAGCATCCAATAGCAGGCAAATAACAACCGTGGAAACAGCAATTGAGGCATACAATAATGCAATTTCAATCTATGAACGGCACAACATTCAAAGTTTGAGTAATTCCGAAAATTACAAAGCTTATTATAATAAATATAAGGATGCAATTTATAATAGGGGCGAAGCATATAAATTAGAAAACGAATTAAACACATCATTTCGGATACTTGTAGGAATTTGTGCCATTGTATTTGTTATAATAGGCATAATACTTGTAAAGGCACATTTATCATACAGAAAAGATAAAAAAAGTACGGAAATAATAAAAATATTCTGATAAAAATTTAACTATTAAAATGTCACAGATTATTGTTGGTGTAGGTCATTGCGGAACAAAGATAGTGGATGAAATATATGCAAATAAAGAAATGTTTGAATTGGCATATCCTATTGTGTTAAATAGCGAAGCGCAGGAATTGATGCAACTTCATAATGTGAAAGAAGATAGGTGGGTTGGAATAAAAGGTGATGGAGAGCTGGTATCTACTAATGGTCCGCTATTTGGTGGAAAAAAAGAAAATTTTATTTTTAGAAACGAAGTACGTGGTGGGTTTGGAAATGATCCCGAAAAAGCCGAAGATGCAATAGGTAACAATAAAAATTATTTTAAAAATTGTATGGATACAATATTTCCAAAGGATAAAATAAATTATGCATATATTTTCCTTGGGCTTGGAAGTGGAACCGGGGCAGGTGTTTCTCCACAGATAATAGAATATTTGAAAAACAGGGATCCAAATACAAAAGTTATTACCGTAGGAGTTATGCCAAGTAAAAGTGAAGGAGGACGCAGATCTTATGCGGCGAAATATGCCATGGAAAAAATATCAAATTTTGCAGATAGTTTTATATTGGTTGATAATGAAAGAATATTCAAAGAAGAAAATATAAGTTTAGCTTATACCAAATATAATAAATTTGTTGCAAACTTTTTTTACCATCAAATCGGAGGAATATTTAAACACAGAATAGATCCAGGTAAATATTCTGCATGGGCAGGAAAGACCGTAGATAGTGCGGACTTACTAACAGCAACCATGTTTAAAACAGGAAATAAAAGATATGTTTCAGCAATAGCATCAGAACCTATAATGGTGGCACCTAAATTAAGATATATTTTAGACCAATTAAAGTTAGGGGGACTTGCAGGAGCAAATATTCCCTCCTCGGACAGAATGAAAAAATATTTTGATGACGCTGTATCACATTTAACAGTAACAGTTGATGATTTAAAAAATGTTGAAAAGGGCTTTTGTAATCTTGTAGTTCCGGACAAACTTGCAAATAAGAAATTTCAAGACAATGCAATAAGAAATAAACTGGCAGAAATATGCAAAATAGAATATCATTTCGGTGCATCTTTAACAAAGGGATATGTTATGTATTTAAATTTATGCCTGATAATGAATGTTGAAAATGTCGGACGGCTAAAAGAAATATATGAAATGGCGGATAAATTTAAGGCATAATTTTTAGGTATCGGTTTTTGAATCTCTGAGGTTGTCCAACAATTCAAATTTTTTTGAATCTTATATATTGTTACAATATATTTTACTAAATTTACACCTTTAAATTTTTGTGTTTTATATACTATTACAATGCATAAGATAATTGTTAGACATCCTCTTATAATCTTAAAATGATAATAAAAATTTCACAAAATTTAATCCCATAAAATTTCAACTTTATCGGTCCTAAACCTCTGCTTTACTTTTGTTTCTTCAAATTTTTGCCTAATATTTGCCTTAAACATCTTCAGTCCTGTCAATGCAATCATAACCCCATTATCTGAGCAATAATTTGTTGGAACAAAAAATTTAACATTGTGTTCTTTTGCCATCAACATTAACATTTCCTGTAATCTCTTATTATTTCCAACCCCTCCTGTGAGTAGTAATTCCTTTGCATTTAAATGTGCTAATGCCCTCTCACTAACCTCAACCAACATAGAAAAAGCCGTCTCCTGTAAAGAATAACACAAATCCTCAAGAGTGAATGTTTTATTAAGTATTTTATCATCCTTTTTCATTTTATCATCCTTTTTTCTTATTGCACTTGTAAGCAATCCGGAAAGACATAAATTTGCTCCTTTAACTGTGTAAGGCAATTCTATAAAATTTTTTCCATTTTTTGCAAGTTCCTCAACCTTTGGACCCGCGGGATGTTTTAATCCCATTTCCCTACCAAATTTATCTAACATATTTCCCATGCCAATATCCATCGTCTCGCCAAAAATTCTGTAAAAATTTTCCCGGCGGATTAAAATTTGTGTATTGCCTCCCGATGCATAAACAATCAGGGGATTTTTCATGTGTTCGCGCTCAATTCCAATTTCAATGTGAGCGATGCAATGATTCACACCAAGCAAAGGTATGTTATGATATAAGGAAAGTGTTCGTGCAGATGTTGCCGCTGTTCTTAATGTCGGTCCCAAACCAGGTCCCTGTGAAAATGCGAGCAAATTAATTTCCTTGATATCCAGACCGGAAATTTTTAACGCTTCTTTTATTGCAATATCTGCATTCTCAGCCATAAATTCCGCTGCAAAATACGGATTTATACCACCCTCAGCAGGAGAATATACCTTTCTAACATCAGCTAAAATTTTGAGCTCACCTTCCGAATCATTGATAATTCCGACACCGAATGTATGTGCCGTTCCTTCAATCCCCAAAACATTCATTTTTAAATTTTCAGACAAATAAATTTACCAATACATAATTATTAAAGCAAAGATAATATGATAATAGGATAATATGATAATATGATAATATACCCTGCTAATTTAAACAATTAAAATTTAAGCGAAAATTAAAATATGACCCGAATAAATCCGAAAACAGAGACAAATCCGAAAATAAAAGGAATCTTATTTGACCTTGACGGAACACTTGTTAATTCGTTTCCGTCAATTATAATAGCATTTAGAGAGGCATTTAAATTTTTAGAGCCGTATGCCAAAACAAAATTAAATTTTACCGATGACGAAATAAAAAAATTAATTGGAATCCCTCATCAGCAAACATTTAGAAAAATAGCTAACGATAATGAAGCGGTTGAAAAAGCATCTATGATATTCAGAGAAACGAGAAAAAAATTTATGGTAGATGCAATTGACGGCTCAATTGATTTATTAAATTTTCTCAAAACAAAAAATTTTAATTTGGGAATTGTAACAACAACAGGAAGGGAACTTACAGATCGGATTTTAAATGACCTGAATGTGCAAAATTTATTTGAAGTGGTTATTACAGGAACAGATGTGTTAAATTTAAAGCCGCATCC
This sequence comes from Candidatus Altarchaeum sp., assembly GCA_018260755.1. Taxonomy (GTDB): domain Archaea; phylum Altiarchaeota; class Altiarchaeia; order Altiarchaeales; family Altiarchaeaceae; genus Altiarchaeum. Next base: position 16,250 of record JAGTWP010000008.1, on the reverse strand, counting down.
AGAGCCGATTTTGAAGGCGATTGAAATTTTAAATTTAAGCAAGGATAAAGATAGTTGCATTATGGTTGGTGACCATCCGAATGATATTATTGCAGCAAATTCAGCAGGAATAAAGAGTATAGCAATATTATACGCCCATACAAAGGATGAATTTAGAAGATATAATCCAACCTACATAGTTAATTCAATAGGAGAAATAAAAAATGTAATCGATAAATTTTAAGCGGGGGTTCCCAAGCGGCCAAAGGGGCAAGGTTCAGGGCCTTGTGTGCGTAAGCCTTCATGGGTTCAAATCCCATTCCCCGCATAAACAGAAAATACATTCTAAAATTTTACAGAATACAATAATGGATGTGAGGGTCATAAAAAGTGAAAAAAGAAGGAGGACAATAACTACAAAAAGAGTTAACGGAGAAATTTTGTTATATGTTTCAAATAGTTTGAGCAGTGAAAAAATAGAACATTATATTGAATGGGCAAAAAAGAGATTTGAGGCAGACGACAGAAAGAAAAATTTAATCGAAGGCGATGCAAATAAGAATCTTGAAAATACGGCAAAAGAACTGAACAGAGAATACTTTAACAATGAACTTAAATGGAATAAAATTGAATACAGCACAGAGCAAAACTCAAAGATGTTTGGAAATTGTAATACAAGAGATAAAATAATAAGGGTTTCCGACCGTCTTTTAAAAATGCCTAAATTTGTTCATGATTACGTTGTGGTTCATGAACTGGCACATCTGAAAGTCCCTGCACATAATGAACAATTCTGGAATTTTGTGTATAAGTATTCTATGACGGAAAGGGCGAGAGGGTATTTAATAGCAGTGGCGATGAGTGATTAAAAATTTATCTATTCTTTTATTTTATCTATTCTTTTATTTAATAATATTTTCATAATTTAAATTAAAATTTAAATATCTATAAAATTTAAAATAGTCATAAAATTTAAAAGAGCAAAACAAAATGGAGCAAAAATTAACAATAAAGGATACTAAAACAGACATGATTAAAGCTTATGATGAACTGCTTGCCAAATACAGGGAAAAAGAGCAGGAAGATAAGTCCACAGGCAAAGAAACCGAAGCGAAAAACAAATATGAAAAAAATTTAATTGAAAAAACATCCGAATATACTGTTGAGAGTATTGTAAAAGGGCTTGCAGATCTTAAACTGGATTTGAGCAAAACATTAAGTGTTTTATCAGATAAACTAACTTCTGAAGAAAATAAATTAAAGGAGGTACAGGAAGCAATTAAGATAGAATCAAAAAATCTTGAAGAAATTCATAACATTAAGATTGTCGCAGAAACATTGGACAACCTCATCAATACGCATGAAAGGAAAAAGAATGCATTTGAAGAAGAGACAACTACAATGAAGACACAATGGGAAAAAGAACAGGAATATTATCAGAAGAATGTGAAAGAAAGAGACGAGAAACTTAAAAAAGAAAGAGAAAGAGAAGCGGAGGAATACAATTACACTTTAACTTTATCCAGAAAGAAGGAAAAAGACGCGTATGAAGAAGAAAAAGTAACTTTAAAGAAAGCCCTTAAAGAAGAAAGAGAATCCCAGGAAAATGAATTATCTGAAAGAGAAGCAACAGTTGCCTTACAGGAAAAAGAAATTGCTGAAATAAGAACTAAAGCAGAGTCATTTCCAGGAGAACTTGCAAAAGCAGTTAGTGATGCTAAAAAAGAAGCGACCGAATTATCTGAAAACCGTGCTAAACAGAAGGCGGATCTTTTGGCAAAAGAGATTGAAGGTGAGAAAAAACTTGCCGAACTAAAGATTAAACATCTTGAGGAGACCGTAGCAAAGCAGGTAGGTCAGATTAAGGACTTAATGGAGCAGTTAAATAAATCTAACTTACAGGTGCAGAGTATCGCAACCCAGGCGATTGAGGGGGCTTCAGGAGCTAAGGCACTGTCATCAATTAACGAAATCGCACTTGAACAGGCGAAAAATGTTGGTGCAAAAAAATGAAAAACAATCAAAAAGGTACCGTTGCCGCATCAATTAAAATTTTTTTAATTTCATCCTCTGAAATTTCTTTCCTGATAAATTCAATTGGCTCCGAGTAATTTATATCTTATGAATCTGGTCACTGGTTTCATGTATGATTTTATCCAACAAATAATTGTTCTTCTTTATATTGTATTTTATACTTTTTCTTTTGAAAAAATCCCCTGAAAATATCTTAATCAAAGGCAACAACTCTCTTTGCTTATCTGTTAGTACTTCTACATATATTTTTCTTAAAATACAGATTAAAGAAATTTACAACAGGTGGAAAATAATTAACTCTTCTGTGCGAGATCTGTTTATAGAAAATATCCGCAACATTGTTAATTCCGACCAGATCAAACAGCTTTTTAACGCTTCTTTCATCGCCGTAATTCAATATTGTCTCAACCAAAAAGTCCGTGCTGATATTTTCTTTTTCCTCTTCTTTAATCCACCAGAACAGCGAACTATTCTCCAGAATAAATTTTTTTATTTCCGGGGAATTCATTTTTGCCGTATAATCCCTAACTTTGTAAAATTTACTTTTTACTTCTTTGCTCCTGCTTTTGCTCCTGCTGCTGGTTTAGCCGCAGCACCTTTAGCACCTGCTGCACCCGGGGCACCGCCTGCTCCTCCTGCTGCTTTCATAATCTTTTTATTCTTCTTTCTTAATTTGTCGCTTCCACACCTTCTGCAATTTGTCGCATTATTCGGATTATTTGCATTACATCTCATACAAACCATCTTAAAAATCCTCGCCTCTGCCTCTAAAAATCGAGCCATTTGAACAAATTTAACTGATAAATTTTTAAATAAATTTTATACTTTTTATTAATTAGTTTTGATTTAAATTATAATTAAAAAATTGTAACCATTCAACCATGTCAGAAATCTGCAAGATTTACAGGCATTTAAAAAATCTCGCAGATTTTTTAAAGGTTGAAAATTTCACAAATTTTCAGCAATTTCACAAATTTTCAGCAATTTCACAAATTTTCAGCATATTCAAAAATCAAAAATTTTTGATACATTAAAAATTACAGGTAAAATTTTTGATTTTGAAATTTTCATAGGTATTTCAACAGAGTTGAAATCTCCGAACGAATTGATGTGAAATTTTTGTATTCTCTGAATAGTTACGAAAATGTTATAAATTTTTAGTAACAATACAATGCGAATTTATTGCCTTTGAACCGAATTCAATTACTCAATCATTAAATTTATAATATCAGTCATAGAGATAATTCCTTTTGGTTCCAGTGTATTTGAATCTACAATTGCAATCCTTTTCACATTATTTTTTTTCATAATTGTAACCGCATCGGCAAGTTGTGCATTCAAACTTATAGTAATAATATTACTTTCCATTATGTCCCTTATAATATTAACCGCTTTTTTTTCAACTATTGCATTAACAATATCCCTTAATGAAATAATTCCTATTACTTTATTATTTTCAACAACAGGTGCAGCTTCAATTTTGTTCCTGATTAAAATTTCTTCACATTCGGAAATAGTGGTATTAGGACTAAATGAGATTAGTTTTTGTCTGGATATCATGTCTCCGATTTTGTATCTCGGAATACTTACTATGCTTTTTGTTGCCAATAAAATATCTTTATCTATATCATTCCTTCCTATTACTTCTCCCACAACTATTATTTTATTAATAGGAGTTGGACCTACTTTAAGAATAGAACGTTCATGAATTTTTGACGTATCCCCTAAAATCTTAATTGTACATCTGCATTCTGTCGGGTTACTTACATTAGAAAATATAATTTGTTCTAAAATCATCCCTTCTACTTTTTCATTATTCTGGTATATCGGAACTTCTATAAAATATTCCGATTGTTGAATTCTAAGCGCTTCATAAGCTTTTAGCGTAGGAATATATCCTCCTTTCGGGCCCGGAATTCCGTCAACATAGCCCAAAGCCCTTAATGTCTGCATCTGATTTCTTATAGTTCCTGCTGTTTTATTAAGCAATGCAGCTATTTCTTCTCCTTTGATAGATCCCTTTTTGCGCTCATGTATGGTAATCAGTCCACCTAAAATTTCTTTATAAACAACACTTATCATTTTTGTTTCTTTTAATTTTGATTCTTTTAATTTTTAATTTTGATTCTTTTAATTTTGATTCTTTTAATTTTTAATTTTGATTCTTTTAATTTTGATTCTTTTAATTTTTAATTTTGATTCTTTTAATTTTATGTTAATTTTAAATTTATCTTTTATTTTACCATTTCTCTGTAAATACAACTTCTTTTATATTCAGATATTTTGAAACATCATGGACAAACTTTTGTTTCTTTTTAAAAACCAGTTCGTTAATAAATATATTTTTTGGAATCTCCACATTAAGATTGTTGCTCTCGTTTTCATTTTTATTATTTTTTTCCAAATTGAACCGAAAATTTTCAGCCGTGTTAAAATTTCTTTCTACTAAATAATTTATTTTTTCCTCGGTTGTTATAGCAATTCCTTCTACCTTTACTTTGTATATTAGTTCCTTTCCGACAATATCACTGTTAAAATCAACCTTTACCCTACCTCCTGCAACACTTATGACTTTTCCAACTGCCTCACCGCTTTTAAACAACATTCCTGTAAACGGGTTTAAATTTTGCTTTTTAAACAGGTGAATCGGATAAATTTGCACAAGTTTCTGGTTATAACTCTGGTTAAGTTCTTTCGGGATTACAATTTCCTTTTCCGTGCCGACTTTCTCATTTTTTATTTCTTCTTTTATTTTTTCGGTTATTTTATCGTTGCTTTCCTCATATATCAATATTACTGGCTTATATACAACACTTTCATCATAAATTTCTTTTTCTTTTGCTATTTTCTTGTCTGTTGTTCCGAAAAATTTTCCGTCTTCTGTTTTTCCCGTATATGAAATTTTTATAAAATCCATTCTCTTGTTTTAATAATTTTGCTTTTTGTTTATATTTTTATCTATTTTATTTAAATTTTTTAATAATTATGATTGAATTATCTAAATTATATTGAAGAATAGGAAATGTTTATTAAATAATATAAATTGATAATATAATTATAATTAAGAAAGATTATAAATTTAATTATAATTTGACATAAATATTATAATTTGACATAAATATTAGAATTTGACATAAATATTATTAATTTAATATAAGTCTTATAATTTAACATAAATCCCATAGTTCAACATAAATATGTTTAAAATTTAAAGAAATTTCTTAAATTTTCTTCTGTTATCTCGCTTACTTTTTCAAAAGATAAATTTTTAATTTCTGAAATTTTTTCCACCAAATATTTTATGTTCAACGGTTCGTTCCTGTTGCTCCTATTAGTCATTCTTTCGGGAAACGGAGATAAAAAAGGTGCATCTGTTTCTGTTACAATGTTTTCAATCGGAATTTTTTCAATCGTTTTCTGCCTTCCTTTTGAATAATAAGCTGTTGTCGGAATTGAAATGATACACCCCAAATCAATCGCTTCCAATGCCTGTTCTATACTTCCTGAAAAACAATGCATCATCACATTTATTTTACTTTCTTTTAAAATTTCAATTACCTCTTTTTCAGCATTTCTTGAATGAATTACGAGCTTTTTATTCAGCTTCTTTGATAAGTCAATAAAATTTTTAAAATTTTTTATTTGCTGTTCTTTTGTTTTTTCATCATTAATTCGGTAATAATCCAACCCTACTTCTCCGATTCCTATGAGCTTGTCCTTATATGTTTCAACATTACTAACAAAATTTTTGAACTCGTTTTCATCAAAATTTATAGGGGAAATACCAAAAGTCATAAAAAGCCGCTTATCTTTAAATTTATTATAAAAATTTAATGTTTTATTAACTCCTACATTATCAATTGCACAGGTGACAATTCCGATTCCTTCATTATAAGTTCTGTTAATAACCCCTTCCAGGTCGGAATCAAATGAACTAAAATCCAGATGACAATGGGCATCAAACATTTTATTTTTTATTCAACAAAAATTTTTAAAACAACATTAAAAACATAAAAATAAACCTAAAAAAGAAAAAAAAGAAAAAAGAAAAAATATAAAGCCTTTTTATCCCTTATTATAGAAATAAGATAGTGAAATGTAGATATATTTATGCCTTAGCCTTAAGGAATGAGAATACCTTTGTTCCGCACTTCGGACAAGTTCCGCTCATTGCCTTTCTGCCGTTCTTCATTGTTATCTCCTTTGCTCCTTTCATATCTACTTTCCCCTTGCACTTTACGCAATACCCTGTTGCTGCTACCATTTTTACCTCCTTTTAAATTTTTTTTAATTTTATTTTTCTTATCCCTTAATGAAACAGAATACCTTTGTTCCGCACTTCGGACAAGTTCCGCTCATTGCCTTTCTG
>JAGTWP010000008.1:0-9850 GCA_018260755.1 Candidatus Altarchaeum sp. | reverse complement strand
ATACCTTTGTTCCGCACTTCGGACAAGTTCCGCTCATTGCCTTTCTGCCGTTCTTCATTGTTATCTCCTTTGCTCCTTTCATATCTACTTTCCCCTTGCACTTTACGCAATACCCTGTTGCTTTTGTTGCTGCCATTTTTATATCCTTTTAAATTTTTTTTTATTTTTATATACTATTTATCATAATAATTACATTCTATATTATTAAATATAAATTACATATAAATAAAGATGAATAAATTTAACGATAAATTTAATGTCAAAAATTATGCAACAATTAATTTAACATAGTTAATATTTTTGCTTGTCTGAAACAGATTGAGTAATTTTTTTATCCTTTTCGCTTCTCCCTTAATAATGAAAATTTCAAGACATTTTTTCTCTCTTAAATGGCTATGAATGTGGGTTGTAATTACATCGTCAAATTTATGTTTTATTTCCGTAACCGTATCTTCCACATTTTGATTATGCACAACCAAAAAGACTCCATCCATATCTCCGGAAAGATCTTCTTTTTGTTTATAGTCCTCGTTAAGCATTCTTATTCCTGTCCTTATTATCTCCGACCTTCCCGAAAATCCGAATTTTCTTTGAGTATCGTCAATCTCTTTTAAAAGTTGATCATTTAAAGATATGCTTACTATTGGCATTTTATTTACTTTTCATTTGCTGTAATAGAATTCTGTAATAGAATTAAATCACAAAGATTAAATAAAATTAATTTTCATTGAAAAATTTCTAATAACGCAAAATTTTTGTTATGAATAAGATTTATTAAATATTTCTTAATATTTAAATAATTATTATTAATATTGTTTCAAAATCTTAATAATTTTGATAAAATTTAATTAATATAAAAATTTAAAACTTTAAAACTTTAAAACTTTAACAATGAAACAAAAAAATTTGTTAAAAGGGTATAAATTATTAGGAATTGCAGCAGTCGGAGCAATTTTAATTTTTGGTGTGTTGATAAGCGGATGCATAGAAGAAAAACCAAAAGAAAATTTAACGGAAAATTTAACGGAAAAGATAATCGTAGGGGTAACTATTCTTCCGCAGGTGGAATTTGTTGAAAAAGTCGGGGGAGACAAAGTAAAAGTTATGGCTATGGTTCCACCGGGGGCATCTCCCCATACTTATGAACCGACACCAAATCAAATGATTGACTTGAGCAACGCAAAGATGTATGCCAAAATCGGAACCGATATAGAATTTGAACTCGGATCGATGGATAAAATTGCTAACCTTAATAAAAACCTGCTTATTGTTGATTGTTCAAAAGGAATAGAGTTGAGAGAAATGTCCGAAGAAGACAAAAAAGCTGATGCATCAGATGACAATGAAACTTATGAAGAAGGAACAGTAGTTAAAGACCCGCATATATGGCTTTCGGCAAGAAATGCCAAAATAATGGTTGAAAATATATATGAAGGACTTGTTGAAGTTGATCCTGCAAATAAAGAATATTATAAAAAGAATAAGGACTTATACATTGCCGAATTAGATAAAGTTGACACAGAAATTTCAGAGAAACTTTCAAATTTAAATAACAGAAAAATTTTAGTATATCATCCGGCATGGGGATACTTTTGCAGGGACTATAATTTAACCCAGGTCGCAATTGAAAAAGAAGGAAAAGAACCGACACTGCAAGGGATTGAAAATTTAATAAAACAGGCAAAGGAAAATAATATAACAATAATTTTTGCAGAGCCGCAATTTAGCACAAAAAGTGCAGAAGTTGTAGCAAAAGAAATAAACGGAAAGGTCATACTTATAGATCCTTTACCGGAAAATTATACCGAAAATTTATACAATGTTGCGGATGCACTTTCAGGCATTAATAAAATTTAAACCTAAATTTTTAAAATTTCCTCCAAAAATTTATCCCTCCTTTTTTCATTCTTTTCAAAATTTTTGTTTGCTATATCAATAATTGAAGACAAATATTGAGGCGTGTCTTTTTTTTCTATTAACAACTTATTATCATACACGAGCGGAACACTCATTCTTTCATTTCCGTTAATTTCAACTATATATCTTTCATTACATAATGCAATTATCCCCGAATGCTTTAATCCATTTTTTACTGAAATTTCCAATATGTTTTTCGCATGTTCCAAATCATAAGCTATGATGTGCATTATTATCGGTTCCTGTCTAAACAATAAAATACCTTTGCCCGCATCTTTTCCATCGCAAAATTTTATTACATTATCCAAGACCTCTTCAACTTTAACCTTCTTGTGCCATCTCGCAGCAAAATATGAGTACTTTTTACATCCCAAATCGTGAAGCAGTATAATCCGGCCTGCACAGGATGAACTCGTATAATAAAATTTTTTCTCATTAAATTTCTTTAAAAATCCGACAAGAGCTTTATCAACTTCATCTTTGCTCAATGCGAATTCAAACTTTTGCATTGCCCTATGCTTTTGTATGTTAAATTTATCGCCCTCTACTACCATTGTATTAAATTCTTTTAGGAGTATTTTTTTCGCAAAATTTAGGAAAATTTTTCACAATTTTTTCACCTTCCATGCTCCTCTCAATGCCTCAATAGCAGGCAATTTTTCTCCTGCAATATATAAGACCGCCGCTCCGCCGCCGGTGCAAATATGTCCGATTTTTCTTTCGACATCCAAATTTGCTGCCGCTCCGATAGTATGTCCTCCTCCGATAACCGTAAATGCAGATGAATCCCCTACTGCTTTTATTATTTCATCAGTTCCTTTTTTAAATTTCTCATCCTCTATTTTTCCCATTGTCGCATGAGCAAAAATCGTTCCCGACTTTGCGATTATTTTTTTATAAGATATAATTGTTTTTGTTCCTATATCAAGAATCGGATATTTTGTAGGGAGTTCGCTTATAGGTATTTCTTTTCTTTTTCCGTCCTCTAAGACCGCAACATCATCGGGAAGTAAAATTTTATCGTTAAATTTTTCAAGCAATGAATGTGCCGCAGCAACAAATTTATCTCCGCCTTTACCTTTTATATAATTTGTGCTTTCATTCCCCAAATCATAGTTCTTTGCCATCAGAAATATATTTGCAATTATCCCACCGGTCAAAACATAATCAATAATATTTAATTTAGTTTGAAGCATCTTAAAAGTATCATCAAGCTTTGCCCCTGCCAAAATAAAGGTCAATGGCTTTTTCGGGTTTTCCCGGACCGCTTTTAACGCCTCTAATTCTTTAATGAGTAATGGCCCTCCGAGTGAAGGTAAAACACAGGTAAATCCAACGACAGACGGCTGCGAACGATGTGAAACGGAAAATGCGTCGTTTATAAAATAGTCAGCTAACGGATATAATTTTTTAACAATATAAGTATTTGCCTGTGCGTCTCTGGGCCTGTTTGTATTTTCCTCTGCATAAAATCTTACATTTTCAAGCAATATAACATTTCCTTTTTTTAAATTTTTTATTTTTTCTCTTGCATAACTTCCGAATATATCCTCAACATATTCCACTTTTGCATTTACATTATCTTTTTCCAAAATTTCACTTAGCCGTTTCGCATGTTCTTCAAGGGTTACAAAATCCTCTGCCGACCTTTTATCATCGGCAGGTCTTCCCTGATGTGAAAGCAGAACGATTTTTGCGTTTCTTTTGCTCAATTCTTCTACTGTTTCTATATGTGATATTATTCTTCTGTCATCATCTATATTTCCATTCTTAATCGGACAATTTAAATCAACTCGGACAAATACTGTCTTTCCTTCAACTTCGTTTGGTGCAAGATCTGACAATGTTTTTATATCCTCAAACATTTTAAATTTTATTTAAATTTTTTAAATTGTAATTCTTTTAAATTTTTAAATTAAATTTAATTAGAAATATCAATAGTAATTAAAATTACAAAAATAAAGAAAAACTGAAAATAAGCAAAAAATTACAAAAAATAAAAATCAAAAATAAGCAAAATGGATGAACAAACTTTTTCAGTAAAGGTAATAAATATTGAAAAACCATCTGATACAAACATCATTTTAGGACAGGCACACTTTATTAAAACAACAGAGGATTTATATGAGGCAATGCTCAATATCAATTCTAACGCAAAATTCGGGATTGCATTTACAGAATCATCCGGAGATTGTTTAATCAGAGTTGAAGGAAATGACGAAGAATTAAAGAATATAGCAGGTAAGAATGCATTAAATTTATCCTGCGGACATAGCTTTATAATCATAATTAAGGACGCATATCCGGTAAATTTTTTAAACGCAATCAAGAATGTTCCGGAAGTATGTGGCATTTATTGTGCAACGGCAAATGATGTTGAAGTGGTTGTTGCCGAAACAGAACAGGGAAGGGGAATTTTAGGAGTAATTGACGGATTAAAAAGTAAGGGAATTGAAAGTAAAACAGACATTGAAAAAAGAAGGAAATTTTTAAGAAAAATAGGATATAAATTTTAAGCATAATGGATAAATTTAAAACATAAATTTAAAAAATGAAGGATAATGATACGATTCAATTAACATTAGAAAATTTGGAATCACCGCCCATTACTCATGGAACTGTGATTCTAAACAAAGAAAAATTTATTGAAGTATTAGTTGAACCTAACATACTACAAGATTTAAATTCTATTAAGAAGCGAACAAGTATGTTAAAAGACATTATAACTGAGCCTAAAAAAGATACAAAAGGTATAGTAAATATTGATGCTAATGGCGACACGGTCTCTTTACGCAAAGATGTTTTAATTTCCGAATTTGATCAAATTTTAGAATCACAAACAATTGAAAGAGCAAAATATTATTTAGAAAGATTAGAAAACGGGATTCAAAAAATCAAAACAAGTAAAATCAATGACATAAATATTCTTAGATGGAAGGAGTATGATGAAATCATCACAGATAGTCTTTGGATTATTCCTGAAAGAGATAAAACAGGAAAACATAACGGCTTTTATCACGGCAATTTTATTCCGCAAATCCCACATCAATTAATTTTAAGATACACCAAGAAAAATGAAATTGTTTTTGATCCATTTTTGGGAAGTGGAACAACCGCATATGAGGCAGAAAGTTTAAATAGAAATTTTATAGGAATTGATATTCAGAAAAAACTTGTTGATTTTGTTGGAAAAAATGTTGAGCCAAAAAATAATTTTTCTGATTTGATTGCTGGCGATAGCACAAAAATTGAAACTTTTGAAAAAGTAAAGGAAGTTTTAAAAAATCACAAAAAGAAAAATGTCCAATTGGCAATTTTGCACCCACCATATGCCGATATAATTAAATTTAGTGATTTGAAAGATGATTTATCAAACGCCAAATCTCTAAAAGAATTTTTAGAAAAATTTGCAGAAGTTTTAGAAAATAGCATTGAAATTTTAGAAAATGTCAGATATTTGGCAATTGTTATCGGCGATAAATATACTGCTGGAGAATGGATTCCCTTAGGATTTTATTGTATGAATGAAGCGCAAAAATTGGGATTAACGCTAAAAAGTATTATAATTAAGAATATGGCAGGCAATCGCGCCAAACAAAACAAAGAAAGGATTTGGCGATATAGGGCACTCTCAAGCGATTATTATATTTTTAAACACGAGTATATTTTAATTTTCAAAAAATGAAAACTTTTGAAGAACAGAAAAATGAAATAAAGAAGCTTCATAAAAAATATGAAGAATATTTAATAAAAGAATATGGAAGCCGAGATTATTCTGTTAATTTAAGCGACCCAAACAATTTTGTGAATGGAATTTATTATCATCAATCTAACTCTCAAAAAAACAAGAATAAAATTTTAAGCAAAGGATTTGATAAAAATAAATTTCAAAAATCAAATTGCGGCGTTGGCGTGGGCTTGTATTTGGGAAGAGATAAAAACGCATTGGTAAATTTTTATTCTAAAAACTTGGATAATCCGCAAGACTTTACTATAAAAATAAAAGGTGATTTTAGCTTTCTTAATTTACTTGATGACCAAAATTTTTTGAGAGAAAATAAGAATAATTTAGAAGAAAAAGTTTTATCTTTGGGTTATGATGGAATCAGATATTACGATCCCGATGCAACGGGAGAAGAATTTGTTCTTTTTAATTATAAAAAAGCTACTTTTTATTAACTAATAATAATTTTAATATGACAAAAAAGGAATTATTTTTAGAACTCGCAATTCCCAATAAACAGGTTGTAAGTCGGTGGGTTTCAGTGCCAGAGTTTGTTGGTAAATACAAAAAACTTCAACTTGGAAACGGTGGAAGCTGGTGTCGATCAAATTCTAGTTTAGCAAAAGAATATGCCGTTGAGTTTGATAAAAATATAACAAATGGAAATTCAATTGATAGGATCCGCTTATCTGGATTCAGTAATAAAAAAATTTTAAATCAAAATATCAGAAAAGATATTAAAGATTTTTACAAAATGAGAAATTGTGTAATGCTGGGAGTCAATGGAAACTCTGAGAATACAAAGATTGAGATTGACCATAAAGATGGAAGAAAGAATAATCATAGACTTTCAAATTTAACAGAACAAAAATTAACTGATTTTCAACCACTTTCAAAAGCGGCAAATGATATCAAGAGGCAAATTTGTAAAAAATGCAAGGAAACTAACAAACGCTGGAACGCAAAAAATATTAAGGGCAACCCATATGACTTTTATATTGGGGATGAAAATTATTCCGAGGAGTTAGGTTGTAAAGGATGTTATCAATATGATCCTGTCGAGTATAGAAAAGTTATTGTAAAAAAGATTAGTGAACTATCGGCAAATGAGGCTGTAGATCAAGTTTTTAAAAAATTATATCCAGAAGATGAAAAATAAAGAATAAAAAACATGAATTATATCGGCAGTAAATTATCATTGTTAGAATTTTTAAAGATGTTTGGCGAAGTTGTTGATAATGTAACTCCTTTTTTAGAAAAAGGAAGATATTTTGCACTTGTTATCGGCGACAAATATTCTAAGGGTGAGTGGATACCTTTAGGTTTTTACTGCATGAATGAGGTCTTAAAGAGAGGATATTTGTTAAAAAGTATAATTGTTAAAAATTTTGAAGAAACAAAGGGAAAAATGAATCAACAAGAACTTTGGCGATATAGGGCTTTGGTTGGGGGTTTTTATATTTTTAAACATGAATATATAATGTTATTTAAAAAAATGAAATGAAATGTCGTTATTGAGTCAAAAAGAGGTTTTGAATCTAAAATTAAGTTGTATTCCACTCATCCAGTTAAAAATACTTGCGTTAAATTTAGGGGTTTCTAATGTGGGTTCAGCAACATGGATTATAAAGCGAATATTGGAAGAAGTCCCAGATGAAAAAACAATTGATGAATTTATTATGCTAAAATATGCAGAAAGAATCCAAGAGCGAAGATCTATAATTTCTGATGAAGATTTAAAGAAAGAACTATTAAAAGTTAAAACTTTTTCCTGGGGAGTAGTGCAGGGACAGTTAGATCAAAGGATACAATCTGAATATGTAAGACGAATTGTCCGATATGAAGAATTGATAAATAGTGTGAAGGCAAAACTTCATGATGATATAACAAACTATGTTATTTGCACTTGGTTTAATCATTGGACAACTGTGCTAATTGAAGAACATATAAGCACCCATTTAAAAGTAATTCCTACTATTAAAAACATAAAAGGGATTGATATATTCTTTGATGGACAGCCATTTGACTTAAAAGTAACATATCTACCGCGTGGATACACCCCAGCTGATGCTATAAAAAATCCGTCTGACTTAGCAATCTGGCTGTATGAAAATCAAGGTGCCCAGCGATTCGGAGCGGATAACCGATTATTCATTGTCCTGTTAAAGAAGGATAATCCTGAAAAAAGCTGGGAGTTAAAAAGAAATTTTGCTCTTGTGTTCAAAAAAATTGATGATTTTTTCAATAGAGAGACAGTTTCCAAAAAAGATGAGGTTGTTTTCTCTTTTGGAAGAAAGACATATACAACAGTTACAAAGATGCTAATAATAACAAAATAAACCAAATTTTAACAGATGAATTTAAAATGAATCCATCAAACCGCATTCAATCGTTGCCTCCGTATTTGTTTGCAGAGGTGGATGAAAAGGTAGCAAAAGCAAAAAGTGAAGGAAAGGACATAATAAATTTGAGCATCGGAGACCCTGATTTACCTACACCAAAACCAATTGTTGAAAAATTATGCGAAGCAGTAAGAAATCCTGAAACGCATCATTATCCTTCTTATGCAGGAATGAAGGATTTGCGGGTTGAAATTTCAAAATGGATGAAAAAAAGATTTAATGTCCGTTTTACCGAAGATGAAATTTGTACATTGATTGGTTCAAAAGAGGGTATTGCACATATTCCGTTAGGAATAATTAATCCTGGCGAGTATGCAATTTATCCTGATCCGGGTTATCCTGTTTATAGAACATCAATAATCTTTGCAGATGGAAATCCCATTCAGATGCCTTTAAAAGAAGAAAATAAATTTTTACCTGACTTAGATAAATTAAAAGGGAATGTAAAACATTTAAAAACATGGGGCAATAAAGCAAAATTAATGTTCCTGAATTATCCGAATAATCCTACATCATCGGTTACAGGTATAAAATTTTTAAAGGAAGTTGTGGATTTTGCGATTGAAAACGAAATTTTGCTGTGTTATGACAATGCTTATAGCGAGATGACTTATGACAATTATGTTGCTCCGAGTATATTTGAGATTAAGGATGCAGAAAAAGTTGTGATAGAAATGTTCTCATTCTCAAAGACATACAATATGACCGGATGGCGTATCGGATTTGCAGTCGGAAAAAGCGAAAATTTAAATTTACTGAAAAAAGTTAAGGAAAATTTTGATTCAGGGGTTTTCAATGCAATTCAGATAGCGGCAATTGAGGCGTTAACTAACAAAAATGTTGAAAAAACAGAAAGGCAAAATATGAAAATTTTTGAAGAAAGGAGGAATGTTGTGTGCGAGAAATTGGATGAATTAGGAGCAAATTTTGAAAAACCAAAGGCAACATTTTATATATGGATTAAGGTTAATAAGGAGAAATTTAAGGAAAATCCGAGTATGAAATTTTGTGATAATGCAATTGAAAAAGGTGTTGTGCTTACTCCGGGTGTGGGCTTTGGCGAATACGGAGAGGGATTTGTCCGGCTCGCAATAACACAAAGCAAGGAGAAAATTGTAGAGGGAATTGAAAGGATTAAGGATTTATTTTAAAATTTGTGAAATTTAACCAAAATTTAAAATAGACAAGGATACAAAAAACATAATTGGTTTGGTGTTGAATGCGTTGATTTTACCTGGTCTTGGAACAATAATACATAGATAAGGAGAAAGAGGATTAATACAAATAGGAGTTTTAATTGTGAGTATGCCTCTTATTCTATTATTTGGGCTTGGATTGTTAACGGCGTTTTTAGTGTGGATTTGGGCGTTGCTTGACGGAGTTGCTTTTGTGCAGAATAGGGAATTTTATGTTTTCAAAAATTTAAAGTAAATTTTTAAGCAATAGAGGGGTTAAATTTTTTATTTTTTTCTTTTTATCTGATTATTCTCTTGGAACTTTAATTTCCTTTATGCTGCAGTCTTCATATATCTCATATCGTATAACAAATTTTATTTTCATCTCTTGTTGTTTAAATTTTTTCCTTTCCTAATTGCCTATTTATCATGTCGTGACTAATCCCTCCACTATGATCAGCGAAATTCGTCAATGTATAATTTATTTGGCTACTTAAAAGATATTGGCAATATTGTGGTATAATATTTTGCCTTCCTATTTCACCTAATATTTTACATAGAATTTTAGGATTTTTTAGTAACTATTCAGAGGGTACAAAAATTTACTGAAAATTTATAAATAAATTTTCAAT
>JAGTWP010000007.1 GCA_018260755.1 Candidatus Altarchaeum sp. | reverse complement strand
ATTGAATTTTATCATTACTTGCTTAGCACTACCTAAAATAAAAATAAAAATAAAAATGGTAAAAAATAAAAATAATATTTAGAAAAAATTTAAATTATTAAATGTAGAAAAGAAGAAAGGACAAATAAAGGTAAAATAAATTTATCCGAGTTCGTTTCTACTGCAGATTATTATACGAGCTTATTATACGAACAATTTCTTTTTATTTGAAAAATTAATTTTTAAATAATAATTAACAACATCAGTATATCTAAATTCATTTAAAATGGAAGAAATTTATGTTTTCGGACACAAAAGTCCTGATACGGACACAATTTGTTCGGCAATTGCGTATGCAAAAATAAAAAATTTAACACCTGCACGACTGGGAGAGATCAATGAAGAAACAAAATTTGTTTTGGAAAAATTTTGCGTTGAGATTCCAAGACCAATTGAGAATGTTGAAGGGAAGAAAGTGGTCTTGGTTGACCATAATGAATTTCAGCAAAGTGCAGACGGAATTGAAAAAGCAGAAATTGTTGAAGTAATTGACCATCATAAGATAAAATTTTCCTACGATAAACCGATAAAATTTTTAACAGAACCATTGGGAAGCACTGCAACGGTCATCGCAAAATATTTTGAAAGCGATATAGAGAAAATAGAAGTAAATGAAAAGAAAAAAATCAAAGGATTGTTGCTTTCGGCAATTCTTTCGGACACGGTTGTTTTTAAATCGCCCACAACAACAGAAGAAGACAAAAAAATAGCAAACGAACTGGCAAAGGCAGTAGGAATAGATGCTCTTATTAAATTCGGAATTGATATAAAGAAAGCGAAGGGCAGCATCAGAGGAAAAACAGTTGAAAGCATAATTATGGCCGACTTTAAGGAATTTGATTTCAACGGAAAAAAAGTCGGAATAGGGCAAACCGAGATTGTTGACATTAATGAAATTTACGAAATAAAAGCTCAAATTTCAAAATTTCTGGAAAATTTAAAAAATGAGAACTACGAAATGACTGTTTTTGTGGCAACGGATATAATTAAAGAAGGAAGCGAATTATTCTTTGCCGGAGATAAAAGTAAAATTGAAAAGGCATTTGGCATTAAAGTAGTTGGAAATTTTGTTTACATTCCCGGATTAATGTCAAGGAAAAAACAAGTTGTGCCAAAATTACAACAGGTCTTTTAAATTTTGTTAAATTTAAAACTCATAAATGGAATTAAAATTTGCTCTTGAAGGAGCAAAGAAAGGAATGGTTCAGCACTTAATAAAGTATAATTACATAAAGAGTGAGAAAGTTATATCTGCTATGCTAAAGGTTGACAGGGCAAAATTTGTTCCGAATGACTATAGGGTTGATGCTTATTCCGACTATCCTATTCCTATCGGTTTTAAACAGACAATTTCCGCCCCCAGCATCGTTGGATTAATGACAGAAGTGCTTGACATTCAAGAGAATGATAAAATTTTGGAAATTGGCTGCGGAAGTGGGTATCAGGCGGCGATACTTGTAGAAATAGCAATAAAAGGAAAAATTTATACTATTGAACGAATTCCCGAACTTATAGAAATTACAAAAGAAAAACTGAAAAATTATAATAATATTAAAATATTGCATGGAGATGGTTATTACGGATATAAAGATGAAGCACCTTATGATAAAATAATTGTTACCGCAGCACCTGTTGAAATTCCGGGTCCGTTGATAGAGCAATTAAAAATAGGTGGAAAGATGGTTATTCCTGTCGGAGGCAGTTATCTTCAAAATTTAATACTGGCTGAAAAAATTTCACAAACAAAAATTAAAAAAACATTATTGTGCGAGTGTATGTTTGTGCCTTTAATATCTCCTAAAAAGGGGTAAATTTTTAAATTTAATATATTTCATTCATAATTCTTGTTATTGTGTTTTCATTACTGCGGTCATAGTGTAGTGGCTATCACACGAGGTTGCCAATCTTGTAACTCGGGTCCGAATCCCGGTGACCGCAAAATTTAAAATTTCATTTTTATTTATATTTTTATTTATGTGAAAAAATGGCATCTGCAATGATAGAAATAGAAAAATTTAAAGACCTTTTGAAGAAAAAGAATAAGCTGGCTGTTTTTGTAGATGGTCCTAATGTGTTGAGAAAGGATGTAAATTTAAGTTTGAGGGAGATCAAGGAAAATTTAAAGACCGTCGGTTTGATAAAAATTTGCCGCGTTTATTTAAATCAAAATGCACCGCCAAAATTAGTTGAAGCAGCAATAAACGAGGGCTATGAGGTAGTTACAACTCCGTCTGATGTAGATGTGTGCATGGCTGTTGATGCAACAAGTGCTATTTACAATCCTGCTGTAAATGTAATTGCTCTGGTTACACGGGATACTGATTTTCACTTTGTTCTGAAAAAAGCCAAAGAAATGGGAAAGGCAACAATAGTTGTCGGTGCAAAGGAAAATTTTTCTTCCGCACTTAGAAATACCGCTGACGAAGCAATATTGCTAGAAGGTATGAAGGAAAGCAGAGAAATGGAAAATAAAGAAGGAAAGAAAGATGAAAATAAAAGCAAAGAAGGAATAATATCTAAAATTAGAAAAGGTCTTGCCAGCAGGAAAAGTAGCAAACCAAAAGAGGCAGGCAATAAAGAACAAAATGCCGAAGGTGGAAAGACAACTTCTAAAAAAGTATGATTTAAATTTTAAATCTTATGGATGGACAACAAAAGAAAAAACGGATGTTGAGACGACGGAAAATTTTGAGTTATCTGAAGCAAATTTTTAAACAATTAGTAAACAAGGGATTAAATATATTTAAATTTAAATTTATAAACAAAATTTTAAAATGGAGCATATCGCAACTTTGATTTCGGTTATAACCGAAAACAGGACTGGTGTTCTCGCAGAAATAGCAGAAGCAATAGGTAGTGCAAAGATAAATATAAATGCAATTAATGGTGAAGGGCTTGGAGAAATCGGAATTATACGGCTCATTACAGATGACCCTAAAAAGACAGCTGAAATTTTACGAAAGAGAAATTTTAATGTTGTTGAGTCGGATGTTTTTCTAATAACACTTCGAAACGAGCCGGGACAATTGAAAAAAATTTCAGATATTCTGGCTAAAAAAAAGATAAATATTGAGTTTATATATCAACAAACAAGTGAGGACAGAGGGAGTGCAAGGGTGATAATAAAGGTAAATGAGACGCAAAAATTAAAAGCAAGAGAGGTTCTTGAAGATGCGAAATTTTTTGATTAAAATTTTTGAAAAACATAAAAACAGGAAATAACAGATAAAATTTAAACAAAATGCATCCTAAAATTTTAATATGTGATGAAATTGATGAGGAAGCAACGGACAAATTAAAAGGGATTGCGGATGTTGAAACCGGAAAGGAAAAACTGAACGACCTTGAAAAATTGCAAAATTATGACTGCCTGCTCGTTAGGAGTGCAACAAAAATAACAAAGGATGTTATTGCAAATGCAAAAAATTTAAAAATTATCGCAAGAGCGGGTGCCGGGCTTGACAATGTAGATGTGCTCGCAGCAAAAGAAAGAAACATTAAGGTTGTCAATGCTCCTGATTCATTAACCATATCAGTAGCGGAAATGGTTTTCGGGTCTCTGCTAGCCATGATAAGAAAAATTTCCGAAGCGGATAAATCAATGAAGGAAGAAAAATGGGAAAAGAAGAAATTTACAGGAAGAGAAATCTGCGGAAAAAATTTTGGAATTATAGGATTCGGAAGAATTGGAAGAAAGGTAGCGACAATTGCTAATGGTTTCAGTGCAAATGTATTTGCTTATGATCCGCTGATTACGGATGAAAAAATCTATGAAAATTTAAATGTAAGACACTGCAAAAATATAGATGAAATTTTAAAACAATGTGATTTTGTCTCCATACATGTTCCTTTGATGAATGAAACAAGAAATTTAATAAATGCGGACAATATAAAGACGCTAAAAAAGGATGCAATTATGATAAATACTTCAAGAGGGGGTATAATCAATGAACTCGCACTGATAGGAGCGTTAAAGAATAAATTAATCGGAGGTGTGTGCCTGGATGTTTTTGAGAACGAACCGAATCCGAATCCCGAATTTAGAAATTTGGAAAATGTTATTCTTACTCCGCATATCGCAAGTGCAACAAAAGAAGCACAAAAAAGAGCAGGAATGGATGTTGTTGTGCAGATAGAGAAATTTTTTAAGGGATGAAATTTAAATTTTTGTAAGATAGAATTTAGAATTATGAAAAAACAAAAGTTTTATGCTTATTCGGTTGGCTAAACAAATACTATTTTTTTATAATTCTAATACTTTATATTAAAACTGCGTAAGTCATAATAAATTAAATTTCCTTGTCAGAATAAATTTCCTTGCCAGAATAAATTTCATTGCCAAAAACATATTGTTATGTTTGTAAAAATTAGTTGTAAAAATTTATAAAACAAGATGCAAAATCATGAAAAAATAAAAAAAATCACAAATAAAATACACCCGAATATAATTTTATTAGGATTAGTTAGTTTTATTCAGGATGTAAGCAGCGAGATTATATTTCCGATATTGCCTTTATTCCTGGCTTCTTTAGGTGCAACAGGAGTTATTATAGGTTTGGTTGGCGGGCTTTCGGAAAGCATTGCCTCAATATTTAAGGTTATTTCCGGATATATGTCAGATAAAAAAGGAAAATGTCTTCCTTTTGTCTTTTGGGGGTATAGCATATCAGCATTCTCAAAAACACTTCTTTCATTTTCAGATATATGGCAGCACGCAGTCCTGTTTGTTTCATTGGACAGGGTTGGCAAGGGTTTAAGAACAGCTCCGAGGGATGTAATTATTGCAGAATCATCGGGAGATAAAAAAGGCAAGGCATTCGGAATACACAGAGCAATGGATACAATGGGAGCGGTTGTCGGCTCAATAATGGCGTTTATTCTTATCTATTTTTTCGGTTTAAATTTTCAGACAATGATTCTTGCCGCAGGAATAATCGGGCTTTTCTCACTCATTCCTTTATTATTTGTCAGGGAAGAAAAGAAGTCGCCTGTTGAGACAACATTTAAAATAAATTTAAAGCTATTGCCGGGGGACTTTCGCAAATTTCTAATGATTGCATGCATTTTTGCATTGGGAAATTTTACATATATGTTTTTCATACTTAAAACACAATTCTTGTTTTCAGGCGAGATGGCAATTATAATACCCATTCTTCTGTATGCATGGTTTAATGTTGTTTATGCCGCTCTTTCTTTTCCTGCTGGTATGTTGGCAGATAAAATAGGAAAGAAAAAAGTCCTTATTGCAGGATACTTATTTTTTGCACTAACTTGCCTTGGCTTTATAATGTCTGATTCATTTAGTTTGTTTGTTTTATTTTTTGCTCTTTACGGATTAACTTATGCGTTTATAGATGCAACTCAAAGAGCATACATTTCGGAGATTATCCCCGAAAATTTACGAGGAACCGGCTTAGGAACATTTCATACTGTAATAGGATTAGCGGCACTTCCCGGAGGCATAATTGCCGGTTTATTGTGGGAGTTTGTTTCTCCGGATGTCACATTTATCTTTGGCGGAATAGTTGGAGTTATATCGGCAATTTTATTGCTCAAGATGATAAAGTAATTGATAAAATTGTTAAGAGTTCGTAATTTTTGCTTACAAAATTTAATTCTAAATTTAATCCTGAAAAATTTTTACGATGAAAATAGGGGTATTTGCATTGCAGGGGGATGTAAGTGAGCATGTCCGAATGCTTAATAATGCAGTGAAAGAACTTGAAAAGAATATTAATGTTGTTGAATTGCGGGGATTTGAAAATTTTAACTGCGATGCGTTAATTATTCCCGGCGGAGAAAGCACAACGATGAGAAAATTAATGCATGATGAAAATGGCAATGATATCAATAAATTTTTAAATTTTCTAGGAAAAATAAGCGATGAAGAAATTCCCATACTTGGAACATGCGCGGGACTGATTTTGCTCGCAAAGAATGTTGACAATAAATTTTATGATGGATTGCTTGACATGGAAGTAAAAAGAAACGGTTACGGAAGACAAAGAGAAAGTTTTGAGGCGGATGTCTGTTTGAAATTTAATTTAAACAAAACCGAAAAATTTCATGCTATATTTATAAGGGCACCGGTCATTGAAAAGGTGCATAAAGGAGAAATTTTGGCGGAATTTGAAGGAAAAGCAATCGCAGTTAAAGACAAAAATGTAATCGGACTGACCTTTCATCCGGAATTGACAAATGATACAAAAATTTATAAATACTTTTTAAATTTAATCTGATTTTTACATAATTACATACATAATTCATAATTTCATTTCTAATAAACTTGATAAATAAAGAGAAAAGAAGTAAGAAATGAAATACTAAAAATGTTGCCTGTGACAAAAATAGAAAAACGTGATTTTGTAGAATTACCAAAAGATAGGCTCATATTTAATAATCCGTGATTAATTAATTGAAATAATAATCCAAACAAATTTAATGATATTGAAATTTAAATAAAATTAATAAATAAAATTAATAAAAATTAATAATAAATTTTATAGACTAGAATGACAAACACAATAGATACCGAAGGAAAAATTTATGGCAGCGAGACCTTAAAGAAGGGATTTGCAAGTATGGTAAAAGGGGGAGTAATTATGGATGTAACAAATGCCGAACAGGCGAAAATTGCCGAGGATGCGGGAGCGGTTGCTGTCATGGCTCTTGAACGAGTTCCTGCTGACATCAGAGCGGAAGGAGGAGTCGCGAGAATGGCCAGTCTTGAAAAGATAGATGAAATTTTAAAGACAGTTACAATTCCTGTAATGGCAAAGTGCAGAATAGGTCATTACAGCGAAGCAAGAATACTTGAAACATTAGGTGTTGATATGGTTGATGAAAGTGAAGTTTTGACAATGGCTGATCCGTTCTTCCACATAAATAAGAAAAAATTTAAAATTCCTTTTGTCTGCGGTGCCCGTGAACTCGGGGAGGCAGTCCGAAGGATTTTTGAAGGTGCTGCAATGATGAGAACAAAAGGTGAGGCAGGAACAGGGGATGTAATAGAAGCGGTAAGACATATGCACATGATGAATGAAGGTATTGCACAGTTAAAAAATTTAAGTGACGAAGAAATGCAAAAAGTTGCGGTAAATTATGCAAACAAATACTGCAAATTAACGCAGGAGGTATACGAAAAATTTGAAATATCAAAAGAGATAAAAGAGGATGATGTTGTATTTGATGAATATAACTATAAATACATAAAAGATGAAATTTTTAAAATTTTGGAGGAAACAAAAAAATTGCAGCGATTACCTCGTGTAAATTTTGCAGCGGGTGGCATTGCTACTCCTGCTGATGCGGCATTAATGATGAATATGGGATGCGAGGGTGTTTTTGTTGGTTCGGGAATTTTTAAATCATCCGACCCTAAAAAGAGGGCAAAGGCAATTGTTGAAGCGACATCACATTACAATGAACCAAAAATTTTAAAAGAAGTTGCGAAAAATTTAGGAGAAGGGATGAAAGGAACCGAGGCATCAAAGGTTATAGAGGTCTTACAAAACAGAGGGATTTAAATTTTTAACTTTATAATTTTCAGATAAAATTTAATATAAATCAAAATATAACTATTCATTATTTAACTATTTAAAATGGAACAAGCAATCAGAGATAAAATTGAAGCATTGTTAGAAGTAAAAAAATTTTTTGAAGCGTTTGAAATGATTGACGAAATACTTAAAAAAAATGAAGATGAGAAAGATGACATCGTTGAAATTTTAGAAGAAAGCGGAGAAAATTTTATTGACGAAGAAGACAACGAATCATCAGAAAAGATATTTAAAAAGGAAATTTTGATAGAACCTGTGAATGGCTATTATAACTTAGGTTTGGTTTATTTAAACATGAATAGAAATGACGATGCAATATCAAATTTCAAAAAGTCAATTGATTACGGAAATAATAGTGCTGATGTGTCAAAATTTATAGGAATGGCTTATATGAATGACGAGGATTATGACAATGCAATAATACATTTAAATAAATCAATTTCAATTGAGGAAAATTTTGACAATAATCATTATTTGGGATTGGCATATTTGGGAAAAGATGATTACGACAATGCAATAAAATTTTTAAAGAGAGCATGCGACATAAAGGAAAATTATGAAACATTACATTATTTGGGATTGGCATATTTGGGAAAAGAGGATTATAATAATGCAATAAATTTTTTCACAAAGTCCGTAGAAAGGAACAAGGATTTTGCCGATGCATATTATTACAGAGGACTGGCATATTATGCAACTGAAAAAGAAAAAGAGGCAACGAAGGATTATGAAAAAGCATGTAAGATAAATGAAGAATATCTGGATATGCCTTATGGAGGTTAGTGATTTGAGATGTGAGATGGCTTTTGGGAAAGATTAAATTTTAACAAATCCTAATACAAGTAAAATATACAGAAGATATAAGACCCCTCCGATGAGCATATATGGAGCATATAATTTTCCTTTTAATTTTAATGACAAATATAAAAGTATTCCAGATATAAACGCAAACGATATATTAAGAATAGTATAAAAATCAAGTTCCCACGAGGTAAATATAAGTCCGATAGCTACCAGAATAGTTGACTGAAAAATAACCGCCCCAGTTATATTTGCTACACCTAATGTATCTTTTCTTTTTATTACCCATGAAATGCTGTTGTATTTTTCGGGAAGTTCTGTTGCAAATGGGGTAATAAGTAAAGCGAGCACGAGCATTGAAATGCCTGCTTCCGTTCCGATAGCAATCAGATATCCGATAAACAACTTTGCCCCAAAAAATATGATGATAAATCCAAGTAATAGCTGAAGATAAACATTTGTAATTTTTGGTTTCATGGAAAAATATTTTGTAAGGTAAAAATACTCTTCGTAGGTCTCGTTGTCATCTGCTTTAATTGAAAGAGTAACCTTTATATAATAAATATATATGAGTAAAAGAAGGATTGCGGCAATATAATTTACGATTTTGTCGTGAGACATATTATAAAGCAAAGCACTGATTATTACAATAGCAAATGCGATTATGAAATATTTAAGGTCAAATGTTAAAGCCGGAACATGAACATTTAAAACAAGATTTTCTCTTTTTTTCATAAATTTTAAGATGAACACAGTTAAACCAAGCAAAAATATTGCCAATGTTAAAAGCATAAACGGGGGCCCCAATATTGCCCCCATACTTATTTCTTCTGCGTACCCTCCGCCAAAAAATAAAGATAGTATAACAACTAATGTTTCAGGCATTGCCGTTCCGACAGCGGCAAGTAATGACCCTGATGCCGCATGGGATAAAGCAAATTTTCTCCCGACATGTTCAACAGCGTTTGCAAATAATTCACACCCCACGAGTATTACTATAAGAGTTCCTATAAGTTCAAGTATTTCCACTAACATTTTTAAATTTTTTTATAAATTTTCATAAAATTTATTTCATAACAAAAATTTGTGCATATTTGACACCTGAAATTTCCATAACTCCATCTTCATCAATAAGATTGTGATTTATCGCTAAATTTACCGGCTTTCCGACTAAATTTGCAATTGTTGCATTATTAAGCAGTTCCAGTAATTTATCTTCGCTTATTTCTTCACCTTTGTAAAAGTCCTCTGTAAGTTTAAGTGTTATTTTTCCTTTCTTAAATGTCTTTCCGATTAGGGACTTTTCACACACCGCAACCATATACTCATTTTCCACTTCATACACCTTTGCGAACATAGTAAAATGTAAATTTAAATTTGCTATTCAGGGTTTGGCGATATCATCATTAATCAGAGGCACGAAGAGTCATCATAATAGCAATTATAATTAAATTTCTGTAACTATTCAGAGGGTACAAAAATTTACTGAAAATTTATAAATAAATTTTCAATCTTAAAAAATATTTCAAATATTTTTAATACCTGCGATTTTCAAACTTGTTTGAAAATGCACGAACGAAGTGAGTGTAAAATTTCAAAAAATACAATTTTAAAATCTCAAAGATTTTAAAATACACGAACGAAGTGAGCGTAAAAATCAAAAAATTTACTCGTAATTTTTTGGGTGGCTGAATAGTTACAAATTTCTAACCTAAAAATTTAGCAGACCTCTATTTTTCCATCAACAAACTCTTTCCTTAAATTTTCAAATTTCTCTTTGGTCAATTCCTCTTCAAAGATTTTCTTTATTTTTCCTTCAAGATCGCTTACCTTTACATTACCTATAGGAATTACCGATGCATAAGCAATGTACGGATCCGTAATTGAAATTCCTATTTGTGAGAGCAATTTAACCTCAACCTGTCTGATTTCTTTGCTTAATTCGCTGTAAATTTGAGTCGCAAGACGGAATGCCATAACATTATAAAGTTTTCCGATGTGATTTACCGGATTCTTGCCTGCAACCGCCTCCATGCTCAAAGGTCTCTGAAACGGAATTATTCCGTTAACTCTGTTTCCCCTTCCGACCGCTCCGTCATCGCCCTGTTCGGCAGACATTCCTGTTAATGTCAGATATATGTTGCCTTTCTCTTCTCCCTTTTTTCTGACATCAGCAGTATTCAGATATATTCCCTTGCTTCCGTTCTCGCCCAGGTCAACGCCTTTTTCATTCAATGAAATTTCACTGTCTGAAATTTTTGACTTAACAAATTTTCTTATTTCTTCCATTATTTTACCTTTGTATTTCCAGTAATCGCTCTCACTATTAACAAATTTTGATACAAATCCCATTGCTATTGTCAGGTCTAGTTTTTTATCAATTCTTGTGCCCATAATTTTGATGTCCTCGCCGCTGTAAGGATACATTTCCTTAAATTTTTTTGAGTTTAAATACACTTCAAGTTCCTTAATAGTTCTTTCAGTAATTGTAAGCGGTGCATAACCGATTCCGATAGATGTGTCGTTTGCCAAAATTTTTCCGCTGCTTAATGCATCTTTCCTGCCATAAACGCCAACCAGGTCGGTAGATCCGCTTTTTGTTTCAACCATAAATTTAATTTGTTTCTCATCATCGGGATTTACAAATCTGTAATTTTCTTTTATAAAATTTTTTGCGGATTGTTTGGCAATTTCTGCAAGCGGGACATTTTCGTTCCCGACTTTGGCAGTGGCTCTTCCAGAAAAGAATATGAGCATCGGCTTTAAAAATTTTCCCCCGCCAAATTCAACATCTACATTTCCTCCGACAATCTCAAGTTTGTCAACATTGTGATGCAATATCGTTCCGAAGTGTTCAATGTAATATTTGCTTAAATTTCGCGAGAATGCCTCTGCGATGCTGTCTGCCATATAATCAGGATGGCCAAGTCCTTTTCTTTCAACGATTTCAATCTTTCCTTCATCAACTGAATTACCCTTATGTTCCTCTATGTAAAATTTCATTTTAAATTTTTAATTATTTGTATTATTAAATTAATTCATTCGTTTATTTAAATTTAACTTTATAATTTATTTAAATTTGACTTTATAAATTAGTTATCCACACAATAATTTAAATTTAACTTTATAAATTAGTTATCCGCACAATAAATTAATAAAATGGAAATCCAAAATTCGCAATTGGAAAAATTTAAGGAATTACACAGAGAAGCGCTCAAATTTATAAATTTAGACCCTCTGCAAAGAGGTGGGATTTTAAGTAAAGAAGCAAGACAAATTTTAAATGAATGGGCAGACGGTTATAGCGTTTGCGATTATTGCGGCGGCTCTCTTGACAGGATAAAAAATCCTCCGATAGAGGAATTTGTTCACGAAATTTTACCGAAATTTTTGGGAACTGATATAGCACGAATTACAAACGGGGCAAGAGAAGGCAAATTTCTGCTCATGCACGCAATTGCAAAAGAAGGAGAACATGTAATTATGGATCAAAATGCACATTACAGCAGTTATGTTGCCGCAGAAAGGGCACGACTGAAGATAAAGCTTGTTCCGAATTCAGGATATCCTGAATATAAAATTAATGCGGATGATTATACCAAAGTTATTGAAGAAGTAAAAAATGAAACCGGAAAATTTCCCGCACTGGTATTACTCACATATCCCGATGGCAGTTACGGAAATTTACCTGATGCGAAAGCGGTTGGAAAAATTTGTAATGAATATAAGATTCCATTCCTGCTGAACGGTGCATATTCTGTTGGAAGAATGGAAATTAATGCCTCTGACTTTAATGCGGACTTTATTGTCGGTTCGGGACATAAATCAATGGCAGCAAGCGGGCCGATAGGTGTTTTGGGAGCAAAAAAGGAATATGAAGAAATTTTATTTAGAAAATCAGAAAAGTATAAAATAAAGGAGATTGAACAGCTTGGATGCACGGCAAGAGGGCTACCGGTTATCACTTTAATGGCATCATTTCCGCATGTTTATGAAAGAGTTAAACATTATGACGAAGAAGTAAGAAAAGCAAGGTATTTTTCGGAAAAAGTAGGAAATATAGGAATAAACCAATTGGGGGAAAAGCCGCATAAGCACGATTTGATGTTTTTTGAATCGCAAACATTGTTTGAAATTTCCAAAAAGCATAAGCGGGGGAGATTCTTCCTTTACGATGAATTAAAAAAGAGGGGAATTATCGGAATAAAACCGGGACTGACAAAAAATTTTAAGTTAAGTACTTATTTGTTAAGCGATGATGAAATTAAGAAGATTATTGAGGCATTTGAAGAAATTGTAAATTTAAATTTAAACCAATAAAGGCGATAATTTATAAAACAAGAAAATAATTATTTGAAATTTTAATTATCTATATTTAGTTTATAACTTTTAGCAACACATATAAAATGAAGGCAACAAAAATAATCGGATTGAAGGTTGTTGATAAAAACGGAATAGAAGTCGGAAAGATTAGTAATGTTGAGTTGAGTGTTCCACGAGAAGGAAATGTGGGAATGCCGCTTGCAAGTTCGGATATAACTGTATTAAGTTTTGAGTGTAGCGAGGGATTGTTAAAAAAGAAATTTAAAATAAAACCGGAACAAATATTTTCGGTCGGAGAATATACGCTTTTGAATGTAAAGAAAAACGAGATATCATCCGAATAGATAAATTTTGCATAATGTGTAGGCGGGCAAACAAATTTTTTTTTATTTTTCATTTTTAATTATTAATTTTTAATTATTCAGCCATCTCAAAAATCATAAGCAGATTTTTTGAGTTTTACGCTCATTTTTCAAACGATTTCGTTTGAAAAATCCACAAACGAAAGTGAGCGGACTTCGTTCGTGTATTTTAAAATCTTTGAGATTTTAAAATTGCATTTTTTTGAAAATTTTACTAGTATTAAAAAATATTTGAAATATTTTTTAAGATTGAAAATTTATTTATAAATTTTCAGTAAATTTTGTTGACCTCTGAATAGTTACATTAATTTTTAATTATTAACTTTAATTATTTTATTTTATAATTATTATATTTCATAAAATTTTTCATTTTTAATTATTAACTTTAATTATTTTATTTTATAATTATTATATCATATTATATCTTATTTATAATTTATAATTATTTTGCTTCATAATTATTATATTATATTTCAGAAAATTTTTTAAGATGAAAACCATACTTGAAGGTTCGGAAGCGGTATCAGAAGTTGTTGCATTATGCAGACCAGCAGTGTTGGCAATATACCCTATAACACCTCAAACACACATCCCTGAAAATTTATCGCAAATTGTTGCAGACGGAAAATTAAATGCAAAAGTAGTATATGCGGAATCAGAACATTCTGCAATTTCCGCATGTGTCGGAGCATCAGCATCAGGTGTGCGAGCATATACTGCAACATCATCGCAGGGGCTGGCATTAATGCACGAAATTTTATTCGTAGCGAGCGGAATGCGACTGCCGATAGTTATGACAAATGCTAACAGAGCATTGTCTGCTCCTATTAATATATGGAATGACCAGCAGGATTCAATATCACAAAGAGATACGGGATGGATTCAGTTGTATGCTGAAACAGTTCAGGAAGCAGCAGATAAAACCATTCAGGCATACAAAATTGCGGAAGACAGGGAAATTTTGCTTCCAGTAATGGTAAATATGGATGGTTTTACACTTACACATTGTGTTGAGCCTGCAGATATTCCCGAACAGGAAGAAGTTGATAAATTTTTGCCTAAATTTAATCCGTTATACAAATTAGATCTGAAGAATCCTATGACCTTTGGGTCGATATCATTTCCAAATTCTTATACAGAGTTTAGAAAGATGCAGTGGGATGCAATGGAAAAAGCAAAGGAGAAGATAAAGGAAGTAAATAGCCAATTTTACAAATTTTTCGGGAGAAATTACGGAAACGGATTAATTGAAGAATACAATACAAAAAATGCTGATTATGTTATTGTTAGTATTGGTTCTGTTTGTGGAACTATAAAAGATGTCATTGACAAACACAAAGATGTTGGATTAATAAGAGTAATTTCATTCAGACCATTTCCATCAGAGGAATTAAAAAGGACCATAAAGGATGCCAAAGGTATAGCAGTTATAGAAAAAGATGTTTCTATTGGAATTGGCGGGGCTTTATGGAGTGAAGTAAGAGGGATTGTTAATAATCCAAATAATGTTTATTCATGTATTGTAGGACTTGGAGGGAGAGATACAAAAAAAGAATATATTGAAAATATAATAGAGCGGTTGAAAAATGGAAAATTAGATGAAGTTAACTGGATTGGATCTGATTTATAACCGATTTATAATAAATTAGAGGTATTCCCCTTACATCCTGTTGAGTGCCAATGATTGAGTTACGGATAAAATCCACTAATACCTGTGTTTTTTATGTTTAAAATTTTCAACACCATCTCCTTTAGGTCTAAAATTTCCGGCACTTCCATGTCCCGCAGGGTCATGGTCGAAATTTTTAACTTCATCATGTCTGAAATTTTCATTATTATGTCTGTTTTCATTATCATGTCTGAAATTTTCACCACCTTCATATTCATGTCTGAAATTTTTAACCTCGTTATGTTTAAAATTTTTAGTATTCTTTTTTAAATTTTCAACACACTTATTAAATTTATCTTTAAGTTCAACTCCGACAAATTCACCTTTAAAATAATCAACCTTTGCGGCAATCGCCACCTTTGCTGCGAAATTTCTTGAAATTTTTCCTCTGTCTTTCTTTTGTGCGCTGTTTATTTCCGGCAGGGTAAATATTATTCCGTGTTTAGGCGGTAGTTTTTTTGTTCTTAAAAATTTAAAGAGTGCTTTTTCCGCTCCCAACATCTGAATTGTACTTGCAGGCATAAAAGCCATTCTTTCAAGAGAGCCGGTATGCAGCAGTAATCTTGCCCCAAGCAGATGTCCTGCAAGATAAGTAATATTCGGGCATATTTCAGTCATTACTTTTTTTAAATTTTCTTCAAGCTGTGTCTTTAAACCATATAAATTTAAAATCTGAGATGCCATCAGAGAGGCACCGCTTATATATTTATCTTCTAATTTCATTCCGAATGATGTAAGACCTTCTTCTTTTGTTTTTTCCTTTACTTTTTCGCTTAAATTTATATTTTTCAAATCTAAATTTTCTCTGTTTCCCAAGGCAGCAATTGACGCATAAATTTCGTGGTCGGTGATAGCATCAATTTCCGGAAAATATGTTCCATAATATTCGTGTAATCGTTCATCCATTAAATTTAACATGGTATTTAATTCATCTATCGCACCGACTAACTGAATTGCTACTTTATCTGTCTCCTGAACCCTCATCTCCTCCTTTGTTATTTCCAAATTTACAGCCCACATATGTCCTTTTAGTTCTTCCTTACTTAACATAATCTGTCCGGATATTTCTTCAAGCGGGATAACTTTTGAAGGGGAAATTTCAGTAAAACGGACATTAAATTTTTCTTTTTCTTCATTTAGTCGTTGATGGTTGTTTATAGCAACTTCAAAGCTCTGTCCGGATTTACTTAAGTCCTTTATTATTTCACGCTCTTCGGGAAGTAAATTTTTTCTCGCATAAATGAGGTCTTTTGCAATTTCGGCAGCTGTCTTTTGTTCCGAAATAAATGAATGAGATGATATTATTTTTCCGTCTCTGATTGCAAAGCACCCTAACAGATTTGTCTGAATTTGAAACACTTTTATTTTTAAATTTATCTTAAATTTTTAAATTTTATTTTTAAATTTTATTTACACATACCTTATTGGAACATTGAACTCTCCGCCGTCATAAACAATTTTTGCGTTTTCTATTTCACAAATTCCGTTTACAAGGTAATTTAATACCCGTACATCGCCTTTATTTACATCGCCGAGATTCAGTGTGAGTTTGTTTTCACTCCTTTCAACCCCTAATGTCATTACATTTACATCAAATCTTGCCGGAATGTTATCGGCAAGTTTGCAGTTTTTCATATCTTTTTCTGCAATAAGATAAACGTATATTCTTTGTTCGTGCGATGCTCCCGGAATTTCTAATCCTTCTTTTTTTACTATTTTTACGGATTTTGTTATCATTCCAAAAGGTGTCATCACTCCTGCGGGGGTACCTTCACTCTCTTTGCTTTTATACTTTCTCCATAGGAAGAGCAGTAAAAGCAGGAGAAGTAATAAAAGCAGCAACCACAGCCACCATAATGACATTAGTGAAAATTCGGTTACTTCAACCGATAATGCCGAATCATCATAACATTCTTTTTTTGCAGAGATTATATAATTTCCGGCATTTTCAATTTTTATTGTGATATTTCCACCGCTATCTGTTGTTCCGACAAAACTGCCATTAATCAAAATTCGGACATCCACAACAGCATTTCCATCTTCGTCTTTCACATTATATAAGTATGCTTTCTTTGCATTTAATTTATCTTTTCCTGTTAAATTTAATTTTTTATTTTCCACGGATATTGTCTTTGCCGCATTTTCATAATATTCTTTTTCCGCGACCAAATTTAAATTCCCACACTTTTCTGCCACAACTTCCTCTCCGTTATTTATTTCTTTATTTAACTCCGAAATTTTAATCAGGACATCAATCGTATTGTTATTTTCATCAACAACATTGACTGTAAATTTATTCATAAACTTCACGGTATCAGGACAGATAATATTTAATTTTCCCAATGCGATAAATTCCTTTTCACCTTTATAATTTCCATCGTCAAGAGTAATTTTATATTTTCCCGGAGTTGCAGGAGTAAATTTTGCATTTCCGTTTTTATCTGTTTTTACATTGCTCATTTTTCCGTCAGGTGTAACTATTGCAATATTTGTCTTTATGCCTTTGCCTTTTGAATTTTTTACTGCTATGTTAATCTCCTTGTTTGCTTCTATATTATCGGGAATCTCTATATTTATATTTGTTGATTTTTTTATGGAAAAACCACCTTCTGCTTTATAATACCCATCCTTTTCCGCTATTATTTTTATATTTCCCGCTTTGTCCGGAGAAAATTTAAATTTTCCATCATCACCTGTATGTCCCTGAATATTTATTGCTCCGCTAACAACAACACTTGCATTTTTTATATTTCTGTTGTCTCCGAGGACATAAACTGCGCAGTCATCATCAACAGCACAGTCCGAAAATGTTATATTTAAAGGATATTTTGCCGGGGGCATAAGAATACATGATTTGCCCAAGGCCTCTTGTTCCGTACAATAGCTTGCATACGTATTAAGCACCAACAGCATGCTCAAAAATAAAGCCACAAAAAATACAGATACAATGTGCCTTCTAGGATTATTTATTTTACCTTCCATTTTACCGATTTTAATTTATTACTAATTTATCTATTAAATTTTTGATTTTATTAATTACTTTTAATTATTTTATTAATTATACATTTAAATTTTATTAAATTATTATTGATAAGATTTCTGCCTTTTTCCGTATTATTTTGTCTCTCTTTTACACTTATTTACACCCACTTAATTTTAAAATTTACGGAATTTTATAAACGAAGTTTTTAAAATCTCCGAGCGTAAGCGAGGTGATTTAAAAATCGTTCAAACATTTCAGGGATAAATTTCCAAAATAGAAAATTTAAAATAAAAGGTAATTATTAGACATGTTGCAAAATAACTTTTCCACCTTTGAATTCCTTTAAATTTTATTACTTTTCACCTTTAAAATTTTTAATTTGTAACAACTAATTTGTAACAACTCTATTCTATTCTTCAGATGGAAATATCGTATGAAGCAATTTTTTTATCTGCACATTCTGAAAATTGGCGAAATAAATGAAAGCACAGATAAGTCGTAAAAACAATAAAATAATTTCAATTTGTTAAATTTCTAATTCTAAATATTGGTTTTATATGTAAAGTTAAAATGAAAATTTACGAAAAAATTTTAGACATTGCAAAGAGGCGGGGAATATTTTATCCGAGCTGCGAAATTTATGGAGGAATAAGCGGATTTTACGACTATGGGGCAATAGGAACGCGAATAAAGAAAAATGTTGAAGACCTCATAAGAAAAGCATATCTGGTAGAAGAATACGGAAATTTTACCTGTTCTGAAATTGAGTGCCCGACTTTGAGTATTGACAGCGTCTGGAATGCAAGTGGACATGTCAAAAGTTTCAGTGATTTTACAGTTGAATGCATGGCTTGTAAAGAGCCGTTCAGAGCGGATCATCTGGTTGAAGAAAATTTAAAAATTTCCTGTGACGGAATGAGTGCAGAGCAATTAACCGAATTAATAAAGAACAACAATTTAAAATGTAAAAAGTGCGGAGGCGAACTTAACGATGTCTATAATTATAATCTGATGTTCAGGACAGAAATCGCACCCGGAAAGAACAAACGAACTGGTTATATGCGTCCCGAAACCGCACAATCAACTTATATTGCATTCAAGCGGTTGTGGGAAATTTCAAGAAAGAAATTACCTTTCGGAATATTGCAGATAGGACATTCCTACCGTAATGAAATTTCTCCGAGACAATATATAATACGATTGCGAGAATTCACGCAGGCGGAAATGGAATTTTTTATAGATCCTGATGATAAATACGAATATTTAAATTTAAAGGATGATGCGGCAATAAAGATTATGGACAAGGATGACAAAATTTCTGAAATTTCAATCAAAGAATCACATGAGCAGGGAATAATAAAAAACAAGGCAATCGCATACTTTTTGCAAAAGTCAGTAAATTTATTTGTAAGGATGGGCATTAATTATCAAAAACTGCAGTTAAGACAGCATAAGGACTCTGAAAGGGCGTTTTACAGCAAGGATACATGGGATGTTGAATTTATGAGCGAGTTGGGAAGGATTGAAATTGTAGGGGTTGCGGACAGAGGAAATTATGATTTGACGCAGCATCAAAATTGCAGTGGGGAATCAATGGAAATTTTCTGGAATAACAAGCGATTTGTTCCGAATGTTATTGAGGTTGCTTACGGGATTGACAGGCCAGTGTATTGCATTGTTGAATCATGCTATGTTGAAGAAATGTCTAAGAAAGGCGATGAAAGAGTGTATTTTAAATTTCCTCCTGAAATTTCACCTTATGTTTGTGTATTTCCGTTGATGGCAAAGGACGGGCTTCCCGAAAAAGCAGGAGAGGTTGTTGATGTTTTAAAGAGGGCAAATTTATATGTATTTTATGACAAATCCGGAAGTATCGGAAGAAGATATGCACGGGCAGATGAGATTGGAGTAAGTTATGCGCTCACAATTGATTATGACACATTAAAGGATAATACGGTTACCGTAAGGTTCAGAGATACAAAAGAGCAGAGAAGGGTTAAGATTGATGAACTGGAAAAGGTGGTGAAATAAATGTTGAAATGAAAATGGTAAAATGAAAGAGGTGACTAACAAATTACAGGAACAAATAATTAAAATTTTAATGAAGAAATATCCAATAACAACAGACGAACTTGTCAAAGAACTCGGAACGAGAAAATATGTAGTTCAAACAGAAATAAAAAGGTTGGAAAAAGAAGGAATAATTGCATTAGATGTTCTTCCTGATAAAATTTTTGTCAGATTGTTAAGAAGGGATTTTATGTTTTTTAACGAAAAGAAAATTGACAGGAATATAATTGTTGAACAGGAAAATTTAAAAAATTTAAAGAAAAACGCAGAAAATAATGTCGCATATATCTAATTTAAAAAAGGCTCACTGATAGGAAAATGATTAGGGATATGAAAATTTTAATAGACCCGAAAGGAAGGAAGTATATATTTAAGGGAGAGGACATGCATACGAAAGACGGAATGATTAAAGCAGATGAAATTAATAAATGTGAGGTTGGAGGAACTGTAAAAACACATTTAGGAACAGAATATGCGGTTATTCATCCGAATATTACAGACATACTACAAAAGGCAAGGAGAGGTCCGCAGGCAATCACATTAAAGGACGCATCTTTAATTGTAGGATATGCAAATTTACATTCCGGAAGCAAGGTCTTAAATTCAGGAACCGGCTCGGGAATTATAGATATTTTTCTCGCTTATGCTGTTGAGCCAGAAAAAGTAATAAGTTATGAAATCAGGGAAGACTTTGCAAAAATTGCGAGAAAAAATTTTGAGAAATTCGGAATTGATAATGTTGAAATAAAGATGAAAAATATTTATGAAGGTATTGACGAGGAAAATTTGGATGCGATCATTCTGGACCTGCCTGAGCCATGGTTAGTTGTCCGTTTTGCAGTAGAAAAGTTAAAAATGGGGGGAATTTTGATTTCATTCAGTCCGAGCATTGAGCAGTCAAAAAAATTTCATGATGCATTGGATATAAATTTCCTCCAGGAGACATTTGAATGCGTATTAAGGAACTGGGATATGAAGGTAGTAAGACCGTGTTCAAGGATGATCGCACATACGGGATTTATAACTGTGGCGAGATTGATATCAAGAAATAAAGCAAAGAGTGAAGAAATAAAAGATATGAAGAAGAGTGAAGAAATAAAAGATATGAAGAAGAGTGAAGAAATAAAAGATATGAAGAAGAGTGAAGAAATAAAGAGTGATGAAGTAAATAACGAAGTAGAGAGTGAAGAAATAAATAACGAAGTAGAGAGTGAAAAAATAAATAACTAAGAGGAAGTGAAAAAATAAATAACGAAGTAGAGAGTAAAGAAATATAAAATTTCAAAATTTTAATAAAAAATTTCAAAATGATAGAACTTATTATCGGAATTGCTGTGTTGTTGGTATTGTTGATATTGTTGGTATTGTGGAAACTTGTCATTAAACCATTGTTCAAATTTTCATTAATGGTAATTGTGGTGATTATTGCTTTAATTTTCTTTGCAAAATTTTTTAATTTATTTTAACAATTTTTTGTATTATCACAATAGCGGGGCTTATTTTTGTTCCATTACACTCTGTTAAGGAAATTTTAAATTCTTCCCATCAAATTTAAAACATCTCGAAATGCTAAATTTCCATCACAAGAGCACTCTTTATTAAAAATCTCACCTTCATTTCTTTCCCCGCTTAAATATTCTAATGCATAAACGGCATCAAAAATATCAATTAAATTATCGTTGTTAAAATCATAAGATCTTATAACTGAAAATCCAATAGATGAATTGTCATCCATCGCTTTTTTCTCATCCTCATCCAGAATACAGTCATTGTCTATATCTGGAATAATATCATAATCTCCGACTGGTAAATATCCCAAATCAACAATTGATTCAAAATTTCCTTTATCATCAAGATCTATTGTTTTTATTGATGTAATATTCATATTACTTAAATTAGTGCCTATGAGTAAATTCATATCCGGAACAACAATTAACGATATGTTTGTATTAGAAACAGATAAACCGCTTCCATTAACATAAATTTTTTCATTATCACAAAAAGTTTCTTTTGGATTTCCATTTTCATCAGATGCCCAAATAGGATCAACGGAAAATCCAAACGGCGAAGCGTCAATTGCTTCATTATTTTCATAAATTCCGTCTAAGTTTTCATCAACAATAATATCATAATGCAATATTGAAAGTTCATTCCATGCGGGCAAATTCCATAATAAAGTTCCAAAATTTCCGTTTTCGTCTGTTGTTATGTTCTTTTTTATTTTGAAATCGCTTAAATTTATTGAAATTCCATGAGGAATTATATAAATTTCAATTTTACTGCTTGCATTAAATCCCGTTCCTGCAACATAAACCCCTTGATAAGAATAAAATGTGTTTTTCTCCTTGTTGTGTTTATCTGAACTCCAAATTCGCTTGCCGCATTTGTCAAATCCGTCACAATTTTCATCTATTCCATTACATTCTATTTCTTGAGTATTTGGATTTATACTTACATTATCGTCATTGCAGTCATTTCCGTTGTTTAATGAACAATTTGCAGGAATGCAGCTCTCATTTCCAAAACAATATCCTGAAATAGACTTTGAGAAATAGGAATCCGCATCATAATCACAATAATATAAGAACATTGTTTTTTGTAATTCAGAACTACTGCAATTTTTGCTGCAAAATACCATTGTATTTGTATTATTTGAAATCTTATCACATATATTGTCCCCAAAATTTTCACCTTCGTTATTTAAAGAGATATCTGAAATTTCATTTTCACAGGCAGAATTATTACTGATTTCATTATTTAATGACTGTTCATCACCTGAAATAAGAACAAATCTTTTTTCTACTTCTGAATAAACATAATCTCCATAAGAGGAATGAATACAAACATATCCGTAACCTGAACATGAAAGAGAATTAGGTGACGAAACATAAATTCCGTGATTGTTTGAATTTAAGGTATTGTTAAGTATTTTGTTTTCTGATGAAGCATAAATGTAGATTCCGTAGTCAAAGCCATTAATTATGCAATTTCTGATTGTATCGTTTGACTTTTTGCTTAACAGGATTCCGTAACTGTCCTTTGTTTTGTTTCCTTTTATTGTATTTCCGTTGCAATCAAAGATTTTATTTGTGAAATTCGATGGATTATTGATGCAAGTTTCTGTTTGATTTGTTATGTTTGTTGTTAGAGTGACAATCGGACAATTCAGGTCGTTCATCTTTGCCTCGCATTCATCACAAGATACGCATGCACAATTTATAGCGGTTGTACTGCAAGTGTAAGTGCATCCTTGTTTATTATCATCATTCCATTTACCAGGATTGCTACAATTATTATTATCTCCATAACTTGAAAGCCAATCAGAAGAATTGAAATCCAAATTTGTATTTCCGCAAACAATATTTCCATTTATTATTGATGTTGAATTTTGAGAGTAAATTCCAACAGCATTATTTAAAATTTCATTATTTTTAATTGTATTGTTTAAATTTCCACTGGAAAGACACGAATAAATATCATCGCCGTCAGGAAAGCAATTAGAGGAGGTTATTCCTACTTTGTTATTATTTAAAATGTTATTTTTTATCATATTAAAATTTGAATTATCATAGGTATAAATTCCATATTTTATTGATATTATGTGATTATTCATTATTGTATTATTTGACGACGATGTCAAGTAAATTCCGTTGAAACTCCCAAATGAAAGTGAAGTATTCTTTGTTATCGTATTGTTTATTATTGTATTATTTGACGATGACCTTAAATAAATTCCATTTATAAAGCTGGTTAGTATGCAATTCTTAATAGTGTTATTTAATTTGTTATACAAATAGATTCCACTGGGATAAGATCCTGGTGCTATTGCAAGGGATGATGACCGAATTTCATATCCGCGGCAGTCAAAAGTTTTATTGCTAAAATTTTCAGGGTTATAAATACAAATTTGTTGATCTACTAAAATACTTGCATTAAGGCATATAGTTTGCCCGGAACCTGCCAAATTTATTTTTGAATTGCAATCTTCGCAGGTTGAACAATAAAAATCACATGCTGTCACATTTTCCAAAAAAATTATAGCTAAAAATAAAATTATTCCAAAACTTATATTATTTGCTTTGCTCATTTTTAATGCAAGCCCTGAAGTTTTTCTATTAAATAGAAAATATCTATTAAGTCAATTCCGTTGTTGTTTACATCAGAGCAATTTATATTAAAAATTTCATTTCTTTCCCCGCTTAAATACTCTAATGCTGCAACAGCATCAAAAATATTCGTTATACTATTGCTATCAAAATCAAATTGTGTGCAGCAATTACAAGAACGAGAAATTGTTCCTCTGAAACCAAATTTTATTTTACAACTACATGATGCCCCAGAACAACTATGGATACATCCATGTGTTCCACTATCATTCCAGTAAGCCGCCAATTTACATGTATTATTTTCTCCGGTATTTGAGTATAAAGCATTATAAGGATAAGACATATAAAAATCCAAGAAAGTATTTTCACAGGCAATATTTGAATTTAATGTGTTGTTTGGTGATAAAAATAAATGAATGCCGTAATAATTTGAATTTATTACACTGTTTAAAATTTTGCTGTTTGTTGTATTCACAAGCAATATTCCATGAGAATTGGCATGTAGGTTTAAATTTTTAACAGTAATATTGTCGCAAGAAATCAAAGCAAGAAAACCAGGATCGTCCAAATCGGAAATTTCTGTATTCTTACAACTATTCGGAGCATTCTTTTCATTTGTCCAGTAATAAATGGGTTTATTATCAACTAAATTTGATTTATCAATATCCTGATAAAAATTAGAAATAAACATCTCAAATCCGTCAATATTAAAATTATATGTGTTGTTTTTCATAGTATTGTTTTTCATAGTGTTATTTGAGGAAGAAGATAAATAAATTCCATAAATATTTGAATTTGCAGTATTATTGGTCAAAATACTATTTGAAGAATCATATGTGGAAATTCCATATTCTTTATTTGAATTTGCAGTACTGTTAATGATTGTATTATTTGCTGATGTTTGTAAAAAAATTCCATTATTGTTTAAGTTTGTCTTGCTATTACTAATACTGTTGTTTAACGAATTTTTCAGGTAAATTCCATAATCATTATTTAAATTCGCCGTAATATTAGTTAGGACATTATTTGAAGATTTCTCTATATAAAATCCGTGTTTGTTATTTGAAGAATTTATATTTGTAAAATTTGAATTTTCTGTTAAAAAAACAAATAATCCATTATTTTTTAAATTCGCATTGCCATTAATTGTAACATTGTTTATATTTGAATTGTCAGCATTGCATAAAATTAATTCTGAAACTATTTCGTTTGATAAATTTATTGAATGATTAAAAAATTTGATAGGCGTATTTCCCGAACCAACATTATTCTCTAAAACATTATTACAATATTCACTTGAATAGTCAGGTTTAAGGAGTCCAACTAATGGCTCCCAATAGAAGGATATATAAAAATCAAATTCACTATTTTCTTTTATTGTGTTATTTATTATAATATTGCTTGAAGAACGGGATAAGTAAACCCCATAATTATTTGAACT
This sequence comes from Candidatus Altarchaeum sp., assembly GCA_018260755.1. Taxonomy (GTDB): domain Archaea; phylum Altiarchaeota; class Altiarchaeia; order Altiarchaeales; family Altiarchaeaceae; genus Altiarchaeum. Next base: position 13,019 of record JAGTWP010000007.1, on the reverse strand, counting down.
TAATGTATTATTTACTATTGTATTGGAGTTGTTTTTCAAATAAATTCCATAAGTAAAGTTATTGATTATGCAATTTTTGATTACACTTTCACTTATGTCTTTTATTCCAATATCCCTTATATTATTGCCACTTTTACCAATAATCTTATGCCCCTGACAATCAAATGTCTTATTGTTAAAACTAATAGGTGAAAATTTTAATGTTATGTCCTTGAGTAAAGTAACAATTGGACAATTAGAATTATTCAATTTTCTTATACATTGATTATAACTTGAACAATTACAATCAATTTTACAGGTATTTGTACATCCTTCTGCCTTGTTTGTATCATGCCATCCATCAGGATTGTTACAGGTATTATTATATCCTAAACTTGATTCCCAATCGGATGAATTAAAGTCAAAATCATTCTCACAAACGACGTTTGAATTTATAATTGAATAAGAATCTTGCGAAGAGATTCCAATGTTGTTGTACAAAATTTCATTTCTTTCTATTGTGTTATTTTTATTTTTAAAAGTTCCTGCAAAAAAAAATGTAGAAAGAATAATGCCTTTTGAGTTTTCCAAAATTTTGTTTTCCAAAATTCTATTGAAATGTGAATTTAGAATGTTGATTCCCACACTTGTCGAAGAAGTTATTGTGTTGTTAGTGATGTTATTATTTGAGGAAGAAAATAAAGAGATTCCTTCATTATTATTATTCACTGTGTTGTTAGTTATATTATTATCATTTGAAGAGGATAAATAGATTCCATTCCCACTTAAGTTTATTGTATTGCTATTTATACGGTTGCCAAAAGAGGAAACTAAAGAAACACCATCTTCATTTAATCTTAAAATGTTATTCATTACAAAATTATTTTGTGAACTTAAAAGATAAATCCCCGCACCTTTTATAAACATTTCTCCAAGAGTGGCATTTATTGTGTTGTTTAAAATTTTGCTGTTTGTCGTATTTACGAGTAAAACCCCATGAGAATTGTTGTGTAGATTTAAATTTTTAACAGTGATATTGTCACAAGAAATTAAAGCAACAAAACCCACATCGCTTGTTTCATTAATTTCTGCATTTTTACAATTAGTGAGGGCGTTCTTTTGATTTGTCCAATAATACATTGCCTTTCCGTCAACTAAATTTGATATATCTATGTCCTGATAAAAATTGTTAATAATGGAACAAAAAATGTTAAAATTGTAATTATTATTGAACATAGTATTGTTTCTTAAAAAATTGTTTGGAGAATTTTTTAAAACAATTCCTTTATCATTTGAGTAGGTTGTGCTGTTTATTAATGTGCTGTTTAAAGAATAATATAAAGCAATTCCATTGCCAAATCCAGATATTATACAATTCTTGATTGTAGTATTTTGATTGTTATTTAAAAAAATTCCATAAGTTGGAGCAGGCATTAAAGCCCCTTCAGAAACATAAAAGGCATTTCCAGCAATTATATTTTCTCGACAATCAAAAATTTTATTGTTGAAACTTGAAGGATTTATACACGTTCCTGTGTAATTTGTAATGTTCGCATTGAGGCATATAGTTTGCCAAGAACTTGCCGAATTTATTTTTGAATTGCAATCTTCACATGTTAAACAATACACATCGCAGGCATTCACATTTCCAAATATTAAAGCCAAAAGGAAAATTAACCCAATAATTTTTTTCATTTTAATTTTTTCGTAACTATTCAGCCCCCCTTCAATAAGTAAAATATTTTCGCTTCGCTCATATATCTATTATCATTGAAAAATTTGCAAAACTTCAACAATATATTTATATCCATCAGTAAAAATCAATATAAGAGCGATATAAATTTAATACCTCTGAACAGTTACATTTATTTTAATCACATTTCCTTTATTTTCCTGACAACCTCATTTCCCACGTCAGCGGTTTTTGCACTCCCTCCTAAATCAGGTGTTCTTACTTTGCCTTCCCTTAATACATCTTCAACTGCTTTTATTATCATGTATGCAGCATCGCTTTTCTTTAATTCATCAAGCATCATTGCACCTGCCAAAATCTGACCGGTCGGATTTGCAATACCTTTTCCTGCAATATCAGGAGCACTCCCGTGAATTGGTTCAAACATGGATATGCCATTTGGATTAATATTTCCGCTCGCAGCAGTTCCCAGCCCGCCGCAAATTCCGGCACCCAAATCCGTAAGAATGTCGCCGAACATATTCGGAATGGCAAGAACTTTAAACCTTTCCGGTTTTAAAACAAAAAACATCGCCGCAGCATCAACATAAAGATATTCGCTCTTAATTCCATCATTTGTATATTCCTTTGAAATTTCATCAAATGCCTTTCTCCAGACCGCATAAAAATTTAACACATTTGCCTTATCAACAGATGTTACCAAATCAAAATTTTTTCTTTTTGCGAGTTCAAACGCATACCTTATGATTCTTTCGCAGCCCTTTTTGCTTAAAATTCCGAGCTGATAAGCAACCTCATCTTTGTCGCTTTCAATATCCAGATTAAATTTGACATTGTATAGATTTCTCAAAATTTCAAATTCATCTTTATGCTTTTTCTTTGCCTCATTGCTTCCGATTCCGACATAAAAATCCTCTGTATTTTCCCTGACGGCATAAAAATTTATATCCTTTGCGGTTTTATTCTTTAAAATTTCCTGCACGCCTTCAAAAAATTTTATCGGCCTTAAATTTATATACTCGTCAAAGTAAAATCTCATTGCGAGCAAAATACCTTTTTCAAGAATTCCCGGCTTTACACGGGGATCTCCGATGGCACTGAAATAAATACCTTTGTTTTTGCTTAATTCCTTTAAGTCATCCTCTGTCAATGTTTTTCCTTCTTTCAAATATCGTTCCGCTCCGAAATCATATTCATTCCAGGAAATTTCAAAATTTAATTTCTCGCTTACTGCATCAACAACCTTCTTTCCTTCTGCCATTACTTCTTTTCCGATTCCATCTCCCTGAATTAAGGCGATTTTAAATTTATTTGAAGCGTCCGAACGAAGTGAGGTCATTTTCATTTAATATTGTTGTGTTCTTGTTATGGTTCCGCGCTTATTAATTACTTGCGCTTTGGCATTAATCAAATCACCAAACAATTTTGGAGGATTTGCCCCTAAATCATATTTTGTCATTTTTAATTAATTGTTTAATAATTAGAAAAAATAAAGCAATAAGAAAAAAGTATAAATAGTTTTTTGAATTCATTGTTCTGCAATTTCAACTCCGTTCATTTCTTATTCAGCATCGAGGGTTCCGGCTGTGGATTTAGAGATACATCCGTAGCAATCTCAACCGCACTTCCTATTGCCTGTCCGGGCATACCTCTATTAAATCTCGCCACAACGCCTCTTTTTCCGTGTATTCTTGTAATTGTTCCGATAATATCGTGGGTCTTTGCTTTGTATGTTACTTTTTTGCCCATCAACCGTACTAAATTTTCCTTCTTTGATGAAATTTCATCGTTTAATTCCAACACCATCTGATTTGTGTGATGTGTTCTCCTCCCTCCCCTAAAATTTACAATCCTGCCTATCATTTTAATATAAGTGTATTAAATTTAAATTAAAAACTTATGTTAATTTATATTACATTCTTAAATTTTAGTAAAAATCTTTGGTAGTGATAAAGATGTAATGATATTTTGTAACAATTTTATGTATTTTAACCTTTCCCATTATTGAATTTTGGTTTAAATATTAAATTTTATCATTTACTGTTTTAGTACTACCAATTAAAAATTTTATAAATTATCTTAATCAATAAAAATAAGAATAAGAGCGTAAATTATTTGGTTTTGTCATTTCTTTTAGATAGTTCATCAATTTTTTTATTTATTTCATCAATTTTTTTGTACATATCATTTCTTAAAAGAAGTACCATCGCAGAGGAATATCCTATAAGACCTGCCGTTAATGCACCTAAATTTCCTGTTTCATTCCCTATTATAGTTGTTCCGAGAATAATAACACCTAATATTACAGACCCTACTGCGTTACCATCAACATCCATTTTTTGTATATTTTGTTTAATTATTTTAAAAAATCATTTAATTTTCTGATTTGTTAAGAGTGTTGAAAAACCCTTTTTTTTTGAAAATCGCATTTTTAAAAAATTTTTGAGTTATATAAGTACATAGTGAATCTATCAACATTTTACACACAATATACTATTCATCAATCTGCTTCAAGAGTGTAAAAAGTCAGTAGATTGACTATATATGATCGCGAAAATTTTTGAATTTTTACATTAGTTTATGATATCAAAAATATGAGCTAAAAAAATAAAAATAAAATAGAAAATTTTATAAAATTTCTCATAAGGTGCCTTTGGTTTTTCTATTCTGTGAATAAATCCTTTGTGTTCTTGTCTATTAACAGGAAATACAGAATAACTATACCTATAATTGTTCCAACTGGAATGTTTATCAGTGTCATAACAGCTAAAGCTGATCCAAAATCTTTCCCCCATTTCTTCATTTTCCATATTCCATACGCAACAGCAAGTAAGGCAACTCCAAGCATTAAAAAAAATAGACCAAATAACTTTATATCCGTCAAAAATACTCCAGTTCCTACCAAAATACAAAACATTCCTTCTATTGCAAACAATGCTGCACACACCTGTATTCCTATCGGTTTATCTACCATTTTGTTATTTTGAATATTTTTATTTATAATAAAGTGTCTTTGGTTTTTCTATTCTGTGAATAAATCCTTTGTGTTCTTGTCTATTAACAGGAAATACAGAATAACTATACCTATAATTGTTCCAATTGGAATGCCTATCAGTGCGATAACAGCCAAAATTATTCCTGCAATTCTCGCCCATTTCTTCATTTTCCATATTCCGTACGCAACAGCAAGTTCGGCAACTCCAATTATTAAAGAAATAACTGCAAAAATGCCCATCATTCCTGCAAACATCCCTGCCACCTCTGTGTCTGCACCTCCCATGCCAAACATTGCACCTCCCATCAAAAGTATTGCAATCCCTCCCAAAATACCAAGCACCCCTCCAACTGCAAACAATATCGCACACACCCATATTCCCGTCGGTTTATCTGCCATTTTGTTATTTTTAAATTTTTATTTTGTTTATTGTTAATTAAAATTAAATATTAAATTTATAGGACTTACGCAGTTTTAATATAAATTATTAGGATTATATATAAATATTAGGACTTACGCAGTTTTAATATAAACTATTAGGATTAGATATGAATATATTAAAAATCAAAAAATATCCTTTCACAGAGAACTAAAACAAACCACAGGTGTTGAAGAATGCGAATGCCGAAAACAAAGAATACAACGGAATCATATTGCCTGTTGTATGCTGGTTTGGGTTACTTTGAAAGATTATGCATATAAAGTTAAAAAGACAATTTACCAACTCAAAAAGGGGCTTTTACACAATTATCTGTTCAACGAACTTAAAAATCTAAGGGTTCGTGTCTGTCTTGCGTAAGTCCTAAAAGTTATATAATCCTATAAGGAATGTGTAAAATAAAACAATACTAAGCAATAGCAAACCAACCCCAAAATATATGGCAATATTCTTTGAGGTATTTCTTATACTACAAGATAATAGGAGATACAATAATACTCCTATTATAGGAATAAATATCTGAACAAGTATCCAAAGAATCTTTTTACGCTGGTCAATATCCTTCCTATTCGCACAATCTATTATACTCAATCCTATATAACCTATAATTATTATAATTAGTACAAGATCTACTAATGATATTGCAAATGTCATTTTATTAAATTTATTTCTTTAAATCTTTTTTAAATCCTTTTAAGCCGTGATAAAAATTACTACCGTCAACAATTATTAAAACTCTTTCTTTACTGTCATTGTTCATTGTTTTATTTTAAATTCCGAAGTTTTGCATTGCATAATTTTAGGTCATTATTTTTTATTTTACTGATTTGGATTCTTGGGAATAATTATCCAACAAAAAATATATGCAAATATCCCGAAGGCGCCTACAAATATAGATGCTGCCCAAAATATCCTGATTATAGTCGTATCTACATTTAAATATTCTGCCATTCCTCCACAGACCCCTGCTATTGCTTTGTCCTTTTTTGAGCGATAAATTCTTTTTATTTTCGTTTCCTGCATTTTTGCATTTGCATTTTTATTACTCCTTCTTTACCTATTCGGCTTTTTTATTGTCAATACCTTCTGCCGCACTCATTAAAATTTTTTGCGGTTCTTTTTCCTGCCTTAACCTTTTAATAACTGTTGCAGGACCTATAACAGTAATTCCTTTTCTGATACCGAGCAGAGCGGCAATTTTTGAAGCAAATGACTTATTTTCCTCACCCAATGAGGCCACTTCTATGCCTTTAAATTTGTTGTCAACGCCAATCATTGTTTCTTCTATTAATTTTGATTGTTCAATCATTGTCAATGGCTCTTCCAGTATTAAAATTTTACCATTTTTTATCTTGTATAAAATAAAACTTATTTTCTCATAGCCCTTCTTTTCTTTAAGCATATTTGAAGATAAAAACTCTATTTCTAGTGTCATTGTTATTTGAATAATGTTTATTTGAATAAATTTATTATTTAAAATATGGGTAAAATTTATAAATTATTTTTAAATTTTTATTATGCATATTTTGCTATTATTTTGTAAAGTTTATCTATATTTGTTCCGTCTTTTGCAGATATTGCAAGAACATCATGCTGTGGAAAAGCATTTTTAATTCTCTCAACATTTGCGTTCTTTAGGTCCATCTTGTTTGCCACAAGTATTATCGGAATCTTTCTCGCTTCAAAATTTCCGATAATAGTAATATTTGTCTGCGTATACGGATCAAGGGATGCATCAAAAACAACAATTGCAATATCTACATTTTCAAGCCATTTTATTGCCTCAATAATTCCACCTGTTGCCTCTTTTGCGCGTTGTTTTGCTTCTTCCTCACTCATTTTATAATCATCTACAAACTCCTCAAAATCGACCTTTGTAGCAATACCTGGCATATCTAACAAATCCATTTCTATCTTTTTATTTCCAACCCTCACTATTACCTTTTCTTTTTTTTGTACAACTCTTGTTTCATGCGGAACTTCAGAGACCTTTCCGATTTCCGTTCCGGTCCAGTCCTTTGAAATTTTATTTGCAAGCGTTGTCTTTCCTGCATTAGGGGGTCCATAAAATCCCAATCTGACGGACTTCTTTTTACCGAACAATTTATTGAGCCACCTTTTAAACCATAAAAAAGCCATTTTGTTGTGTATATATTTTGTTATGTGTACTTTTAAATTAAATAAGTAATTAAAAATCTAATTAAAAATACATAAATATAAATGCAAACAAAAATAATAAATTAAAAGCAAATAGAAAAATAATTATCTTAAAATTTTAAGATGCTCATCACCTTATCAGGAACAATCGGCTCGGGAAAAACAAGTATTGCCAACGAAATTTCAAAATTGAACTTTGTGCACATATCGGCAGGCGAAATAATGCGAGGAATGGCTAAAGAAAGAAATTTATCACTTTTGGAGCTTTCAACGTATGCAGAAAAAAATTTTGAGATTGATAAAGAAATAGACAAGCATCAAAAGTTATTAGTTGAAAAAGAAATCAAAAAAGGCAACAATTGTGTTGTTGAGGGAAGAATTTCCTGGTTTGTGGTGAAATCAGATATTAAAATTTTTCTGGATGCAGAAGTTGATGTCAGAACAAAAAGAGTTATGAAAAGAGAAAAGTGCAGTTATGACAATGCGAGTAGCGGCATAAAGAACAGGGAATTAAGCGAATATAAAAGATTTAAGGAGATTTATAACATAGACATAAACGATTTAAGAAATTATGACTTATGTATAAATACCTCAAAGTGGGATATTGAAGGCATGAAAAAAATTATTTTTACTGCAATTGAAAATTTAAAAAAATAAATTTAAATTCAATGCCCTCTGAAAGGTGAGCTTATAAAAGAAATTGCATCGTTCATCCATATTTTTATATATCCTACTTTAGGAATAAGAATCCACGCATTTGTTATTACCTGTGTTTCGGGAATTAGTCGCATTGATGTATGCACACCTCCCATTAAGCCGCACTGGTCGGAAACCGGATTATTATCTCCTTTGGTTATGTAAAATTTAAAATTTCCTTCTTTCGGGAAATTTTTGTATTGACAAGTTTCTTTTATAATTGGGGTGTTTGGGTCATAATTCGTTGTTTCTTCATTACACATTTTAACATGAGCTATTGCTCCTTCAATTTGTGCCTCATCAATACAATCTAATGTTCCCGTATAATTTTCAAATTTCCAGTCCCTTATGGTAATGATTCCTACGGCTCTGTGAATAATCGGAGCGGACTCTAAGCCATAATGTTCAAGGTCTCTTTCATAAATAATTACATCTCCGAGAGATACATTTGTTGTTCGCTTTGTTATTATTACATCTCCTTTATCAAATCCACCAATAAGTGGAAAATTTGTGTAATTTAAATTATTTTCTTCAAGCCATGTCTTCCATTGAGTATTCCCGTCTTCGTGCAGCATACTTGTAGAAACAACAACTACAATCGGAGGAAACGGAGGCCCTAAAATCAAATACATCGTTCCAAATATGATTAAGACCGCCGCAAGTGCGTAAATAACATCCTGCGCGAACGAAAATACCTCATGTTTGACATCGGATTTAGGATTAGATTTAGATGACTGCATCTTAAAAGATAAAATTTATAAAAATTTGCTCAAATAAAAAAATTTAAAATAAAATTTATTAAAAAGTAAAAAATAAAATTTAAAATAGATAAAAAATAAAATTTAAATAAAAAATTTAAAATTCATTCATTAATTCATTGGTAATTCACTTATTGACTTGTTGTTTCTGCGTTCCTTGCTTCTTCTGGAAGTTGTATATCTACTGGCTTATTTATGTCTTTATATCTGAACACAAAGGTAATTTCTACTTCCACATTCATATCTTGTGCAGACACCACCATGCTGGCATTCAGATATTCTTTTTTGATGAAATTTGTTGCCTTGGATACATACAAAGTATATGAACTAACATTCAAATTATATTCTACTTCTGATATACCTCCACCCATACTTTTTGCAAATTGTTCTTTTAGTTTTTCCGTATCTGCCGTAATGTTTACAATATAACATACATCTCCATCTACATTTTCTTCTCCGAGAATCTCAATTTTTGTGTTTGGGCTTTTTAAAATTTCAACAGTACTTCCATATCGGTTTGAATTATTCCATAAATCATCTTTTTTCATTTTATTCCATTGACCATTATTATTTTTTATATATGTTTCTTCACCGATTAGGTATAATTCTTCATTTTGTCCCATTATGTTTGTATTTACATACATTTTTAGGTTTTCCGCATCTACCTTTCCGTTCATGGAAATGGACTGCTGCATTCCCGTCTTGCCCAAGGTTATTTCACCCTCAAATACATACTGATTTACATTTTTCTGTGCTTCAATTACCTTATTTGCATCAAATCCGCTTTGATTTGTGCCAATACATCCGGACAGCAACAACACTCCTGCAACAACAATCACTCCTAAAATAGCATATATCGGTTTCATTTTAAAATTTATAATCACAATAAATTTATAATCACAATATAATTATTATTAAAAGATAAAATATTAAATTAAGGTCTAAAATTTAAAATACAAAAAATTTATAAAATTTAAATTTATTGTGATGGAACAAAAAACAGCTCTTTATATTAAAAAGAAATTTCGGGAATATTATATTAAGCACAACATTTCCGCACCACCTGAAATCTATCATAGAGAATTTGGGATTGGAAATATAGAAAAAAAGATTGCATTTAGACATAAGAGTTTCAAGTCGGAGAATGATTTAAACCACTACCTGAAATTTGACGCTCCGTTTTACATTTCATATTCCGCAGCATATTATGAATTTCCAGAAAACGAAATTTCACGCAAAAACTGGCTCGGTGCTGACTTGCTCTTTGATTTTGATGCCGAGATGGAATTTATTGAACCCAAAAAGATTGAAATAATTTGGGATGAAATTTTGAAATTGCTTGACTTTTTGAAAGGTGATTTCGGATTTTCAGCAAAGGATATTAAGGTAAATTTTTCAGGAAGCAAGGGATTTCATGTGAAGGTCTTTGACGAGAGAATAAGAAAATTAGGAAAAGAAGAGAGGAGAGAAATTTTGGACTATGTGACTGCAAACAAGTTACTTAGTGATATTAAAAAAAGTGTTTTCTTTGAGGTAAAAGAGATCGGAAGCGGAGTGGAAATAATGGATAGAAAAAGAAAAGGAACCGAAACAAAAACAGAAATTTTAATCGGTCCAAAACCAGATGATGTCGGATGGGGAAAAAGAATCGCAGAGGCGGCAATTGAAATTTTAAATGAAGATGAAACTAACAAACGGCTTGGAGAGGAAAGAAGAAGAAAAATAAAAGAAATCCGTGAAGATATAGAAAAGGGAAATTATGATAAATTCAGAGGGTATTTAAAAGACAAACGAATGAAAGAGAAGATTAAAAAATATGCCGTAAATTTAACCGCCGACACGGACAGACAGGTAACACAGGATATATCGCGACTCATACGACTTGAAAATACATTGCACGGAGGAACTGGTCTTAGAGCAAAAAAAATTGACAATGCTGAAAATTTCACGGTTGAGGAAAATTTTAAGGACTTTGTTGCGTTTAATGAAACAGATGTTGAAATTTCTCTTAATGATGACCTAAAATTCTGGCTGCTCAATGACTTTGAACTAAAAAAAGGGATTAACAAGATTCCAGAATATGTTGCTGTCTATCTAATGCTAAAAGGAAAAGCGGAAATTTTAAAATTTTAAAGTAAATTTAATTGATTATGTTAAAATTTAATAGAATATAAAAATTTAAATTGACATAAAAATTTAAATGGATAATACCGATAACAAATCAGGGGATAATGTTGATAAATTAAATGACAATATTGATAAATTAAAGGATAATATTGATAAATTAAAGGATAATATTGATAAATTAAAGTATTACGGATTTAGTGATAAAAAGGTCTTGGAAATTTTAAAGTCAAATAAAAATTATGAAAATTTAGATGAAAAAGAAATAAGAAAAATCCGGAGAATGCCTGTTTATAAGATGGTTGATACATGTGCGGGAGAATTTGAGGCACAAACACCTTATTATTATTCCACTTATACCGACGAGGAAGATGAAATTGAGGTTTCAGATAACAAAAAAGCAATAATTTTAGGTGCCGGACCGATCAGAATCGGACAGGGAATTGAATTTGATTACTGCACTGTTCATGCAATATCTGCATTAAGGGAGGAAGGAATAGAAGCAATTATCATAAACAACAATCCCGAAACCGTCTCAACTGATTTTGATATTTCCGACAAATTGTATTTTGAACCGCTAATGTTGGAGGATGTATTAAATGTCATTAAAAAAGAGAGTAAAGATCTTACGGCTCAAAATTTTTTAGGGGTTATTGTGCAGTTTGGCGGACAGACATCAATAAATTTAGCGAATGCACTCAAAAAAGAAGGAGTGCATGTTTTAGGAACACAGCCAGAGGATATTGACATTGGAGAGAACAGAGAAAAGTCAGAGAAATTTTTTGAGAAATTAGGAATATTAAAGGCAAAAGGCGGAACAGGATATACTTATGAAGAAGTAAAAAAAATAGCATACGAAATTACCTATCCGGTACTAGTCAGGCCGAGTTATGTTTTGGGTGGGAGAGCGATGGAAATTGTTTATAATGATGAAGAACTTGCAGAGTATATGAAAGAAGCTGTAAAGGTAAGTGAAGATGAATTAGGCAAACATCCGATATTGGTTGATAAATTTCTTTCCGATGCAACCGAATGTGATGTTGATGCTGTATGTGATGGAACGGATGTTTTAATCGGAGCAATAATGGAGCATATAGAAGAAGCAGGTATTCATTCCGGTGATTCCGCTGCTGTAATTCCATCGCAAACAATAAGTAAAGAAATCATAGCGCAACTCAAGGAGACCACAAAAAAAATTGCAATAAATTTACGAACTATCGGGATGATCAACATTCAATATGCTATTAAGGATGAAAAGGTCTATGTCATTGAAGCAAATCCGAGAGCAAGCAGGACAGTTCCTTTTGTAAGCAAAGCAACTGGTATTCAGTTAGCAAAGCTCGCCACAAAGGTTATACTCGGAAAGAAACTGAATGAATTGATAGATGTATTTCAACATAACAAAAATCTTGAAAAAACAAAGCATGTTTGTGTTAAAGAGGTTGTTTTTCCATTCCTGAAACTTCCGAATGTTGACCCTGTGCTTGGTCCTGAAATGCGTTCAACAGGGGAGGTTATGGGAATTGGAGATAGTTTCGGAATGGCATTTTATAAAGCGGAACTTGCTGCAGGGACAAAAATTCCTTTAAAAGGGAAAATTTTTATAAGTGTAAGAAGCGAGGATAAAGAAGAAATTTTGCAGGTTGCAAAAAAATTGGACAATTTAAATTTTGAAATAATTTCAACATCCGGGACATCGCGATATTTATCACAACATGGAATTACAAACACACGGGTTTTAAAGATAAGCGAAGGCGAGCCAAATATATTAAATTTAATGAGAAACAGAGAAATTGCTCTTGTAATAAACATTCCGAAGTTAGGAGTAAATCCGAGAAAGGACGGATATATGATAAGAAGGGCATCTGTTGAGCTTAATATTCCTTATATAACCACCATAAAAGCAGTAAAAGCAGTCATCAATGCAATTGAAACATTAAGAAAAGGGGAGGAAATTTGTGTTAAGGATGTAAATGAATACAGGACAGGATAACCTTTAATATAACTTTTAATATAACCTTTAATATAACCTTTAATATAACCTTTAATATAACTTTTAATATAACCTTTAATATAACCTTTAATATAACCTTTAATATAACTTTTAATATAACCTTTAATATAACCTTTAATATAACTTTTAATATAACATTAGAAAAAATTTAAAAAATTTGCTCA
>JAGTWP010000078.1 GCA_018260755.1 Candidatus Altarchaeum sp. | reverse complement strand
AAGGGGATTTGGATAATGCACTTAAATATCTTCAGGATGCTTTAAAAATTCACAGGGAAATTGAATATAAACAAGGTGAAGCAGCGGATTTGGGAAATATCGGGCTTATCTATTCGGATAAAGGGGATTTGGATAATGCACTTAAATATTTAAGGAAAGCGCTTGAAATTCTTGAGAGATTTAATTTAGTATATGGCAAAAGAACTATTAAGAACGCAATTGATTTTATTGAAAGGAAAAAAAGAGGAATGTTTTGAATCTTGTGTCTTTAATCTTTAAATACTGGGCAAATACTGGACATATTGTTTTAATTTTTAATCTTTAAAATGATTGATGATTTTAAAATGCTTGAAAAAATGTATGAAAAATTCCAGATTATCAGGGTTGAAAATAAAAATTTCACAACCATTATGGATGAGGTTGTAATTGAAAAAAATTTAAAATTTTACATCAATGCTCAATTTATCGCCAACTTATCCTGTTCTCCGGGATACGAAAAGGAATTAGCGGTTGGATTGTGCGTGGGAGAGGGAATTTTGGAAAGCAACGCCATAAATAAAATTTCAACCGAAAATAACGCCGTGAGAATTTGGACAGATGACAATAGTTTCAGCCAGAAATTTGAATTATACCTTTCCTCTGACTGTATGAGCAAGTTAAGGCCAAGAAAAATAATAAAAGGAAAGGAGGACTACGATGTGACTGTTCAGGATATTGTTGTTTCGTCAAATTTATCAGTAAGTCCGGAAAAAATTGTCACAGGAATGAATAAGACGATGGAAAGTGCAGAAATATGGAAAAAAACCGGCGGGATGCACATTGCGGGGCTAATGTTTGGAAATGACCTGGACAAATTTATTGCCATTGAAGATATAAGTAGGCATGTTGCAGCGGATAAAATTTTCGGATACGGAATAATCAATAACATAAATTTTGCAAACACCATTCTTTTTACATCTGGAAGATTACCTGCTGATATCGTGGCAAAAATTTCACGACTCGGAATTCCTATTGTAGTAACAAGAACTGCTGTAACATACTCAGCAATTAAAGTTGCAGAAAATACGAATGTAACATTAATTGGCTTTGCGAGGGGCAGCAGATTTAACATTTATGCACATCCCGAAAGAATAATAAATAAGCAAGTATTTAGTAGGTAAATTTTATTTTAAAATTTTATTTATGACTTTTTATTTATAATATTTATACCTATTCGTAATTAAATTTAATAAAACACAAAATAAGAAAATAAAGAAAATAAAATGGCGTATGACAGAAGGGACGACCGAAGGGAAAGAGTAGAGTATGAAGTGATTAAGACAGATGTAGTGAATTACGGAAACAACAAGTTTTTGGAAATTGCAAGGAAGAAAGTCAAAGGGGGAGAGAACGAAAATGAATTTGTAAGTATCTCAAAGGGGTATTTTACACCTGACGGAGGCAAGAAATATAAAGAAGGTTTGGGTTTCCCTGCAGACCAGAAAATTGTAGACGACATTGTTGCAAAGTTGAGTAGCGTGCTTCAGGCATAAGGAATATATTTGTATTGTCTGAACAGAGAAATTTTTATTTTTATTATTTTTTATTTACTTTATTATCTGGTTTATTTACTTTATTATCTGGTTTATTTACTTTATTATCCGTTTATTTACTTTATTATCTGGTTTATTTACTTTATTATCCGTTTATTTACTTTATTATCCGTTTATTTACTTTATTATCCGGTTTATTTACTCTATTTACTTGCTCTATTTATTTACTTTGTTTTTTATTGTTTTTTCTGTTTATTTATTTTTTCAGTTTAAATTTTTTTAAATTTTTCTAAAAATAAAATGCAGTATGTTGAAATTTCAACGGATTTTTCAGCCGCACATTTTTTGGAGAGCGAATTCATACACGGACATAACTTTAAAGTTAAGGTAAAATTTTATGGAAATTTGGACAATGATGGAATGGTTGTTGATTTTGACAAAGCAAAAGACACACTTGATGAAATCTGCAATAAATTTGACCATAAGGTTATGTTAGCTGAATCATCTGTTGATAGTAGAAATATCGCAGGTGAAATAAAAGTTCAGAAAAAGATATATGACATCGCCAAAGAAGATATTGTTTTTCTCCCAATCAGTGCAACAACAGCAGAGTATGTTGCGGAATACATAGCAAAAAAATTAAAGGAAAAATTTAAATCTCAAAATTTAAAAATTTCAGTTGAGCTGGAAGAAAATTATGATTCATCTGCAACCTTTTTCATGTGAATAATCCTCTCGCTATGCTTTTGAGTAATTAGTAAGAGTTTTCCTATTAATGTATAAATTTCATTCCTGCTCATCGTTAAACTGTGCGGAGCACTTGCTTCTATTACTACCGGTTTGAACTGCGTTATTATATCAACAAAGGTAAAAAGATTTGTCTTTAACTCCATTTCAACATTTCCCGAATAAAATTTCTTTTTTTCGGTCTCTATATCAGTTTCGTTGGTTTCATTTGTTTCATCAGTTCCTTTCAAATTTCCCACATTTCCTGCACATCCGCATTGATTAGTGCCTGATTCTTCTTCATATTCTTCTAAAATTTCATTCCTATTTTCGGAAATAACATCTGCAATTGCTTTTATACCATTTACCGATTCATTCATATTTTTTTCAACCCGTTCCTTATTTTCATTATGAAATTCGAGTATGATATTTGCATAAATTTCCGCACTTTTAATATTTGTGTTTTTTGAATAAATTTCCAATTTTGACAAATACTCAAATGTCTTAACTATATCACTGATGTCAAGAAAAATCTGATTCAATGTGCTTAAACTTATGTCAAGCCGTTCTTTTTTTACTTCAACTGCGACAGGTGCAAAATTTAAAACATATCGTATTAATTCCTCCACATCATAAATCAATGTCTCAATAATTATTGCCCCTACAAATGGATTTTGCTGAATTTCATGGAATGAAATTTTTAACGGCTTTACTCTTTTTGTTTCAAAATTTTCAACAGCGAGAGCAAAGAATTCCTCTGCTTCGGTTTGAGCTTTTGCTGCAAATGTAAGTTTTGTTTCTATCCAGCCCTCATCCATATATTTTTGCTTTTCCTCTAAATTTTCCCCCAAATCAAATTTATGAAATTTTTCCATTACGATATAAGAATAAAAATTTTTAATTCGCTTGCCTATTCTTTTTCTTTCACAACTTCTTCTATTTCACAACTTCTTCTGCCTTGCTTGCTTCAACTTCCTCCCCGAATTTAACTTCAAGTGTTTTCCTTCCTGTCATCCTCATAGAAACCCTCTGTCCTGCCGTTAAGCCGATTTTTTCAAGTGATTTTGGAAGAGTAATTGCATAAGAATGTCCCAAAATAATAATTTTTCTTTTTGTAGTGGTTTTCTTTACCAGTGTCTTCATACTCATAAAATCCTTCATCTGCTCAGATGTGTATAAAATTTTTCCGCAATTGTTACATTTAAGACAATCCATCGAAATACCGTCAACATTCTCTTTATATGGTTCAAATTTCCCGCCACATTCACATTTCATTTTAAAAATAATGCTAAAATTAAGCAAAGTATATAGTTATATTACAATAAGTTATAAATTAGAATATAACAAAATAAATAAATTTAAACAAATTTAAACAGAAATAGCAATTATATCAAATTCAATTTCTTATAAATTTCTGTGCCTATAATTGCGCCGCTGCAGTATTGCTCCAGTATAATAATATTGCTGCTCGTCACACCACCACCGTAAATAAATTTTCTCTTAGTTAGGTCAAATATTTTTGTACATAATTCAAGATTTACATCGGAAGTTCCGATATGTTTCAGGTCAATAGTTATAAAGGGATTTGTGTTGCTCTTTAAAAATCTGACAACCTTGTCAAAATTTTTACCTAAAATTTCTCCGTCAGCAGCATCTATGCTTATTATTGCATCATTTGGAAATTTATCATCCGATGTCCATGTTTCTGTTCCTACAATCAGGTCAATATTTTTTGTATTGATTTTTGCTAATTTTTCTTTTATTACCTTGTATTCTTCAATGTTCTTTATTCCGAAATCAACCATTATTTTATCTGCAAAAGATGTTATTGCTTTGATTAAATTAAAATTTCTAAATTTAAAACCAAGCATTATGGCATCAAGGTCGGCAATGTAAATTTTGTTAAATTTATTCAGGTGGTATTTTTCAGCTATCTTTAACACATCACCGAGCTCTTTATATTTCTCACGCTCTCCTCTATATGCCCTGACTGCCTTTCCTTTTTTTATATCAATTACCGGAATTATTTCAATCATCCTTTAATAATTCCTTCGCCTTCAAAGATTTCCATTGCCTCATCAAGGGTAATATCTTTTAAAGGAATCACATAATCACTCTTTCTAAAATTAACTGCCTTTCCTTTTTTGGCAATTTCCTGCATTTTCTCTGTTTCCTTTCTTATTTTGGCCAATAATATATCTGCTTTCTTAACATACTCTGCAATTTTATTATCATGCACATTCATCTCATCAAGAAGTTCTTGTGAAATTTCGTATTGCTCGCTTTCCCCTAATAACCTGACAACATAAGTCGCCATTTTGTATTGTTTATAAAATTTTTAAATTTTAAGTTATTATTTTCCCAGTTTTGCCTTTAATGCCGCCAGTTCGTTATTAACCCCGCTGCCGCTTCCGATCTTTGCCAGTTCCCTGTCAATATCATCCTTCTTTTCCGAGCCGAAATCAACCTCTGTAAGTGTTCCCTCATCAACCATTGTTGTTATTGCATCTGCTCTCGCCGTCTGCTTTTGTATCTTTCCTTCAACCCTGTCAACCGTTGATTTGACATCAGCAATATCCTCGCTTAATCCTGTTAATGATTCCTGCACCTGAACTGTCGCTTTGCTTGCATCATATTGTGCCTTTAAAATTTCCTTGTGAGCCCCGAATTGCTGTATTTTCACTTCCAGCTTCTGCTTTGTTGCCTTTAAATTTTCCAGATTTTTATCAAGTCCCGCAATCTGCTGGTTTAAATTTTCAATTGACTGCAATGTTTCCTGCTTTCTGCTTAATGCCAGTGTTGCCAAATCGTCTCTTCCCGCATTTACAGACGCCTCTGCCTGCCTCTGATATTTCTCGCCTGCAACATTCAATTCGTCTCTCTTTATTTCAAGCTGCTTTTTTGCAGTCATAACATCGGCAATTCCTTTGCTTACATTTTGCAATAATTCCTTTTGCTTTTCATAACTATAGTCCAGCATTTCTTTCGGATTTTCCGCCCCGTCCAACAACCCGTGTATCTTTGCAGACAAAATATCTGCTGTTCTTTTCAGTATGCCCATTTTCTTG
>JAGTWP010000077.1:630-5391 GCA_018260755.1 Candidatus Altarchaeum sp. | reverse complement strand
TTCAGATTTTCAATCTTACAAAATGCAAAGCATTTTGTAAATCTCCGGATGAAATGAGGTGATTTTTTCACACTTTTCACACTTAATTTTTTAAGCAGATAAACAAATACAAAAGTTTAAAAGCTATTTCAAGAAATAATATTTTAAGTCTGGATGAACAAGAAACTGCTGATAAAATGCTTGTATCTTTATCTACCGAAGAAATTTCAAAAATAAAAAGACATAAGGAGATTGAAAAGAAAGAATATAAAAAAGCAATTTCTTTAAAAAAAATGGATATAGAGGGTTATTGCAGGCGCGAGCTAAAAAAAGGAATAAAAGAAAAAGAAATTTTAAGTGAAATTTCAGACCTGATTTTAAAGATAAAATTTAAGGATAATGCGGGCAATAGAAATAAATCAAAATTACTTGCAGAAGCAATTTTGGAAGAAGTAAAGAAAACAAATAAAAAAATTAATAATAAATTTCTCTGTGATTTATTAAATTTTCCAAAGTCAGGTGTCAGTATGGGAGAAATCGGAGTCGGAAGCAGGGGCAAAGGTGATTTCTTTGTTCATGAAAAAATTTGCGGAATTGCTTCAAACAACATCGGCGGAAAATGGACAAATGTTGTTGTTGGTGCAAAAGAGCATGACGATGCAGGTATTGTATGTATTAGGGATACAGAAAAGAACGGAGAAAACGAAAAATTTGTCGTTGTTTCGGTAGATGGAACACACTCCCGCTTATCAGAATATCCTTTTATTGCCGGCTTTCATGTTGCGAGGGCATCTTTAAGAGATATTTATGTTAAAGGAGCGAAACCGGTTGCATTGCTTGATGATTTGCATTTGGCAGATGACGGCGATGTCGGAAAATTGTTTGATTTTATTGCGGGAATTTCTGCAGTAAGCGAACTGGCGGATGTTCCGTTAGTTGCTGGCTCAACATTAAGAATAGGCGGAGATATGGTTATTGGAGAAAGAATGGTTTCATGTGTCGGTGCAGTGGGAATTATAAACGCTCCAAATTTTATTAAGGCGAGAAAAAATATCCAAGTCGGAGATAAAATTTTAATGACAGGTGGAGCAGGAGGAGGGACAATAACAACGACCGCAATTTATTCGGGAAATTTTGATGTTGTTCTTGAGACGCTCAACATTTCATTTATAAAGGCGTGCAAAATTTTGCACAATAAAAATTTGTTGGATAAAATTGATGCAATGCTTGATGTGACAAACGGAGGAATCAGAGGTGATGCGTATGAAGTGCTAAATTTATTAAACAACAAAAAGGACGAGGACGAAAAAACAAAAATTAGCAAAATTATTGAAATTTTAAAGAACGAATATGCAGAATTTTTTTACTCATGCAAAGAACCATTTAAGGTCTTAATTTCAACGCTCTTATCTCAAAGAACAAAAGATGAGAAAACGAAACAGGCATCGGAAAATTTATTTAAATTTATTTCAAAGCCCGAAGATGTTTTAAAGTGTGATTTAAGAGAAATAGAAAATGCAATAAAAGGGGTAAATTTTTACAAGACAAAGGCAAAACGAATTGTTGAAATTTCAAAAATTTTGATTGAAAAATATGATGGCGAGGTTCCTGACAATGAAGAAGATATGTTAAAATTAAGCGGCGTCGGAAGAAAAACGGCAAATTGTGTTTTGGCGTTTGCATTTGACAGGCAAGTGATTCCCGTTGATACGCATGTTCATCGCATTTCAAATCGTATTGGAATAGTAAAGACAAAAAATCCAAACGATACAGAGAATGACCTAAAAAAAATTTTACCAAGGAACTATTGGAAGGCAATTAATTACATATTTGTTCAGCACGGACAAAATGTCTGTAAGCCGTTAAAACCAAAATGTGAAAAATGTAAAATCAGGGAATATTGCAAATATTTATCAAAAGGGGCAGGTCTAAAAAAGAATGTCTCTCTAAAATTTTACGAACCAAAAATCAAAAATTTAATAAACAAAAAAGTATATGAAATGCTTAAAAATTTAAATATAGATGAACTTGGCGTATCTCTCGATTCGCTGATGCTTTTTGTTCCTCCTGAAAACTGCGGCGAAATTATAAAAAATTTAAGGGATGGTGGAATTGAGATTGATGAAATCGGAGAGATTATAGAGACGGAGGAAGAGGATGGAAAAATTTTGCTTACGGACGAAAATGGCAATGAAAAGACAATTGAGCCGTTGTTTAGAGAGTCGGCATATACGAAAATCAAAAAGGTTGTTGGCGAGCAGACACCTGAAAAATTTGAGGAAATGAAAAAAAAGGTAAATATTGCTTATCAGGATGCATTAAAAAAGAAACAGGAAATTTTAAAATTTATTGCTCCTGCCGGGATTTGAACCCGAGTCGCCGGATCGAAAGTCCGATATCCTACCTGGCTAGACTACAGGAGCAAAATTTAAATTTATCTATAAAATTAAAATCCACAAATAATTAGGTTTGGATATAAAAATTCAAATTAAAAATTGAGATATGGATTAAAAAAACAATAAAAAAACAATAAAAAAATTTAAAGGAATTCAAAGGTGGAAAAGTTATTTTGCAACATGTCTAATATACAACATGTCTAAAATCATTTGCCGTTTCCTTAAATTCATCGCCTGTTAATCCTATTAGGAAAAACTAATTTTTCAGGAAAATTTTTAAACAAAACCAAATTTTTAACGTTCAAAAATTTATTTAACTAATTTATTTAAATACTTTTAATTTAAATTAATATACAACATGTCTATTAATGTTAATGTAATATCTATTAATGTTAATATAATAATTTATAATATTCTTAATTATAAATATCTCTTTTTTAAGACAAAATAATGAAGCAAAACAAAGAAAAAGCAGGAATTATGGACAAAAATATTATTTTGAGAAATTTAAAGAAATTTTAAATTATTTTTAACCTCATTTAAAAATAAATTTTTAAATAATGGAGAGAAGATAATAATAGGGAGAAGATAGGGTTTAATAAAATTTAATTAATTTTTAATTATAATTAATTTTAAATTTAATTAATTTAATTAATAATTCAATATCCTAATTAATTTAATTAATAATTTAATATCCTAACAATATTTTAAAATGGGTACATCAATTTTGGACAAGGTCAGTGCCGTTAAGGACTTATTTTCTCGTGGGGAATACGAAGAGGCGGCAAAAATTATTATTATTGTTGAATATATTGTTAATGAATTAAGGTCAAAAGGCAATGATACTGAAGCTGACAAAATTGAGTCGGAAATTTCTAACTTAAAAACATCTGTTTTTGAAAAGGCAATTGAAAAAGAAATAGATAATGCAAAAAATTTAATTGCAAAAAAGGATTCTAATTGTGTTTTTGCCATTCTGAAAGCAGAAAAATTTGCCGAAGGCATAAATAAAACACCTGATATTGAAAAGTTAAAGAATGATGCATACACAATTGGGATTGACAGCAAAATTGCAGAATGTAAAAATTATTTGAAGAAGGGAAATTTTGATGATGCACTTAAAGCGTATAAGACAGCTGAAATTTTTGGCAATAGTACAGGTAAGACCGTAAAGGACAGGAAAATTTTAAGCGAAATTTATAGCGGATTGTGCAAATCAGAGATAGAAAAAGCAGAAAGTAATCTGAAAGACAGGAATGCTGATTGTGTCAGGAAAATTTTTGTTGCAGAAAAATACGTCGAAAAAGCAGAAAATATTGCGCTGGGTAAAGAGGTTGCGAACTTAAAGAAAGCGATTCTTAAATTCGGAGTTGAGGCAAAAACAGAGGAGGCAAAAAATTTAGGTAAAAAAGATCCTGTAAAGGCATTGGTTGCTATACTTTCTGCCGAACAATATGCGGGTCAAGCAAATATTGCAATAAGAACCGAACCGTTAAAGAAAGAAATTTATGAAAATTTAATCATTGCAAAATTTGATGAAGCAAAGGCAAATTTAAAGAATAAGGATTATAAATCAGCACTTACCGCATTGGCTGTTGTCAGAAACAGTGCAAAGGTAAGCAAGATAGAAAAGACAAACGGGAAGGTAATTTCAGCGGAAGTAGAAAATTTACAAAAAAGTGCTTACAATGCAGCAATTGAAAATTTAATTTCGGAAGGAAAGACGGCAATTAAGAACAAAGATCATACGACAGCACTTGCAAATTGTGGTGTAATTGGTTTCTATGCAACAAAATTAAATGTTAAGCCCTCTGATAAGGTTGAAAATTTAAGAAAAGATGCATACAAACTTGCTTGTTATTCTAAAATTAATGAAGCAAAGGAATTATTAAATAAGGGAGATGCCGATGGATATGCTGCTTTAAATACAGCCGAAGCGTACTCAAAAAAAGCAAACATGGCAATTCCGAAGGAAATAGCTGAATTAACACCAAAAGCACATGAGGTTTTTGCAAATTATAAATTCAATGCGGCAAAGGAAACACTGGAAACAGATCCAGGTGATTCTGTTGTTGCTTTATTGCTTACAGAAAAGCATGCAAAATTGGCAAATGTTCAATTACCTGCTGATTTTGAAAGTGTTAAAAAGAAGGCATACACTAACGGAATTAACGCAAAGATTAAGGATGCAGAAGAAGCAATAAAAACAAAGGACTATGAAGGCGCAATCGGGCCATTAAGCGTAGCAAAGAGTTATGCTGAAAAAATTAATATAAAGGTTCCTGAAAAGGTTGAAGAATTAAGGAAAAAAGCATACTCAATTAGTGTTACTGCAAAAATTGCAGATGTTAAGCAGGCAATTGCAGATAAGGACTACGGAGCAGCA
>JAGTWP010000077.1:0-557 GCA_018260755.1 Candidatus Altarchaeum sp. | reverse complement strand
TAAGATTACAAAGTTATAACTTAGCTGCCGAAGAAAAGTTAAAGGAAGCAAGAGAAGCAGTAAAGACAAAGGAATATTCGGATGCATTCGGTGCATGTGCAGGTGTTGAAATTTATTCCAAAAAGGCAAATACTGAAATTCCAAAAGAGGTTGAAAATTTAAGAAAAGATGCATACAAACTTGCTTGTTATTCTAAAATTAATGAAGCAAAGGAATTATTAAATAAGGGAGATGCCGATGGATATGCTGCTTTAAATACAGCCGAAGCGTACTCAAAAAAAGCAAACATGGCAATTCCGAAGGAAATAGCTGAATTAACACCAAAAGCACATGAGGTTTTTGCAAATTATAAATTCAATGCGGCAAAGGAAACACTGGAAACAGATCCAGGTGATTCTGTTGTTGCTTTATTGCTTACAGAAAAGCATGCAAAATTGGCAAATGTTCAATTACCTGCTGATTTTGAAAGTGTTAAAAAGAAGGCATACACTAACGGAATTAACGCAAAGATTAAGGATGCGGAAGAAGCATTAAAGACAAATGATTATGAAGGTGCA
>JAGTWP010000076.1 GCA_018260755.1 Candidatus Altarchaeum sp. | reverse complement strand
GCGGCGGGCGTTTTCTTGAGCAATGGTATGAATTAAAAGAAATAAAAAAGCCGTATTAAAAATTAAAGATAAATAACAACAAAATGCCAGCAATTTTAAAGATACAAATTTGATATAATATAGAAGTAAAGGATATACAGGCAAAGATAGAAAACGAAAGATTTGAAATTTTAGCGTTGGAAAGTTTAAAATTTGAATACAATACAAAAACAGGTAGAATTACACAGGAATTAATCAAAAAAGGATTCAATCCAGTCAAGGTAAAGTATAGCGATAGAAAAGAAAATTATGAGAATAATTTGTTACAATTTATGATAACAAAGCCAAAAAATAGTTACAAAAAATGAAAACGAAACAAATCAAAACAAAAAACTATTTTATTTTTTTGGAATTTTTACGCACCGTGAAAAACCGTGAAAACGTTTTCAACCTTTTTCATGCCTTTGTAAAAAGCTTTTCATTGCTAATATTTATGCTTTTTCATCATATTTATAATATATAAAATGACAGGAATGCACATAGATTCAAGAAGCATTCTCTGAATGACAATGGTCCCTGAAATGGGAAAATTAAATAAAAAAATTTAAACATAAAACACAAAATGGATTTAAAAACAGGGATATTGGTAATGTTGGTTGTAATAGCAATCCTTGGGATGATAGTGAGTTCGGTGGGTGCTAATTATGTATATGTTCACACACAAAATTATCCCAATACTTCACATTGTACTGGCCAACTAACCTTCTCTCCACAATATTATGTTACTATGACTTGTAATCAAGGATCAGAAGGAAGTGGTAATGCAAATGCAATAGATGGATCTGGACATCAACAGTCAGCATCAAATTACGGAATGTGTTGTGTTTCAGGAAAAAGTTTCAAGGCATTAGCATCTTCAGGAGGATATAACTTTGTATATGCCAAAGTAGGTTGCATGTGAATTAATGAAATTTTAGTGACCGACATAAAATACTTTTTTTAATTTTTTATTTAGAAAAATGCTTTAAAAATTAACCGACTTTAAAAATCAAATATGAAAAAAATAATTATAATTTTAATTATAGGATTGATTGTATTTATCAGCGGATGTTTAAATGAAAATACTCCAACAAAAGAAAAGAGCTCTGAAAATAATCAAAGCACAATACTGAACACATCAGACGATTCATATATTGAACCTCTAGAAGGGGAGATAAAAATGACTGAGACAATAAACACATTAAAGGGACTTAAACCAACCGCAGAGCCATATCAATTTAAAGTAGGCGAAACTTATATTTATCATATACATCCAACCTTTGTTGGATGGACAGAGTCACAATGTGAGCCAGTAGAAATAGACATACCTGTTCATGTGGATAGGTCTGAAAGAATAAACAAAAGCGAATATTGGATTTTAAAAGCGGAACAAGTTAATGTTACTCCACAATGTTATGTTCCTTTACCTAATGGACAATTTAGAAAGGGATATTTAATAGAAAACGGTGATGGAACACCTATTCCGGTATCTTTTGGAGGATCCATAATAGCTGTCTATAAAAACAATTTATCTTATGGTTTTAGCCTTAATGCCAATAATCTTAATTCGATGTGTGTGGAGACATTTGTGGAAATACCCCCAGAATGGGCATTGTACTTAAACGAAGATGTTAAAATTGTGCAAGAATCAAAGGGCGCTATTGGAAAAGATAAAAAAGAATGTGGAAATAGAATGGAAATATCTGTTCTTGACTCTGAAAAAATAAATAATAAAGATTGTTTTAAGGTTGAAGTATTAGAGAGTACAAATTGTGGATTTGTGGAGGTAAATGATAAAATATCTCAAAGAACATACTTAAGAAAAAATATATATTGGATAGATAAACAAACAAGAATGGTTATGAAATATCAAGGATATATAGGTACTGATAAAGGTTTTCTTCTTGATGTAGAAATAGAATTAAAAGAAATAAAAAAGATGTATTAAAAATTAAAGATAAAGAATATAATGAAAATAAAGAAGATAAAGAATATAAGGGGGATGAAACAAAAACAAAAAATGCCCTTGATGTGTTTGAAATAACTAGAGTTGTTGCAAATTAAAAATTTTACGGGTGAAAACTAATAAAATTTAAATGTAAAAAAGTTATTTTGCAACATGTTTATTGCTCGGATATGCAATAATCGGAATAGGTATAATTGCTGTAGTTGTAATATTTAAGAAATTTGGAAGAAAATAATAGAAGATAAAATATAGAAAAATCAACAGATTGACTATAATAACAGACCGCTCGTTCATATAGGCCGTCCATATAACCTTCTATTCAACATCAATTTATTTAGAAATTTTTATAATTATTTATAATATCAATTTAATTTATTTATTGTAAAATTTAATTAATTATACCCAGCATTTTATTTATTTATTTATTTATAGTTTTAATTATTATTTAATTATATAAAAACTTAATTACTTATAATCCAAATTTTAATTGCTGCTGTAATATGAGAATAAAAATTCAACTTATCAAAAATGATTTCAAAATCTCATTTGAGGAGAGGTGAATTCCAAAACAAAAATAATATTGATATTGCAAGAATTTCTAATTCTCAAAAAGAAAATACTTGGGCACCAATTGTAAATATAAAGATAAGAGACGAGCACAATTTAGATATGATAAAAAGAATTGTGGAAAAGAAAAATCCTAACATCATAGTGTTAAGATCAACAAAGCCCTCTTTTAATAACAAGACGATAAATTATTTACAATTTTTTGTTTCTAAAGGATGGAAAGTAATTAATACAAAACCTCTAAAACGAGAAGTCAATAGAAAATATACAAATACAATTTCTTTTATGCTTTCATCACCTTTTTTACACTCATTAAAACCTGATGAGACGCATCCTGAAAAAGGATGTATGGCCGATGACGGAGAAGGAGGCAAATAGGGCAGCGTGGCGGCGAATGCCACCGTGGCGGGTAAAGCCAAATATTGAAAAATTTAAAATATGAGCAATGGATAAATTAAAAATAGGGATATTGGTAATGTTGGTAGGAATAGCAATGATAGGGATGATGATAAGTTCAGTAGCGGTAGCAGAAATGGCACATTGCAAGATAAACGCAGGGGGTGGCATAAGTGAAAAAACAGTATATGGTAATGGCAATACTGCTAAGTGTTATTTATCAAATATCTGTGGCTTCTATGATGGGTATGCTAATGGACAAATGGGCAATGGTTGGTCTTACAGCACAGGTAGTGTAGATTGTTGGGCCGACGCTGAGCAACTATGGGTGACATCTTATTCAAGTTCTGCAACCATACAAAAGTGGTGTTGTTAATTAACCTTTGCTTATAGTATCTATAATAAGAAACACGATGATTAAGAAATAGATTGAAAGGCGAGTGCTATAAGATTCCACTCTTTTTTTATTTTTTTATTTTTTTAAAATTAAACATATTACTCGAAAAAACCATTTAGTTTTGAGTATGTAAATATTAGGATTGCTACAATAACATTTGTAGAATGATGAAAATATCCCAATTAAGCACTTTCAAAACGCATAGTTTTGAAAATCTCCGAGCAACAGAGAGGTGAAATTTCAAATTTTTGGTAACCGGATTATATTGATTTTAAAAATATGATTTTCCAAAAAAATATGCTTTTTTAACCTCTTAACAAATCAGAAAACTAAATGAATTTTTAAAAATATAAATACATAAACAATTATAAATAATGACACATAAAAATATTATATACATAGGGGCAATTATAGGAGTAATAGTATTGGTAATTATCGGAGGATTTATTGTCTTGGATTACAACAATGATAAAAATAATAAACAAAAAATAGGTGATGAAAATATCACAAATTTTAGCCATGTATATGTTGAACCAGTATACATTGAAAATACTACTAAACAAGGGGAAACATATTATTCCACTTTTAGAGAACTTAATAGAACAGCAGATCCACAATTCAAAATAGGTGAGAAATATTTTTATCATTGGTGGGAGGAAATGCCAGGTGATGAAAATAACATCCAAGTTCCAATGGAGTATAATACTACCATAGAGGTAATGAAAATAGATGTAATAAATAAGAGTAATTACTACATCTTAAAATCACAAGAAGTTTCTGTTTATTTGTATATTTTAAAAAAAGGTGAAAATGGTGTGTGGAAAAAAATAAGGGGTGAACCCCCAGGTATATTCGAAGGAGATATAATTGGCGTAAATGAAGAAAATGGGGAAGTACTTGAAGTGAATATACAACATACTTGTCCAGTTTTGAAAGGAATGTTTGCAAAGTGGATGTTATATATAGATAAAGGAGTAAAATGGCTCGAAAAATCTAATATCTCAGGTTTCGAAAAGGATGGGTCAGGCATATTGATAAATGAACAGGAGTGGACAGTAGCAGATATTGAAAAAATAAATGGAATAGATTGTTTTAAGGTTATAAGTATTTCTAAGACCGAAACCGTGTATAGTGAAGGAAAACAAATTTCTGGGGAGATTATTACTTATTGGATAGATATTAAGAAGAGGATACTTATAAAGATGGAGAAAAGAGAAGATGGTGTTTTAACCGAAATGATTGAATTGAAAAACTATGAAAAACCATAAATCTATATTAAAGATAGGAGTATTTTTAGTATTAATTGGAGCAATAGGTGCAGTTATTCTATTTTTAAATACAAATAACTTGCAGGAGAATATAAAAAGTAAGTTAAATGCTAAAGAAAATGTAAGTAATTTGTCAAATACATTAAATTTCTTACAGGATAAAAACAATACCTCCAAGTATCAAGAAATTATAAGTAAAGGATACTGTGGTGACGGCATCTGCAATCGTGAAAATAATGAAAACGAAGAAACTTGTTGTGAAGATTGCGGATGTACGGGAAATCTTACATGCAATTATACAATCTGCTTTATTCCGAATTATTCTCCAAACCATTTGTTATATCCTAACCATTTATTAAATTTTTCCGTAGAAATTCCAATGGAATGGACAATCCTTAAGTACAACAACGGAATAGCATTTAGGGGCAAAAAAAACACAAGTGCTTGGTTTAATATTGTTAGTGTCAATGTGCTTCCATCTGATGCAAATCAAACAATTCATAAGATAGGTCTTGAAATTGCAAAAAGAAGAGAAATAAAGGAAATATCCTACGAAAATACAACGCTTGGAGGCATATTAGCTGAAAAAATAGTATCCACTCACCCATATGGCAACGATAGTTTAAAACAGATAAATATAATCGCTAAAAAAGGAGAGTATTTTTATTCTCTTTCTTATACATCCTTAACCAAATATTTCAATTTAAGCATTAATGAGTTTAATCACAGCATAAATACCTTCAAATTTATTGATGGCCAATGAATTATAATCAATCTGCTGACTTTTTACGCTATTAAAAAGCATACCAATGAATTATATATTAGGTGTAAAATGCTGATAGATTCACTATAAACAATTTTGATTGCTTCAAAGTACAAAGGATATAT
>JAGTWP010000075.1 GCA_018260755.1 Candidatus Altarchaeum sp. | reverse complement strand
TTTTTCATTTTATCTTTTTTATTTTATTATATATTACTTAATTAAGTAATTTGAATTAAATATTTATAACCTTAAAAAATAATTGTTAAAGAAAAAAACACACAGAAATATTTTACCTATTACTTAAAAAGTGCAAAGTTATGGATTAAAAAAGACATTTGCATTTACTTTTGCAAATCAGATCGCTACAATATTCTTGCGTATTCCAGGATTACTGTTTCCATTAGTAATTCTAAATTTATTACCCGCACAAAATGTTGCATACTTTTACATACCTTGGATGATATTCTTAATGTTTTGTGATTTTGTGTCATTAATAAATGGCGCATTTTTAATGGAAGGATCACACAAAGAAAGGGATACATCAAAACATGAGAGAAAAGCAATAAAACTTTCATTGTTAGTAGTTTTTGGAGGAATTGCTTTATTTTCTATGTTTGGAGAATTTATCTTATCTTTATTTGGAAAAGAGTATATATACTGCTCAATGGCAAAGATTGCACTTTTTATTAAATGAAGTATAATTATAATTATATTTAAAAATATGTTTAAAAGAAAGATTAAATGATCAAAATATTTTTTACGGAGGAGGATATTAAGATGTTGAGATACGAACGTTTTCATTACCCGCATTCGCATGTTCAACGCAAAATGGAAGCCCTTTATCTGAAGAGCCAGGGAATAAAACATAAAGATATATGTCGTCTGACTGGAATCTCGTCAAACACTTTGCGTAATTATATTCGAGAGTATCAACAAGGCGGTGTTGTGGCGTTGAAAAAAATAAAATTCTATCAGCCGCAGAGTAAACTAAAACAGTACTCAGCAACTTTAGAAGATTATTTTCGTGAGCATCCACCAGCCACTGTTAAAGAAGCAACGGCCAAGATAGAGGAATTAACAGGGATTAAACTCAGCGAAAATAGTGTAAGGGTATTTCTTAAATCCATTGGAATGAAACCTCGAAAGGTAGGCATGATTCCTGCAAAAGCAGATGCCGAAAAATAGGAAGTTTTTTTAAAGAACGAATTAGAACCACGTCTTGAAGAATCTAAGAAGGGTCAAAGAGTCGTTTTTTTTGTTGACGCCGCGCATTTCGTATTAGCCCCTTTTTTAGGGATTCTGTGGTGTTTCACAAAAATGTTTATTCAAGCCCCTTCAGGTAGACAGCGATTCAATGTTCTCGGTGCGATAAATGCAGTTACGCATGAATTAATAACTGTTACTAATGACACTTATATCAATGCACAGAGTTTTTGTGAGTTACTGAGGCGTATTTCACAGTTAAAGTATGACGTTCCAATAACTATTGTTTTAGATAATGCCCGGTATCAAAAGTGTGCACTTGTACAAAATTTAGCAAAATCTCTTAAGATAGAGCTACTTTATCTTCCATCATACTCTCCTAATTTAAATCAGATCGAGCGGCTATGGAAATTTGTTAAGAAGAAATGTCTTTATTCAAAATATTATTCAGAATTTGGAAGTTTCAAGAAAGCCATTACAAACTGCCTTGAACAAACAAATACTACCTACAAACAAGATCTTGACTCTTTGCTCACATTGCGATTTCAGACATTTAAAAAAGCTCAAACTGTGAAGTTGTGAAGTATAGTGCCTACATATCTTATGCAAGTACTGGCAGTTACACTTATCCCCTTTGCTATTAATCAAGTTTATTTAACGACTAAAAATATAAAAAAAGAACTTAAAGAATTTGTCATAGTTAATGTTCTAATCTCTTTATCTAGTTTAACTGTTGGAACTCTCTTGATATTTCAGTTTGAATTGTTAGGTGTCGCGTATGGCTACTTAATCGGACAATTGATTGGTCTAGGATGGATTATTTTCAAAAAATTTATTTAATGCGTCCTCTTTTTTTCTATCTCTTTTTCCAAGGTAAAACCAAAAAATATTGAAAAATATTGAAAAAGGAAAATCCCATATAATTGCTTTAAAATAATGATTCTTTACGAGATAATAAAAAACATTTATTTGTTTTTTGATATAAACATTTATTTGTTTCCAAAAACTTTTTTCCCTTAAAACTGACGAAGTAAATGATAATTCACTTGAGAAGTATCCCCCCGAATACATCCTACTTAACCCTTTCAAAGAAAATTTGTGAGAATGATAAACAACAGATTGTGGCTCATATATTATTTTATAACCCTTTTCCTTTACAGTATTTGCCCAAAGTTGATCCTCCCCTATAAGAAATTTTCTATGCCTTTTTGATACTCTCTCATCAAATTTGTATTTTTTCCATACATCCTTTCTAATACATGAATTTACATTTGAAAATAAAACAGGTGTATTTCCATCAGAAGGAAACATTTCATAAATCTGAAAATATTCATACACAGGATTTAAACATTTTATTGGGATTTCTCTTCCAAATACTCCTACAACATCAGGATCAGAAAAATGTTTTGTAAGATAGTAAAGCCAATAATCATTTACTGCTGGACAATGTGCTGACAGATAAACAATAAGTTTTCCTTTAGCATTATTTGTTCCAAAGTTCAATGCATAAGGATAAGTAAATTTTTGAGGAGGAATTTTTAATATTTTACTCCCGAATTTTTTTGCAACCTCTATTGTATTATCTATTGAACCAGAATCCACAATAATTATCTCAAATGTTTTATCTATCTTTTGAGATGAAATTTTCTCCAACGTTTTTAATATACTTTTGCCCTCATTTTTTGTTCTTATAATTATAGAAATATCTGTCATTCTTTCCTATGTTAATGCTCTTTTTTCGAATCTGTAATAACGGAAAAATATTTTGAAATTTTATAGCACACTCGCAACAATAAAAATAAGAGCGAAATTATTTTGATTTATTTTCCTCTAAAAATTTCTTGATTAACTCACCCGCAAACAACACTTGCTTTTGTATAACTATCATTCTTGCTTCTAATTCCTTTCTTATTTTTTCTTTCTTATTCCAAACATCGTTAACCTTTGAAATTATGTTTTCATAAGTTAAATTTTTAAGATCACATACACATTCTTCTTGTCCAAGCATCTCAAAAATTCCTTGAAATTTATAACTATAGCTTAAACCAATAGTAGGAACACACATAGAAAGTGCAGCCACATTTGCATGCATGTATGATCCAATGAACATATTACATTTTCCTATTACTCCTTTCAGCTCTTCTGATGTATACTCTCTTTTTTCGATGCAATATATTTTGGCTTTATTTTTACTACTTATCTTGTCAAGTATATCTCTCTTTAGCAACTTATTATATTTTAAACCGCTATGAGGAATAATCAAAATACGTGCGTCAAATTCATTACATAAATAATCAATCGTTTTAGCCATAACATCTGCATAGTTTTGATAAATTGGTAATCCTACATTTCCATCACTTGGAATTACGGAATATCGTAATGAGATTCCTATTAGAACTTGTGTGAAAGAACTTATCCCCTCGTTTTCTAATATCTTTTGTATCCTGTCTGAAGAACATGGTTCTAAATAAAATGCTGTATCAGGAATTAAAAAAATATTTTTGTTTATTACACCCATATTTTGGAGGTATAATTCGCTCCTCTTTTCTCGTATCATAATTATTTCTGCTCTATCAAGTACAATTTTTGCACAAAATTTAGTAATTGGGTTTGTAAAAGGACCTATTGTTTGTGGAAGAAGTATAACTGGTTTATGTAATAAAAGAAAGATAATTTGATAATAAAAAGAAATAAGTGTCATTTTTAGAGTATATCTATCAGTAAAACAATCACCACCATTTAAATTTATGACACAGTCACTTTGTAAAAATATTCGCATTTGGGAGGGTAAAGAGAATCTTTTAAGAAGGGGGAAAAGATTGAACTTTTTTGACAAATTATATCCTATTGCTAAAAACAGAAGAAAAAAATTGTATAAATATGCTTTGACCAATTTAAAAATATATTTATCATGCTGTATGAACTTATCATTCTTGTATTTTAGGTCATAAAATGTTGTGTGATAATTTGGAATTGCATGGTATTGATTAAATATTCTAAAATGACAAGTAGGTAATTTTTCCTTCATTATACGCACAATTCCCATTGTCATTGCACCACCACCTCTATTAATAGCAAATGGATCCACACCCATAATAAGTATTTGTCTTTTTTTCATTTGATTTTTTGTTTATTTCTAAATAATTTAGATTTTAAAATTAAAATATTATATAATATTAATAAAAAAAACTTTTGAATATTCTTATTTTGGTATATAGCATATTTATTTATAAAATATAGGTAATGGAAATATAGTCTATTGCCAATGCTATCCTGATTTGCTTTCCACTTTATACCATTGTGCAAGTAACAATCCTTTTTAGATAATTTTATTATTTTTATTTCACTGTGTTCCTTAGTTATTGCTAATATCTTTTCACCAATGTTTGTTCTTGAAATTATGAATGATGATCCAAGAGCATCAATATTTTCTTGTATTGTGCCCCACGCATCTCCAAAAGAAATATCTGCTAACTCGTTAAGAATATATCCTTTTTTTAGACAAAGTATACATGTTGGATTTTTAAAAAATGGAAATATTCCTCCGTAATACAATAAGTCATGATGAAATATCTTCACTATTTTGTTGGTACATCTTATTTGCATATATCCAGGCCATCCCATACCTCTATATTTAATACTATTTACTTTTTCTGTTTTGATTCCTTTTTTTTTGAGAATAAATTTTGTTCCGAAAAACGATTCTGTGCCAGAACAAAAAATTCCTAAATGCAAAACTATTCTTTCACGAATCTTCGGGATTAGTATCTCGGCCTTTCTAATTCCTATAATGTGACAAGGCAAACCAACAACTGCAAATTTTTCATCACCTTTTGAGTTTATTATCTCTTTTAGCATAATATTTACCGGTACTGGGCAATACTTTGATCCTATTGCAGAGATAATTTCTTCATTTGTTCGTGCGATAAATGGTTCTGGAATTAAAGGAGTATCTCTTTTCATTCTTGTCACAAGAGCACCGTCAATGATTCCACTTTCTAACGCAGAAATCAAAATCTGAGTTATCATTCCTCCAGAAGATGCCTCAAATCTTAGATTTTTATCTGTTGAGTATCCAACATAACCACTTATGTAGTTTCCGATAAACTTATCCTCGGGAGTTTTATTAAAAATAGAATTGTTTAGTTCGTTAAAATCTACCTTTTTGTCTATTTGTGGACAAACTTTGTTACAAAGACCACAATTACTACACTTTTTCTTATCAATTTCAGGAATATATAAACCCATTTTATTTATTTTCATTTCTATTGCTCCTTTAGGACAAATTCCTGCACATGTTCCACACCCACAACATTTTCGTGTTTTTATAATATGTTCAATATTCATTTTAAGTTGTTCTGAATTTTGAATGGTACTCCTGGTTCTGGGTTTACACCGAAAATATAAATTTTATTTTGAGTGTCATTGTATAATAGGGTAAAATATATCTTATCTAGGACTTACGCAGTTTTAATATAAATTATTAGGATTATATATAAATATATT
>JAGTWP010000074.1 GCA_018260755.1 Candidatus Altarchaeum sp. | reverse complement strand
AACATTCGTTAATGTTCCATCATCCAAATCAAATCCCGTCGCATTTGCAAAATTTGTGTGTCCGTAACCTTCGTTTGCACAGGAATGCACATAATTTCTAAATACAACTTCAATATATTCTCCGGACGCAAGAACAACATCGCTTATACTTGTATTTGTAAAATTAAACCAACCAATATTTTGTTGTATGGTATTTGAATAAGAAATATTAGAAATGTTATAGTTTAGAAATATAACAGAGCCATTATTGTAGATTAGATTAATCGTATCAAAATATTCAAAGCATAAAGGTAAAGTATCATTAATTGTTATATTTCTAGCTGATGCGTTACTTGTTGCTAAATTTGTTACTCTTATTGTATAAGTTGTTAAATTTCCCCGCTCTATTGTGTTTGACTCAACACTCTTTGAAACATTCAAGTCGGCTTTATAAACAGTAATGTTTGTTGTATCCGCAGTAATTGTAACTGTTGTTTGATTATTATCTAAATCCAATCCTGTTGCATTTGCAAAATTTTCATTTTGTCCTTCTATTGCACAACTTTTTGTATGAACAGAAAAATTTAAAATTACACCTTGGTTCGGTTTTAACAAAAAGTCACCTTCAAGGGAAAATGTTATATTTTGCTGATTATCTGCTTCTTGAATTGTAATATTATTAACTATTGAAGGAGTGTAATTTATCTCTAATCCGAGAAAATCAAAACCAAATGCAACCCCCCCTGTTAAAGGTGTTGAATTTGTAATATTACACTTAAATTTAGGCGTTGTAATGTCCTCTTTTATAATTTTAGTTATATTGCTGTTTGAATCATTACAAGTAAAATTTGCATCATTTTCACTAATTGCTAAATTTGCAGTTCCAATACAAACTTCTTGCCATTGTCCTGATGTTTTGTTAAACCACGAGATATTTACATTTATCCCTGTTGTTACTGTTGTTCCAGCATAAACCTCGCAAACAACAGCGGCATTATTGATGCTTGTTACATTATAAATGCTTGTATTGAATGTTCCATTAACTGCATAAGAATCTCCTAAATAGGACAATGTTTTTGTTGCTCTGACATTATCGGAAGTATTTACCTTTGCAGTTACATCTGTTCCGTTACTATCACTTGCATTTACAGGTCCTTTATATCCCCATGTTTTATTTTCAATAACGATTCCTTCAAGGGTTAAATTATTTTTATATTCAAAGCAGGCAGGTAAATGATCTGTTATGGTTATGGTCTTAAGAGTTGCATTTCCGATATTTGTTAAATTTATTGAGACCTTTGTTAAATTTCCCGGTTCTGTTGTTTGTTCCCATGTTTTCTTTACCTGAGCATAAGGATAATAAACTGTAACATTCGCCAATGTCTTTGTAACACCTATAGCATTCCCGCTTTCGTTTATTCCTTCGGCACTCGCGTTATTAATATTTATCCCTTCGCTTGCATTTGAAGTTGTACGAGCTTTAAATATCAAGCTTATATTTTCACCTGGAAATAATCTGTCATCAGGAATTGATGTTCCTGCAAATGTGCATAATAATAATGCATTACAACTTGTAACGAAACAACCTGTTATGTTTTCAAGGTGGGTTAAATTCCATCTGACTAATTGTCTGTTTCCCTGATAGGATGTTTCTGTATTTGCATCATCCCATGTTCTATTATATTTTAAATCTGAAATTGAAGTGCAGGTAACATTTCCAGAAATTGGATTTGGATTACATGAGATAGTTGTACAATTCTTCCAAGTTCTTTCATATTTTATACTTGCAAAATTTTCCGTTTCATTCAGTGTTTTATTAAATTTCCATCCTTTTGGCAGCAAGTCGGTAATGTTTATTTTACTAATATTTCCCGACTCGTTATTTTGAATTTTTATTGTAAAGTCAGTAAAATTTCCCGGCTCTGATGTTGATGTGCTTGCTGTTTTTTCTATAAATAGAGGTGCAGTAAGAGTTACATAAGCCATACTCAACAATAAAAATAAACCTGTCAAAAGCACAATTTTTTTACCCTTCATCTTACTTATGATGATAAAAATATCAGATATTTGTTTGTTTTTTACAACAAGGATTTAAACCATGCTGTAAATTTAACTTTATGGATTGTAAATGTCTTGTCTATTTCTATTATTTTTTTATCCTCTAACTTTTTGAGTGCCATCGCCAAACTTGATTTTGGAAGATTTGTACCTCGCGATATCTCTGTTCTTAATAAATCCCCGTTATGTTCCATAAGAAGATTAATAACACTTCTCTCATTTTCAGTTAAAGATAACAATAAATTTTCTCTCTCTTTTTGAATCATATCTTTATATTGCTCTTTTTTATCGGCATCTTCTTCTTTTTTCTCTGCTTTACTCTCTGCCACTGCCAATGGGGGTACAGTTGTGTCTGTGGCTGCTGATTGGGGGGTTGCTGATGCATCTGATGATGTGGCTGTTAGGGTAATCGGAGAGGTTATTATTACGGGTTGCTTTTCCTCTGCTTTTTTTCCGGTTTCGGTTTTTTTTATAATTGTTTCAACTTCATCAATTTTCTCCTCTGCTTTTTTTGCCTTGTAATAAACATGAAAAATATAAAAAAACACAAGAATTATCACAGGGATAAATATTATGATGAATAACGGCATGTTTAAGGAAATATTTCCCGAGTTTGGCAAATTTGTGTCGTTACTTCCATTTGGTTGTGAGCCGCCTGTTAAATTTGTTTCTATCTTAAATATATCTTCAAGTGCGGGAATGTAGGTATCTGAAAAATTTGTATAGGCGGCAATAAGCGAGAAGTCCATTGATTTTGTCTCATTTTGTTCAATTGCTAAATTTATGCTGTCAATATATAAATTTTCTTTATTATCAATGTATGTCACAACGACAAAGTAATTTCCCTCACTTAAATTTATAGTATATACTCCATTCACGGTTACGACATTCTGCATAAGATTTGTTCCATTATAAATTTTTACTTCTGCGCCATTTAAATTTTCTCCGTTTATTCCAACAACCTTTCCTTTAATTTCTGCTGCTAATGAACCTTGTAAAATTACATTTGTTAAAAGTATCATTAAGAGTAATATTAGAGCAGCATGTACAAAATTCCTAAAATTTTTATGTTTTGTTTTGGGAGACATTTTCCAATGTAGATTCTAATATTTTCATATCTTTTTCCATTTCTGATATGTTGTAGTTAGCACTTTCATTAAGTGCCTGTTCCATCTCGTTAAGGGACTGATATTCATCTTCTGGAGGATAAGAATCTTCTGGGGGATAAGATGCAGAATCCTCTGGATACATATCTTCCACACCTATATTTTCTTCAGGATACTCTCCCGTATTTGTGAGTGTGATGATGAATATTACTGCACATAGCGATAATACAAGTAAAATTACTATAATCAAAATTTTTTTGTCTATTTTATTTTTCATTTTGAAAATTTTATGTTTTTTCCTTCCCATAGAAGTGTATTACACAGACCTTTATCGCATGCTTTTTGTGTCCCTGTTCCCGTCAATGTGGCATTTCCATTCCCTGCAATTGCTATATTTATATCCTTTCCGCTTACCTCAATTATCAGATCTTTTCCAGTAATTTCAATGTTTCCTTCCCCTCCATAAGCTTTGCCTTCACCGGATTCAATCTCTTTTAAATTTTTAAGGGAAATTTCCGCACTGCTTATGTCTCCTTTTAATGTCACACTCCCTACAACATAAATTTTAATATCTGCGTTATCGGTCTTATCTATATTTATTACTGCTTTTCCGTCTCCCTTTGTCACATAAGTTGAATTTGCCGATTCCAAGTTGCTTATCCATTCGCCGGGTATTGAATTATAGATATCCAACAATTCGCTTTTTGTCAGATAAAGTGATTTGTATGTGTTTTTAAATAAGTCCTCTGCTTCTACCAGTGACTCTGATGTACTCAGATTCATAAGATTGACGCACTTTTGATAATTCGCATACGACTGATTTAACATTTCATTTAGCTTGCACAATTTTTTCTCCATCTCGGTAGTATTATGTCCTGATGCCTTAAGTTGTGCAATATTTTCATTCATTTTTAAGGAATCGTTAACCAAGTCGGTAAGTACTATTTTCATCTTATTCTTTAATAGGATGGTAACAATCATTCCCCGTATATGTTGTGAATGCGCGTATGTCTCTTGTAATTCCCTGCTTAAATTTTTAAGTGTCTCTATAGTCAGTTGTGATTTTGTGGTTTCATTTAGTTGTTTTTTAATATCTCTTATTTTATCAAGCAATGTGTCAATTCGTGAAATTTGTTCATTTCTTGTTATATCATCAAACGAATCATCGGATAAGACCCTTTTCTTTAACATTTCATTATAATTTTCCAGAACAACTGCTATATTTAGAGTAAATTTCTTTGTTGACTTAATAAAAATTTCATAATTTTCATCATTTTTGTTTTCCAGATATTTTTGCCTTGAAACGAGCCACTCCGCCTTTGCTTCGTTGTAATATACTAATGACTCAAAATAATTGCTTTTGGAGATTTCATAATCGTATTTCAGGAGAGTATAATCTGTATTTGTGGCATTATTTAAATTTTCTCTCGTAACATCAGCAGCAACATTCATGACAAGTGCGAATAAAATCAGGGCTAAAACAAATCCGACAAAGACGCCTGTTCCAATACTACCCGCACTATTCATTTTGCATTTTCCTAAAAAATTTTTAAAATTTTCCATAATCTGCTGCTTAAGATAATATTAAATACCAAATACAACCAACATTCCGCACATACAATCAGATTTTTTTAATTTCATTTAAAATCATTTAAAATCGTATAAATTTTAAATATCCGAACGAAGAGATGTTAATTTGTATTTGTTTAGATAATAGAATTTTTAGTAAAATTATACTATTTTGTATATTAGACGGGGTGTATATTAATTTAAATTAAAAGTATTTAAATTAAAAGTATTTATATTAAAAGTATTTATATTAAAAGTATTTATATTAAAAGTATTTATATTAGATAAATTTCTGAATGTTAAAAATTTGGTTTTGTTTAAAAAGTTTCATGAAAAATTAGTTTTTCCATAATCATTTATTTTCAGACATTTTCAAGCTTTTGAATGAAAAGCAAATCTTTTTATATAACCTTTAAAAATTCTGGTTTAAACCTTTCTTAAACGTCATATTCTCAAAAAAATTCTATTAAGTTATGTGATTTTCTTTTCATAATTTTTTAGTGCAATTAGTTTATAAAAAAATCATGGTTTGCAGTATCTTTAATAATTTTGCGAGTATTTCATCAAAAATACTTATTTTTATGTGTTTTTTTATATACTAATCTAATTATATAATATGGATACAAAAATTGTAGAAGAACGATACGCTATTTTGAAGTCAATAAAAAATGGGGGAAACAAAGATCAAATTCTTATGGAAAATGGTTGTTCCATTGATCAATCCGTAACTTTGCACTTTTTAAGTAATAGGTAAAATATTTCTGCGTGTTTTTTTCTTTAACAATTATTTTTTAAGGTTATAAATATTTAATT
>JAGTWP010000073.1:4908-6294 GCA_018260755.1 Candidatus Altarchaeum sp. | reverse complement strand
TTCAATCTTTAAAAATCTAAAAATTTTTAAATTACATGTGATTTTTGGGGTAGCTGAATAGTTACTAAATTTTATCCGTTTTCACCTTTAAAATTTTTAATTTGTAACAACTCTATTAATAATAAGAAAAATTAATAAGAGAAAAAAGAATAAAGAAGAAAAAATATGTTTTGAAAATATGAAATCTAAAAAATATGTTAGGAAAAGCATTGTTAATATTGTTTTAATCTCTTTTTTGTGGGTTTTGCTACTGTCTACTGGAATTGTCTTTGCCATTCCAAATCCTGCAAGTATATATTGTAAAGAGGTAAATGGAACAATAGAAATAAACGAAACACCTTTGGGAGAGCAGGGCTTGTGTGCAATAAATGGAAATAAATATGATGAATGGGAATTTTTAGAAGGAAAAGTCGGACAAAATTATAGCTGGTGCATTAAGAATGGTTATGGGATAGAAACAGTATGTGATGGAAAATCGCCTTTATCTTCCTGCAGAGCGGTTTGTGTATTTCAAAATGGAACAAAAACAGATATGGGCTCTTTGATGAATTTGTATGAAAAAATTGCTGGAAAACAAATTAATCCGGACAACATAGTAATTAAAGAAACAAATCCTGAAACTGTATATACAACACCTGCTTATGAAGTTAATTATAAAGTTAAGTCAATTTCAAAGTACGGAGTTGCTTTATTTCAGACCCAACAGGACAATTTGCCAGATTATTTTGACTGGAGAGATATAAATGGAACAAATTTTATGACTGGTGTTAAAAACCAGGTTAGCGGGACATGCTGGGCTTATTCGGTTGTCGGAACTGTTGAGGCAAAATATAATATTGAGCAAAATATTTCAAATTCTTCTTTCCATTTGGATTTATCCGAAAGAAATTTAGCGAGCAATAATCCTGAGTGCGGATGTGATTATTGCGGGGATTATGATAAAGGAGGATTACTTGTGTCTCCTTATGATTTTATAAAAGATGTCGGAATAACAACAGAGCAATGTTTTCCTGATGGTCCAAACGCAAATTCGTATCCTTCATCTTGTAATGAGAGGTGTTCAAACTGGACGAAAAATTTATACAAAATTAATGACTATGGGGTTTTTTCCACGGACAACAGAACGTATATTAAGAAGATGCTGATAGAAAACGGACCCTTGACTGTCGGAGTATATGCTGGGTGGTTTGTGGATAGTGAAGGCATATTACAATGCAATTATAATTTTCAATGGTTTACCCACGGACTGGTTTTAGTTGGTTATAATGATACGGGACAATATTGGATAATAAAAAATAGCTGGGGAACTGGCTGGGGGCACAAAGGATATGGTTACATTAAATATGATAACTGCTTAGTGGAATCAAATGTTCAGAAATTTGTTTA
>JAGTWP010000073.1:0-4894 GCA_018260755.1 Candidatus Altarchaeum sp. | reverse complement strand
GTATCATTATAACCAACTAAAACCAGTCCGTGGGTAAACCATTGAAAATTATAATTGCATTGTAATATGCCTTCACTATCCACAAACCACCCAGCATATACTCCGACAGTCAAGGGTCCGTTTTCTATCAGCATCTTCTTAATATACGTTCTGTTGTCCGTGGAAAAAACCCCATAGTCATTAATTTTGTATAAATTTTTCGTCCAGTTTGAACACCTCTCATTACAAGATGAAGGATACGAATTTGCGTTTGGACCATCAGGAAAACATTGCTCTGTTGTTATTCCGACATCTTTTATAAAATCATAAGGAGACACAAGTAATCCTCCTTTATCATAATCCCCGCAATAATCACATCCGCACTCAGGATTATTGCTCGCTAAATTTCTTTCGGATAAATCCAAATGGAAAGAAGAATTTGAAATATTTTGCTCAATATTATATTTTGCCTCAACAGTTCCGACAACCGAATAAGCCCAGCATGTCCCGCTAACCTGGTTTTTAACACCAGTCATAAAATTTGTTCCATTTATATCTCTCCAGTCAAAATAATCTGGCAAATTGTCCTGTTGGGTCTGAAATAAAGCAACTCCGTACTTTGAAATTGACTTAACTTTATAATTAACTTCATAAGCAGGTGTTGTATATACAGTTTCAGGATTTGTTTCTTTAATTACTATGTTGTCCGGATTAATTTGTTTTCCAGCAATTTTTTCATACAAATTCATCAAAGAGCCCATATCTGTTTTTGTTCCATTTTGAAATACACAAACCGCTCTGCAGGAAGATAAAGGCCACAAAGCAATAGAAAAAGTATGCAACGGAGGGAAAATTTTTATCAATGATTCTGCTGTATTTAACGAGAAAATT
Source organism: Candidatus Altarchaeum sp. (assembly GCA_018260755.1). Lineage (GTDB taxonomy): Archaea > Altiarchaeota > Altiarchaeia > Altiarchaeales > Altiarchaeaceae > Altiarchaeum. Next base: position 4,024 of record JAGTWP010000073.1, on the reverse strand, counting down.
GAAATTATAAAGGACAACATAATTCTTGACTGTAATAATGCAATAATAGATGGAAATAAAACAAATGGTATCGGAATGTGGATTGTAGCGAAAAATACGACAATTAAGAATTGTATTATTAAAAATTTTGTTTATGGAATTGTTTTGGATACTTCTTCAGGTGATACACTAATAAACAACACTTTAACTTCAAATAATTACGGAATTTATTTGTATCATCCCTCTGGCTATAATCAGGGTTTAAACAAGATGATAAACAACAAAATATCCTTAAATAAATATGGAATTTACATTGTTTCCAATCCCTATCTTGATGAAATTTTGAATAATGAAATTTTGAACAACACGGTTGGAATATTCTCTTGCTCAAATTTAATTTCAAATTTTAATAATGTTTGTTATAATGAAGCGGATTTTAATTTAACAAGTTCGCAGTCAAATGGAGACAACAACAGATGTGATAATTCTAACGGGTGGAATGATAAAGATGTTGCGGGATGTAAAATTTCATGCAATTGTAAAAAATACGACTTTGATAAAAACGATGTTGTTGATATTTTTGATGCGGTTGAGGCACTTGAAAATTTAAGTAACGGAAAAGCAATTTATAATATTAATTGTAATAACACATCCAAGGAAATTTATTTGACAGATATATTTGCATTGGTTGAAGAAATAAGTACGGATTGAAAATATTGAAAAAACAAGTGAATAAATAAGAGGCAAAATTTAAAATTTTAAAAATCAAAAATGTCGGAAAATTTAATTTATTTGGTTGGAGCAATAATTTTCGGATGGATAATCGGAACATGTTTATTGTATGTGCTGTATTTGAAGCAAATTTTACCAAAAAGAGACCTAAAGCGCGGAATAGCAAATGCGAGCATATTTGCAATCTTTGGAATAATAATATTCTTTGTGTTTGTTAACTTTGATTCAACATCATCAGCTATTGTTGCGATAATATGCTTAATACTGTGGATATTCATAAAACAGATTGTTAAGAAAAAGATACAGTAGGAAAATTTAGATTTCTATTAATATCCTTCCTTACTTACTAATTCTATAACCTCCGTCAGCACCTTTTTTTAGACAACCTAAGCAAAAAAAGTTGCACCAAAAAAATCTGCAAAAATCTACGATTTTTGAAATAAAAACAAAAATTTAAACAAATTTAATATCCTTCCTTACTTACTAATTCTATGACCTCCGTCAGCACCTTTTTTTAGACAACCTAAGCAAAAAAAGTTGCACCAAAAAAATCTGCAAAAATCTACGATTTTTGAAATAAAAACAAAAATTTAAACAAATTTAATATCCTTCCTTACTTACTAATTCTATAACATCATCAATCTGCCTCTTTAAATTTTCACCCAATCCCTCAATTTCAACATTTAAAAATCCCCTTACAATCGTTGATGTTGCCTGTTCTTCACTCAATCCCCTTGCCATTAAATATTCTATTTTTTCTTTCTCAATCTTTCCCACTGCCGCCTCATGACTCATTTCTACATCCATTGCATTTCCTTCAATTTCCGGAATTGCTTTGATACTTCCCTTCGCACTCAAAATCAGTCCCTGACAGGCCATGTGTGCCTTAACATCGGGAACATTTCCCGTTAAATTTCCCCTCGCAATTATCTTTCCACCAGTTGTTATTGCCCTTGATATTATTTCTCCCTTTGTATTTTCCGCATTAAGGATAATTTTTCCCCCGACATCCATCTCTGCGCCTTCTTTTGCTATTAAAATACTTGTAAGCCGTGCTACTGAATTTTTTCCGTTTAATTTAACCGCAGGATATAGCTGAAGCGTTTTTACATCGCTCATACAAATATAATTTGAGATAAATTTCCCGTTTTCCTCAACAATCGCAACTGACCTTGGCCTGACGGCAAACTCCTTATTCCATTTGTGAATCATAGTGAATGAAATTTTTGCATCTTTTTTGACATAAAACTCGCTTACTCCAATATGAATTCCTGATTCAACGGAAGAAGCTGACAAGCAGCCGCTGATAATATTCAATTCCGAACCTTCCTCTGCAATAATGATGTTATGAACGGACTGGGCAAAATTTTTTGTTCCGATGAATAAACACGCAGAGACTGGAAATGGACATTTAACACCTTTTTCGGCTCTTATAAAATATCCGTTCATTAAATTTAGTTCTGCCGATGCGGTAAATTTATCGGTTCCGACATCAACTGCCTTCCAGTAATAGTCCTTTGCCCAGTCATACTTTTGCAATGCCTCTTTGATGCTAATCACTTCAATACCTTCAGACCTTCCCGTGCTGTGGATTACAGAAGCATCCTTCTGCATGTAGGTCGGATTTTTATTATTAACATCAATGCCTACTTCCAGTATGTCTTTTTTTTCATCGCCTGAAATTTTTGATAAGTTCATAACATGCTCATAAGTCGGTGCAGTCGTGGTAAATTTCTCAAGTTCTATATCACTTCCAAACATTGCCTTCTTTTCCCTTGCTTTTTCGGCTTTTTGTTTAAAATTTTCCATTTTTAAATTTATTAAGAGTAAGTACAATATCATTATGTATCGGTTTTAAGAAATCCAGATTTTTACATATCTCAAATTCGCTACATTCCCAGCAACCCTGCATTCCTTTGTCCTGACAGCACTTCCTTATTTTACAAAATGGCGGACCTCCTCCGTTTCTGCATGTTTTTGGACAGCGCATTTTAACCATAGCACCCAATACATTATAGCATTGCGGATAATTTTTAAATTCCTTCATAAATTTTGAGACTCCCTCGTATTTTTCATCAAAATTTACCTCCCTTAATTTCTTTCTCAAGTCTCTTGCCAAATCGGCAATTTCACCTTTATGATAAAAACACTCCTTGCAGTAAAGCCCACAATATGCAATTAAATTTTTATCTTTTTTGTCCATATTCAAATTTTATTTTATTAATAACATTCGTTTTCTTTTTTTGAATAAAATTCTAAATGTAACTTATTGTTGCTTTCCACATTTCTCACAAATTCAAGTAAATTATTTTCTGTTTGAACTTCTTCTATTCTCTTTTTAGCGATTTCTAAGTAGTTTTCATCAATTTCAATTCCGATGAAATTTCTGTTCAAACGCTTTGCCACAACCCCTGTAGTGCCTGATCCCATAAAAGGGCCAAGAATCATATCTTCTTTTTTGCTCCCAATCAAAATTATCCTTTCCAGAAGTTTCTATGGTTTCTCTGTCGGATGAATTGATTTGTGTCTTTCTGCAAGCATTTCCCATAAATTTCATATTTGCTTGTCATTGTTTAGGCGTTTTGCTGTTTCATGAGGTTGTCTCACAATTGCCAAAATCGCAAAATTCAAATTTTTATTACTTCGCTGTATGCTTATTTATTTTTGGCAAAATACAAAAATTGAATTGTTGGACAACCTCTTTTGTCCTTAATAATTGATTTTTGTTAGCATTTTTTACACCCTCTCTAAAAGGAACTATGAAATTATTCAAAATTGATTAAGTTATTTCGTTACAATGACTAAGTACAAGTTCTCCGGACAATTTTTCCATCATTTCCTTAAGAAACACAGATTTTCTTATTTTTTTCACCAAATCATATGCTGTATGGTAGTACAATCCTAGTTTTTCGGCAATATTCATAATACTACATTGATCAAGAGAAATGACTGCAATAAACCACCTTTTTAGCGGAATTTTTGAATGAGAAAACACTGTGCCAGTTCTTACAGTGAACGAATGATTACAATTTTTACAGATGTAATTTTGATACGCATTTACATGCCCATTCTTGACAATGTTTTCCTTTGACTTGCAATGCGGACAAAATACACCGTTTTTCCATCTGACTTTTTCTAACAATTGTATGCATTCCTTCTCGTTTAAATCATATATTATTTTTTTCATTTCTTAATTTATTTAATATGTTTAAATACTAATTAAAAACGTTATAAATTATTTTAATCAATAAAAATAAGTATAAGAGCGTTATTATTTTATTATTTCAGTACAAAAATTTAAATTTCGAATCAT
>JAGTWP010000006.1:34952-39764 GCA_018260755.1 Candidatus Altarchaeum sp. | reverse complement strand
ATTTTTAAATAAATTTAAAATGGCTGATGAAAATAAAAAAATAACGGATTATGCGTTTGATACTCTGGATAAATATGTCCAAATTTTGTCAGGTATTGAAAAAAAGTACTTAAAAGAAAAAATAGATGGAATTATACTTCACAACTTCACAGTTTGAGCTTTTTTAAGATATTTTAAAATCTTTGAGATTTCAAAATAATAGCAGCCAAACCCATAAAGGAATATATTTTATTAGCATGTCATTTATTTTCTCTTCCCTATAATAATCTTCTGTGAGGATTAAGCCCTCGCTTAATTTAAATTCCTTCATTGCTTCTATTAAAGCATCAACCTCTCTGTTTTTTGTTTTTTCATTTTCCAGATTCCAACAAACCTGTATTAATTCCTTAACTTTCAATCCTTCTTTTACAACAAAATCCACTTCGCGATTTCCTTTCCAGTAATATATTTCCTTCCCTCTCCTTTTCAGTTCAATAAAGACAAGATTTTCTGTTAATCTTCCGATATCTTCTGAAAATTTAAAAGAAATGGCATTTCTCATGCCCGTATCAATACAATAAATTTTCTTAGGATTTTTACTCTGTATTTTTAAGGAGTGTGAAAATAGTGGAACTGTAAAAAACAGATACGCTTTCTCAAAATAAGAGAGATATTGCTTTACTGTGTTTTCATGTATTCCGATTAATTTCCCAATCCCGTTGTAACTTGCAGTGGCAGATATATTTGTTATGAGATAATAACTCATTTCTTCAATATACTTTGAGTTCCTGACATCAAATCTAGGTATTATATCTTTATATAAAATGTCCTGATAATAGTTCTTTAAAATATATTCTCTTGACTGCTCTTCAGACAGCACAACATCAGGAAATGATCCGAACATCAGATATTCGCGAAAATAGTGGTTTAAAGAATCTTTTAAGGAGTAATTCTTTTCGTATATTTTTTCAAGGTCATCTGATATACAAACCTTCTCTTTTTTAATTTCCAGAAATTCCCTAAAATTGAAAGGAAATACATCAAATCTGATAGTTCTTCCCGTGAGTAAAGATGACAATTCCGACGAAAGCATGGTCGCATTTGAACCTGTTATTATAAATTTTATATCTTCTTCCATGTCATAAGTTATTTTAATCCACTTCTCCCAGTTTGAAATATTCTGTACCTCATCAAAAAATAGAAACTTTTTTCCTTTTGGATTTTTTAGTTTTATATACTCTTTATAGATGTTTTCAAGTGCATCAGGATCAGATTTAAGAAAGATAAGCGATGGATCATCAAAATTTAAATATAAGATATTATCAGGAAGTATGTCCAGTGTTTTCATCAATTGGAACAAAAGATAAGATTTACCTGCTCTTCTAACCCCTATTATTGCTAAAACCTGTTTTGTCTCCATGAATTTCTCAACTTCTTTCTTTACATTTCTCTCTATTCCATAAGGAAATTCTTCACCTCTCCATTGCCTGTTCTGTTTTATGAGAACATCTCTTATTTCCATATAATCAATTAATATTGGTTCTTAATATATTACTTAATATATCAGGTAAAAAATCATATTTTTACGCAGCATATCAGGAATTAGGTCTTACAACCTGCAATTATAAATTATAACCTTCTCAAAATCTTACCTAAAATATTCAAAGTATACACATTCAGTGATTTCCTATTTCTGGGCCAGTTTAGTTCTTTATTTTTATAAATTAACGGTTTCATGGACTCATTAATTTCCGCTCTCATCAAATTAATTTCTTCTTCATTGTCCTTGTTCATCATTGAAATTTGAGCTACCTTTTTCATCACTGTCATTAAAATTTCAACCTGCTTTTCCATATTTTTAACATACTTATCATTAACCATATCATGATTTCTTTTGATATGTGCTAATTTAATTGCCGTGTCATAAGTAAGAGCAATAATATCATCGGGAGAAAGATTTTCTGTTCTGTAGTTAAAAAGGTCCTTCCATGAGAGTTTATCAAAGGCATTATAATGTTCTTCAAGTGTCCTGTGTAAAACAACATAACCGTATTTATCCGGCTCTTCAAATGCGATGGATCCCGGGTCAAGAGTCGGTGCATAAGGAGATATAAAAGGATAAACTTTATCCCCTCCAAAATTCTTAAATTTCCCGATAATATAATCAATGCGCTCTTATACTTATTTTTATTGATTAAAATAATTTATAACGTTTTTAATTATACTCCACAACGGCGAAAACTGCGCTTTTTGTAGCACCTTTTTCAAACTTTCATGAAATTTAACAATTACCAACAAGAGCATAAAAATCTGGGATTTGTGGGGGAAAGATTTGAAAACTCAATTTATGAAGTTGTGCAGTATAGTATTTGAACATATTAAATAAATTAAGAAATGAAAATAAACGCTCATATACCTATTATCATTGAACTTTTGTGTTTTGCATTTTATAGTGTATTTGAACTTGTATTTATATTTGAATTTGTGATTGAATTTTAAAATTTACAAAACTTCAACAATGTATTTTATCTCCATCAGTGAAAATCAAAGTAAGAATATAAAAATTTAACCTTAAAATTTTGCAAATTTCTTTAAATTTAAAATTTATTTGCCATTATTACTGTTATTATTAGTTTTATTATTCATATTTTTACTCGGACATAACGGATTCGGGCAAATCGCCATCTTTTTTTTGTTTATCGTAGCAATAATTTTTGCCGCCTCGCAATGATTACATTTTCCCTTTACAGTTAACATTCCCGCGGGTAATCGGACTGTATGATTACATTTTGGATAATTGCTGCATCCCGCAAAATTTCCGTAAGGTCCTTTCCTAATTGTCATATTCCCTCCGCATTTCGGGCATTTGAATAAAACTTCCTCATTTCTTTTGTTATATTCTTCTGATTTCATTCCCATAAGTAATGCCTTTCCTATCGGATATTCCTCTTTTTTAAATTTGTTGGAAATTTCAACGAGTGTCTTTTTTGCTTCGTCTATTACATTATCGCTTGTTGTCTTTAAATTTTGTATGTTTTCCATGTCTTCCTCAAATTTTTTGGTTAAATTTTCATCAATAATATCGCTGCAATGTTTTTCTAATGTGTCAACAACCGCAATTCCAAACGGAGTCACCTCAATTGCTTTATCTTTTGTTTTAATATAATTTCTCTTGAACAAAGTATCAACTATATTTGCTCTCGTTGCCTTTGTTCCCAAATTTTTCCTTTCCAATTCCGCTATGATTGACGCAACATTATACCTTTTTGGCGGCTGTGTTTCCTTTTCATCCATGTTTACATTTTCAACAAACAGTTTTTCTCCTTTTTTCAGTTCGGGCAATTCTTCTTCATCAAGCTTCGCATATTTATAAATTTTAAGCCACCCTTCCTCCAATGTTGTTGAGCCCTTTGCGATAAAAATTTCAGAATTGTTGTTTAAATTTGCCGTAACAATTTCCCTAAGCGCATCATCTCCGAATGTTGCCAGAAATCTTCTTACAATCAAATCATACAATTTTTTATGTTCCGGACTAAATTTTTCCAGTTCTTTATCCTCTCCCGTCGGATGTATTGCGGGATGTGCAGGATCTTCCTTCTTTCCGTTGTTCGGTTTCAGCCCCTTTTTTTTGTTTTTCTCGGATAAAATTTTACATTCCTCTTTGTAATCCCCCGAGAGTTTCATAATTATATCAAGGTAGTATTCAATCGGGTCTGTCAATTGATTGCTTGCAGTTCTCGGATAAGATGTTATTCCTGAGGTATATAAATCCTGTGCTAATTCGGATGTTTTTCTAGGGTCTATCTTTAATTTGACGTATGCCTCTGTTTGTAATTCGGTCAAATCAAATGCCGGCGGCGGGGAAATTTTATTTTTTCTCTTTTTCACTTCTTCAACAATTGCCGCATCTTTTCCGGATTTGCATTTTTCTTTGATATTTGATGCCTTTTCCAGATCAAAAATTTTTCCTTCTTTATGTTGTGCTGAAAATTTTTCCATACTTTCTTTGTTCTTTTTGCAAATCATAGAAATTTCCCAATATTTCTGCGGAATAAAATTTTTAATTTCCCTTTCCCTGTCGGTTAAAATTTTTAAACTCGGTCCCTGAACCCTTCCGATACTCATCGCCTGAAATTTGTGCAATATTTTATATAAAGAAGACGACAATGCCTTTGATAAATTTATTCCCCAGAACCAGTCAAGAATGTGTCTCGTCATTCCTGCATAAGCCATTCCTTTGTTTGTGGGTTCTAAATTTTTATATGCATTTAGGATTGATTGTTTTGTTAAAGTTGAAAATTTCATCCTTCGGACATTTTCTCCAAACGGATCAACATGACAAGCAAATTTTATGGCGTTGAATCCTATAATTTCCCCCTCAATATCGTAATCGCAGGAATTTATAAAAACGGCATTTTTTTCTTTTTTTAAAATTTTTGCCAAATTTTCTATTGTTTTTATATAATCCTTTGTGTAGTCGGCATTCTTATCCGTTTCATAAATTGCCCGCCATTCCACATCAAATACAGGATAATTCCAATCCTTGTTTTTCTGCGCTACTCCGTATAAATGTCCGACAGCCGAACAAACATAAATTTTTTGAGTATATTTATCATTCTTGTCGCCTTTATTGTCTTTCAAATTTATCTCATAGTAAGAAATTTTCCCGTCCTTTAATTTAGATGCATTTTCAAATGAGCTCGCAATTCTTTCGGCAACACTTGGTTTTTCTGCAATTATCAGAATGTGCATTTTTTAATTCATTGAAATTTATTATTCATTGAAATTTATTAAAGAAAAATTTATTAAAGAAAAATTTATTAAAGAAAAATT
>JAGTWP010000006.1:0-34844 GCA_018260755.1 Candidatus Altarchaeum sp. | reverse complement strand
TAAAGAAAAATTTATTAAAGAAAAATTTATTAAAGAAAAATTTATTAAAGAAAAATTTATTAAAGAACACCTATACGTTTGGCAAAATTTAGTAAAATTTTTTGAAGAATATCAAAAACAGTCCGAAAATTTACCTGATTTAATTTAATTTATTTTACATATCCTTTTGCTTTCAACCATTCCACATCATTAGGAACATATCTCCATATAACATCTCCTTTTGTGTCCTTTTCTATCTCCCAGGGTTCAACAAGTACAAAATCCCCATCATGAACCCTCATTCTCCATCGGACTCTTCCCGGAATTCTGCACAATCTTTCTTTTCCATCGGAACATTTGACTCTCATTCTTGTATATCCCAGTACCTGCAACACTTCGCCGGCAACCTCACCCATTTTTGGGGTTCTCACTTTGTGTACTACTACAACTTCTTTTTTACCCATCTTATGTTTATAATATGATAGTTTGTGATATTATAGTTTATGAAATAATATTTGTTTATAATAAGATAATCTTTATAAATTTACTTCTTTTATAAAAATTATGATTAAATTAAGTAACTATTCAGCCACCCCAAAAAATTACGAGTAAATTTTTTGATTTTTGCGTTCACTTCGTTCGTGTATTTTAAAATCTTTGAGATTTTAAAATTGTATTTTTTGAAATTTTACACTGACTTCGTTCGTGTATTTTCAAACAAGTTTGAAAATCGCAGGTATTAAAAAATATTTGAAATATTTTTTAAGATTGAAAATTTATTTATAAATTTTCAGTAAATTTTTGTACCCTCTGAATAGTTACTAAATTAATTCAATAACAAAATAATAAATTAATTCAATAACAAAAATTAAAAATAACGTTAAAATATTATTTCATAAAACGCAAAAATCAGGTAGGAGATTTGGTAAAATTTTACATGTGCATTATTTTTCCCATCCCTAATTTCTTCATAAAACCAGTTAATTTTCTTTCGTCGTTTATTGTTTTCACATATCCTTTCATTACTTTATATTGTTTAAGCAGCTCATATACTTCTCCCTCCTTTCTTCCCGAGCCCTTTGCAATTCTCACTACTCTTTTTGAATCAATAATTTCAGGATTTTCCTTTTCTTTTTTCGTCATTGAATCCATTATAAATTTATAAAATTTTAATTTTTCATCCTGCATCTCCATAACTTCCTTGGGAATTTTAATTCCTCCCGTGGGGAGCATTTCAACGATTTTGTTCAAAGAGCCCATTTTCTTTATCTCCTGAATCTGAGCATATAAATCATTTAAGGTAAATTTTCCTTTCATAAGCCGGTTTGTCATCTCATCGGTAACCTCCATTTCCTGTGCCTTTTCAAGCAGCCCTTCAATATCACCGAAGCCTAAAATTTTTGAGACAAATCTCGGAGCATCAAATTCTTCAAATTCATTATTATGCTCTCCAACACCTATAAAATAGACCTTTGCATTAGTTGTTTTACATGCAGAAATTGCACCACCTCCTTTTGCCGTTCCGTCTAATTTTGTTAGTATAACGCCTGTAACATTACATGCTCTCTTAAACGCTTCCGCCTGTTCCCCTGCCAGTTGTCCGATTGTTCCGTCCAAAACAAGCAAAACATGCTGCGGCTTTATCTCTTTATATACTATATTTATATCTCTCATCAAATCATTATCCAATTTATTCCTTCCTTCGCTGTCAATTATAATAACATCCTTGTCTTTCAAAATTTCAAGTCCTTTTTTGATAATATTGAGGGAAATTTTTTCATTAGAGTCTCCGTAAAAAGGTACCTTGACCTCTTCTGCTAATTGCATCAATTGTGTGTAAGCTCCTGCTCTGAATGTATCTGCACATATAAGTCCGACCTTAAATCCCTTCTTGCTATAGTATCTTGCCAGCTTTGCTGCTGTTGTTGTCTTTCCGCTTCCCTGAATTCCTACAAGTAAGATTTTATCACCTTTCTTTAAATTTATCTTCTCTCCTTTTCCAAGAAGCGAAGTTAATTCATCATAAGTTATTTTAATTATAAACTCCTTTCTGTCTAAAAGTCCGGGTGGTTTTTCAAGCAGTCCTCTGTCTTCAATTCTCTTCGAAATTTCAAGCACTAACCGAACATTCACATCAGATGAAATCAGGGCTTTCTGGACTTCTTTTATGAATTCCTTTATTACTTTCTTATCTACGACAACTGCCTTTCTTAATGAGGTGATTGCATTCTTTAATCCGTCGCTTAGTTTATCAAACATAGTAAAGCTAAATTTAAGGAAAAAATTTGATATTTAAAATTTTAAGATTTAAGATAAAAATTTAAAATAATGTTGCAAGGTTGCTGCTTGAAATAATATGTTGATGCGGGAGAAGGGATTCGAACCCATGAAGGCTTTCGCACAGTAGGTCTTGAGCCTACCCCCGTTGACCGCTTGGGAACTCCCGCAATTAAATTTTAGGTAAATTTCAATTGAGCGCGTGCAGAAATCTAAACCTTTTGCTATAAGTGACAACCCACAACCTTCCTCCTTCCCGCTACCCGGCAAGCACAATTCGTATGATTATGGCTGCTCCGATCAAGGTCTGACCAGGTTCTCATATTAACTGCCTCGCAGGACGAAAATTCATTGTTTGAATTATGGATCACAGATAACAAAAGATCTATTTTTCTGCACTTCGATTCTCCTTTAGACGGTTTGGAGTTACAGGTGACGCCTGACCACCCGATCTAGCTCATATAATAAATCTAATCTTTTGTAATAAATTAAATATTAAAAATTAATTTTTAAACAATTAATATTTTATTTTTTAAATTTTTAAAATTTCTAATAGGGTGAATTTAATAATAAATATAAATTTAATATGACGAAGTTAATCGCATTTGACCTTGACGGCGTATTGCTTGACGGAAAAGGAAGCTGGATGGAACTACATAAATTTATCGGCACGGAAAAATTTTCTGAAGAAAACGGAAGACAATATTATTCTGGCAATATATCTTTTAATGAATGGGTAAAGCGAGATATTGGTTTATGGAAAGGAATTGAGGCAAGTAAAATTTTTGAAGCAAGTAAAAGAGTTACCGTAATGGAAGGGATAGAAATAATTGAAAATTTAAGTAAAAATTATAAGCTGGCAATCATAAGCGGTGGCATAAAGCAGATGGCAAATAAAATTTTTGAAAGGTATAAATTTAACTATTGTTATCTGAACGAGATAATTGTTAAGGATGAAAAAATTTTTGATGTTGATATGAAGGTAGATTTTGAAAATAAGGGAAAAATTTTGGAAGAAATTGCAGGATACGAAAATGTTGCTCTAAGCGATTGCATTGCCGTAGGCGACTTTATCAACGATATTCCTATGTTTAAAAAGGCAGGATTCAGTATTGCATTTAATCCGAAACACGAGAGTGTTGTAGAAAATGCCGATGTTGTAATTCGCAACAAGGACTTAAGGGAAATTTTGAAATATTTGTGATTTGTTAAAATTTAGTAAATTTAATTTCTAAAAATTAATTCATAGTGATGATGAGATTAGCATTTGCTGATTGAAATTTATTGATAACTAATGATGAAAATCCTATCTCTGATAAATTTTAAATTTAAATAATTTTTTTGAAAGTGACTGAAAGGAAAATTATGCTTGCCGTGATCGGAAGGGACGGAAAGATTGATGATGAGGTTAAGAAAATTTGCTACAACATCGGAAGAGACATAGCAAAAGCAAAATGTATCTTAATTTGCGGCGGAATGAATGGGGTTATGGAGGGGGCATGCAGAGGAGCAAGCGAGAATGGTGGATTAACCATAGGAATACTTCCGACAGGGAATAAAGATGATGCTAATAAGTATGTTCAGATTTCCATAGCAACAGGCATTGGCTTTGCAAGGAATGCCGTTATAACTTCTGCTGCCGACGGAATCATAGCAATAAACGGAAAACACGGAACATTATCTGAGATTGGTTTTGCATTGGGCTATGATAAACCGGTTGTTCTCGTTAATGGAAGTAAAGGTATATGTGATGATTTGGACTTCTCAAAGGCAAAATTTGAAAATTTATATAAATCGGATGCTGAGGATGCGGTAAATTTGTGCTTAAATTTAATTAAGAAAAGTGTTGTGAAATAACAATTTTTGTATTCATTCAAAATAGAAACTTTACAAACATTTAAGGGTAGGGAAAAATTCATGTCCGTAAAAGAACATTTTGTGAAGGAACCAAATAGTTTAACAAAGGAGGATGAACAATAATTTTAATTTTAAATATGGCAAATAAAGTCCTGATTTTTGTTGTCTTGTGCATCTTTTTTATTTTTACAATTAGTGAAAATAGTATAACGTCTGATGAAGTAAGAACAGTTGACACAAGTTCCGAAATTAATGTTTCTAACCTCACTTCGTTCGGATATTTTCAAATAATTTGCTTATTTGAAAATGGCAAAATTTCTAACAATTACTCTGATTTAAGCAATTTAGAAAATTTAAATTTAAAATTTTACCCGAGCAACAAAACAGGACAACCTTACAGAATTTTTGGTAGAGATACAAAAATTGAAGGTTTTAAAGAAACTGGCTTAAAACAAATAAAGGAAGAAAAAATAAAAGGGGGAAATATTCTAAAAATCACCGATAATTTTATTTCTGATAACGAAAAATTTTTAAAGGTAAATTCAGCTAATTTAAAATTAAAAAAATTTGACTCAGACCGTGACAACTATTATGTAGCCTATCAGCAGTACTATGAAGATATTCCCGTTTATCGTGGTCTTGTCGGTTTAACTATTGACGGATACGGAAGAATTTTAATTATTGGGAGCGATTTTCAGCAGGGGATTAATATTTCCACAATACCAAAAATTTCAAAAGGAGATGCTATAAGAATAGCAAAGGAAGATGTAAATTTTAATAATAAAGAAGATAAAATTAAAGAAATTTCTCTTATGATTATTCCAAAAGAGGATGGGAGATATACTTTGGTGTGGAATGTCTTTGTTGTTACAGAGTCCCCGTTAGGCGACTGGATATTTTTTATTGACGCATTTTCCGGCAAAATAATCAAAAAACATAATGGCATAAAGTTTGGATATGTTAATGGAACCGTTAGCGGGATGATTTATCCAAAGAAATATGATGATGTTCAGCAGGAGAAAAATTTTAGTTATGAAATTATCAAAATAAATATTACCTCAAAGAGTTCGGCATTTTACTCCGGAATCGGCACGGAAGGAAATTTTTATGATAGCAATATGACAATTAAATTTCCGATAAATCTTTCTAATGCCACTCATGCAAATTTAACATTTCTTACACAATACTATATCGAACCGGGCTGGGACTTTGCATACATTGAAATTTCAAACGATTCAGGAAATTCGTGGAAACAATTAAAAGGAAAATATACAAGTTCATATAGTAATCCGGGTGTTTATACACAGGGATGGATAAACAATTCATTTGCATACACTGGAAATAGTTTTATTGTTCTTGAAGAAAACATAGATATTTCCAATTATACTAAGGGAGAAATACTTTTAAGATTTAGATATACTTGTGATAAGTATGAATTTAAGGAGGGCTTTTATGTTGATAATATTTCAATTATAACTGACTCTGGAGTCGCATTTTTTGATGATGCTGAAAATGACAATGGAAAGTGGAATCTGTCAAAATTTAAAGTAGTTAACAAGTCCTTTAGTCATATATATGATGCCACAGATAAAAACGGATATTATGAAATTACAAGAATAGAAAATAATACAAATATTCATTCCGAATTAATAGGTTTATATGTGGATGTGGACAATGATAAACAAAACGATACATTTTATGATTTTTTATGGGGCGGAAATGAAACACATAATTGGAATTGGATGGCTCATGATACTTCTTATAGACAGGAAGAATCAAATACATATTACCATGTAAATAAAATTCATGATTATTTTGCCGAATTTAATTTTTCCGAACTGGATTATCCGTTAAAGGCTGTTGTAGAAGCTAATGGCGTCAAATGTAATGCTCTTTATTCTCCTGGAATGGATAGAATAACTTTTAGCGGGCCCCAACAAAACTGCGAAAGTCCTGCGTTGGGAAGTGACATAATATATCATGAATATACGCATGCAGTTGTAGGCCATATTTATGACCTTGGAGAAAGTGGCAATATTATGGAAGATGCGATGCACGAAGCATTTGCAGATTATTTTGCATGCACTATCAATAACGATTCTATACTTGCAGACGGATGGTCATTTGCGAGGAATCTTAATAATACTCGAAAGTATCCGGAAAACTGGAGTAATTCTGACCCTCATATTTTTGGTTTAATTCTAAGCGGAGCATTATGGGATGTTCGCAAAAATTTAAACAATACTCTTACGGACTCATTAATCTTTAAGGCGATACGAATTACACCTCATGCTTATAACTTTTCGGAATTTATGGATAATTTGCTCATAGCAGATGACGATAATGCAAATGTAGAAGACGGAACTCCTCATAAAAAGGTTATATGTAATGCGTTTGCTAAACATGGAATTTATTCTGCTGCAGGACTTTGTGAGAATGAATTAATAAAGGCAGATGACATTTTTGATGCTGTTGAAATGCTTGAATATTTAAGCGGAGAAAAAAATTTAACAGAATTAACCAAGTATGATAAATACGGAAAAAGTTATTATAAATTTGTTGGAAGTGACAGCGACAACATAAATTTACTTGATGTATTTGCTTTAATTGACAATATTGTTGCAGGTGTATGAGTTAATTAAAAAATATCCATTGACAAAATTTCACTCAAATCGTAAATTACCTTATCTGCCTTACTTAAATCCTGATTTTCATTAATCCCGTTTCTAAATCCGATACAAAACATATTTGCATTTTTTGCAGAAGCAATTCCGTTTTTTGAATCTTCTATAACGATGCAATTCTCCGGATTTAAATTTAAAATTTTTGCTGAATGCAGATATATAGCAGGAGATGGTTTTCCTTTGCCGTTAAGTTCGTCTGCACTTATAACAACATCAAATTTATCCCTTATTCCAAATCGTTTAAGCATCATTTCTATCCATGAATACGGAGATGAAGAAACCAATGCAATTTTTAAATTTTTCTCTCTCAAATTGTCTGCCACATTGAGAAAATTTCGTGTAAGCTCACATTTATTTTCATAGACATCTTTTGCTATTTCGTCGTATTGTTTTAGGAATAAATTTTGAGCAATCTTTAAGCCGTATTGCTCCTTTAACACAAGGTATATGTCGCTTGCACTTCTTCCGGTAATATTTGCTTCGTCTTTTTCTGTCCATTTCCAGGTTTGTCCCGGAGATACACGAACAGAATGATTGTATTTTCCGATTAATGAAGAAAACCATTCTCTTTCTAAAACCGGAAAATATCTCTCGCTATCTACAATTACTCCATCCATGTCAAAAATTACTGCTTTTATTTTCATTTTTAAAGCCCCAGGAGGGAATTGAACCCTTGACCTACTACTTACGAGGCAGTCGCTCTACCACTGAGCTACTGAGGCATTTTAAAAACCAGAAGGTTTTTGAAATTTCCGAGTGAAACGAGAAAAAAATAAAAATTTTCAAATTGTTATTAAAATTAGGAATTTTAAGATAAATTTTAAATGAAATCCTAATTTAAATGTTTATAAAATACCGAAAACTATGAGTTTTTAATCTTTAAAAAATCTACAAGATTTTTAAAATGCTCTCAAACATTAAAACCAAAATTTTATCAGAATTGAGAAAATTTGACGAAAACGCGTCAATTGAATTTTCAGAACACTGCGACTTCACTTCAACGCTCGCATTTAAGCTTGCAAAAAAAGAAAAAAGAAACCCAACAGTCATTGCAGAAGAGATCGCAGCTCAAATTTCCAAAAATTTAGCCGACGATGTTGAAGTTAAAGCCCTTAACGGTTATTTAAATTTTTACCTGACAGATAAATTTTACGGCGAAAATTTGCCAAAAATTTTTGATTTTAAATTTAACACGCGGGATGAAAAAATCATTTTGGAGCACACCTCTGTAAATCCGTCGGGACCCATTCACATCGGAAGAATAAGGAATGCAATAATCGGCGATTGTATAGGTAGGACTTTAAAATTTTGCAATTATGAAACCGAAATACATTATTATGTGAATGATATGGGAAAAC
Organism: Candidatus Altarchaeum sp.; assembly: GCA_018260755.1. Classification (GTDB taxonomy): domain Archaea; phylum Altiarchaeota; class Altiarchaeia; order Altiarchaeales; family Altiarchaeaceae; genus Altiarchaeum. The sequence continues at coordinate 26,689 of JAGTWP010000006.1, read as the reverse complement.
AGATTGCGATAATTGCACTGGCACGACAGAAAAATTTAAAGAAAGAGTTAGCGGACTTGTCTGACTTCATCAAAAATTTTGTCAGGAATGACTATGAAATTTTGCCATATTATATTGCTGGAAATGAATATTACGAAACCGATGTGGAATTCAAAAATCAGGTTGATGAGATAATAAAAAAAGCAGAATCCGGAGACAAAGCTCCGATAAATTTAATGAAAGAAACGGCAAAATTTTGCCTTGACGGACAAAAACAGGCACTGGAAAATTTGGATATTAAATTTGACAAATTTGACTATGAAAGCGAATTTGTTGAAAACAAGAAAGTGAATGAAGTTATAAACCACCTATGTCCCGACAGAAAAGATAATGAGCCAGCAGAAATAAATTTAGAGGAATACGGAATTAAAAGAGAAAAGGGAAAAATCATAATTGCGAGAAGCAACGGAACATCAGTATATTTAGCAAGAGATATCGCTTATCATCTGTATAAAATAAATTTAATAAATAAATTTGGCAGTGGCAAAATTTTAAATGTGCTTGGCGAAGACCATAAGCAGGAATTTTTGGAGTTAAAAACAATTTTGGAGAAAAAATTTAATGTTACTAATATAAGTATGAGTGCAATATTCTTTTCATTTGTAAATTTTGAGGGAAAGAAATTTTCAACAAGGAAGGGAAACATTATTACGATAGATGAATTAATAAGCGATGCAATAGAAAAAGCAAAAAACATAATGCTTGAAAAAAACTTTGCAACAGAGGGCTATAAAGATATCGGAATCGGTGCCGTAAAATATGCGATACTTAAAATAGACCCACAAAAGCAGATAAATTTTAAATTAGAGGATGCGTTAAATTTTGAAGGTGAAACGGCGTGTTATATCCAGTACGCTTATGCAAGGATATGTAGACTCATTGAAAAGAGCAATATAAGTGAGAAAGGAATCAAAAATCTCTGCATTTCATATCAAAATGTTGATGATGCGGAGTTAAATTTAGCTAGAAATTTAATTAAATTTTACGATATTGCTGAAAAAGCAGGAAATGAATTCAGGCCAAATTTGCTCGCATCTTATATTTACAATCTGGCAACATTATTCAGCAAATTTTATGATAAATGTCCCGTGCTGAACGCAGAGGAAGATGTTAAGAAGCGAAGATTGTTGCTGGTTGTTTTGGTGAAATTTGTTTTAAAAAATGGATTAAATTTACTTGGGATTAAAACGATTGAAAGGATGTAGATTAATGCTAAATTAATGCATTTTAATAGTATTAAAAATTTAATTTGTATGCATATAATTTATAATTACATTGACAGATTGTAAGAAAACTAAAATTTTGACCTCTTATACACTATAACAACATATACACATAAATTTTAACTTTAAAAATAGTCCAAAGTTTGCCTTTTCATATATGTTGAAATACCTTGAAATACCAATAATATATCAAAAAAGACAAAAATAGTAGTAAGAATATTATGAATAAATGAATAAATAAATAATGGCAGTTCTAATAGACACAACAGGTGTCTGGAGATTATACTTCTCCAATTTAAAGTATCACTAATTTATGATTAAACAAAAATCGTAATTGTTCAATATATTTTATTTTAAAATTTTTAAAATGATCAATACCTTAAATTTAAGGAATTTTAAACTTCATAAAGACACAACAATTGATTTTAGAAAAATCAATGTATTTATAGGGCCGAATAACAGCGGGAAGTCAAGTGTGTTCCATGCTGTGCAACTTTTGAAAAAAGAAATTTTTTTGAAAAAAGAAAAGTTACATGTTGTAGATAGTGAGCGTTCTGCTAAAGATAAATTTATTGATGTTGAAGATGGCCTTGATGCTCTTATTTATCAGGGAGAAAAATCATTTGAAATAAAGATTTCAGGAACAATATTTCTTAAGGATTTCCTTTCACGCTCAGGACTTGAAACTGCCAAAAAATTTGTCTCTAATGACAAGGTTGAGATTTTTTCAACATATATTCTTCAGGATAAAAAACTTTCCTTATTATCTCATAAAATCCATTTTTCAAATAGTAATAAACTTTTTGAGGAGAAAAAATTTAAAGAAGTTATTGAATGGACAAATGACATTAGAAAAACCGTTGAAGGTAAAAAAATTGAACATAAATTGAAAGCAAACGATATTTTTATTGAAGCAAAAGATATATTCGCTGAAAAAGAAATTATGGAACTAAATGCTCGTCGTAAGCATATAACGGAAAACTGGCAACTATATGACAGGTTGTTAGAAGGAATATCCAGCGATCCAATGGAAGAATTTATTACAGTTCTTTTATTTTCTCCGGAGCGGTTGATAAAGTCCGCAGGTTTCGTTTATCCTATAAGAGGATTAGAAACTTTAACTTATAAAACTATGGACAAGAAAACAACTGAGTTAAATTTCGATAACGTAAATATCGGTTTAAGGGCGCAAAGTGTCGCCAATTTTTTTATCTACAACAGATTATGTGAAGATGAAATTTACGAAAAGATAAAGGATGTTATTGATGTCAGATTTTTTGCGGAATTGGGAAAAACAAAAGATGAGGTTAAGCTGATGTCAAAAGAAAAGAATATTCCATTTTTATTTGAGGGATTGGGAGCGCACCAAATGTTATTTACTTATCTTCCGATTTTTCTTGCAAAGCAAAATGATACTATCTGTATTGAAGAACCCGAAAATCATTTGCATCCAAAGGCACAATATCAATTATCAAAATTATTTGCCAACATTGCAAAGCAACAGGAAAAACAACTTGTTATAACAACACATTCTGAACATATTGTTTTTGGACTTTTAAATATGGTTGCTAAAAAAGAGTTAAAGAATGATGAATTAGTAATATATTATTTTGAAAATAAAAACAGAAAGGCAGAAGTTAAGAAATTAGAAATTAATGAGTTTGGCCAGGTTAAAGGAGGGCTTCCCGGATTTTTTGAGGCAGAGATTGAAGGATTATCTGAATTTTTAAGCGAACCCGATGAGGAAGATAAATAAAATGGCACAAAAATTAGTTCTTGATGAAAATATTATTTGTAATGCAATTGAATTAAGAAACAAGGAGAGGCACCATGATAAAACATGCTCAAACCTTATAGTTCTAATTTATAAGATGCATCATAAAATTGTTTGTGATAAATTTCTTTGGAAAAGATATGGAAAGAGAATAAAAGAAAGGAAAAGTATAGAAAAGAAAAGTAAAGAAATAGAAAGTGGAGATATTCATATAATCAGATATATAAAGAACATTCTTTCTGATTCAAATAGGAGCATAATAAATAAGAAAAAGGATGCTAAACCATTGCCAGAGTGTATTGAAGAAGATTTTAATAGTAATAAAATTTTTTCTAAAAGTAATAAAGAAGATTTGAGAATAGCAAGGGTTGCCATTGGAAATAGTGTTTATGCTTTGATAACAGATGATACACCTTTTTGCGAATGGATAAATAACCTGAAACAATCATTTGGAGATAACACAAACATAGAAGAAGAAATACAAAATACGATTCAAAATATTAAAGGTCTAACTTCAGAACAAACATCAAAAGATGATAAGATAAATATGAAATAAAGATAAACAAAAGGCAGATAACTCTTAAAATATGAAAATTGCAATAGTTGGTGATGTCCATTTAGGAAAAGCCCAAAAAGGACTGTCTGAAAGAGAAGGCGACATATATGACTTATTTTTAAGAATTTGTGAACGAGTGATAGATGAAAAAGCAGGTATTGTCTGTTTTTTAGGGGACTTATTTGATTCCTCTCATCCTCCTGTTAAAGCAATTTCGGTTGCCATGAATGTATTTGAAAATTTTGCAAAGAACAACATAAAAGTCATATTAATTGCCGGAAATCACGATATTCCCTCAATAAAAACGAGAATGTGTCCGATAGAACTTCCAAAGACGAATAAAAATATAAACAAAAATGTTATTGAACTTTCCGAACAAAATCCTGTATTTAAATTTAATGAGAACAACAACGATGTCCATATTTGCGGTGTTGAATATCATCCTCCGGAGAAGAGACAATCATTAGTCAAAGCATTAAACAATATCGCATCGTCTATGTCGTTAGATGCTAATTCAGGGAAAAATTTTAATATTCTGCTTTTACATCAGGGGTTGAAAGAATTTTCACCAGCAGAGGAAGAAATTTCACAAAGTGATATTCCAAATGTTTTTGATTTTGTTTTTGTTGGACATCTTCATTTGAGAAATATTTCTTTGAAATTGGAGCATTATATAAAACCCAACAAAAAACCAACGGTAATTTTACCCGGATCTATTGAAATAGGAAGTGTAAGCGAGGTAGTTAAACAAATGCATAACGAAGCAGGTATCATCATAGTAGATACGGAAAGCAAGGAATATAAGCCCATTACAATTCAGCTATCCAGAAAATTTATATCTCTACAAGGAAAGGACAGAATACTATCTTCTGCAATTGATTCCAAGTTAAAAAAATTAACTGATGAACTAGAAAAAAGTGTTGTTGACGGAAAATTACCCTGGGTTTATTTGGAAATAGAAGATGATATAAAAATAGGTAATTCATTAATAAATGAAAAAATAGCAAGAGCAACAGACGGAAAGGTGTTGTTTGTCCAGAAAGAGATTAATTCGAAAGAAATAAGCGAAACAGAAAGAAATACGGAAATTTCGTTTAAAGATGTCAATATCAGAGATGTAATCAGGAGTTATTTTCCCAAATATAATGACGAGGTTTATGAATTGTATGAAAAAAGAAAGGACATAAGCGGTGCAAAAGAGGTTATGAATAAAATTTATGAGAAATTTAAAGATAATTATCAGAGGCAAAAAATTATTTGAAAGGATATAAAAAAATATGGGAACAAAAAATATGGGAACAAATATGGGAACAAAAAATATGGGAACAAATATATAATGTAAAATATAATGTTAAAATTTTAATTCCTAAACTAAATTTTATATAAGTAAAATACAATTAAAAAATAAAATATAATAAAAAATAATAAAAAAAGTAAAATTTTTAAAATGGCAAGCAGAAAAACATCGTCTATAAAGCGAATTTTGAATGAACGAAGCAATTCCAGAACAAGAGCGCCTGTATGGGTATTTTTGAAAACAAAGAAGGTCCGATATAGTCCGCAGTCACATAAAAACTGGAAAACCTCAAGTATGTTTTAATTTAAAATTTTTAATTTTAATTTTTGTAAATTTTTAAAATGAGCAGCGAGATAGATTATGAAGAAGCAAGAAATCTGAAAATTAATAGGTATGTTTTGATAGATAACGAAGCGTGCAAGGTTATAGCAATTGACCATTCAAAACCGGGAAAACACGGGGAAGCAAAATACAGGGTTGAAGGAATAGGTATATTTGATGACAGAAGAAGATCATTTATTGTCCCTGCAAGTCACAAGGTTGAAGTACCTATTGTGGATAAAAATACCGCACAGGTTTTAAATGCTACAAAAGATACTCTTCAGTTGATGGATATGAAGACCTTTGAGGTTTTTGAGGTTACAAAGCCAACAGATATAGAAGTACAAGCAAATACAGAGGTCTCATATATTAGCGCTGTCGGAAAAAGAAAAATAGTCCAGAAGCAATGATAAATTATATTCCCGAAAATATACAGGGATAAATTTTTTAAATTTTTGTTTTATTTTTTATTTTTTTGTGTGTTGTAAAAATTTAGTTCTTTTTGTGAAATTTAATAAAGAACAATATGGATACCGAGAAATCTGTAATTGTTATAGGAGTATGCGGAAGTGTTGCCGCTGTTGAAGATGTGAAGTTAATAAGGGAATTGAAAAGACAGAATTTTGATGTGTATGTGGTGATGAGTAAAAATGCAAAAAAAATCATTGGTAAAGATGCATTGGAATGGGCAAGCGAACATAATGTTACAGACAAAATTTCCGGTTCCGTTGAACATGTTTATTTTTGCGGCGTGCAGGGGATTGCCGAGCTTTTGCTGATATGTCCGTGTACGGCAAACACTATTTCAAAAATAGCATCTGGAATAGATGACACTCCCGTAACAACATTCGCAACAACTGCATTAGGAAGCAAAAAGAAAATTATTATCGTTCCTGCAATGCACATAAGTATGTATCAAAATCCTTTTGTTGCTGAAAATGTTGAAAAATTAAAGAGGAACGGAATAAGGTTTATTGAAAATGTGAAATTTAAAGAAAATAAGGTTAAATTTCCGGATATTGATGAGATTGTCAGGGTTGTTAAAGAAGAAATTTCAAAATTTAAGGATTAAATGCGCTCGCCGGGATTCGGACCCGGGTTTTCGGCTTGGAAGGCCGAAGTACTACCACTAGACTACAAGCGCAAAGTTATAATTTTTGTAAAATATTTAGGTAAACAATTATGCTTTATAATAAAAATTTAAATTTGGAATATAAATTTTCATCTATTTTCTCTCTATTCTCTAACAACAGATAAAATGAATGAAGTTAAATTTTGTTTTTCTGAAATTTAACTCATTTTGCAGCAATAGAATTTATATACCTTCTTTTTGGGACTATTTTGCCTGTTGTATTTATAATAATAGCCGTTGAATTAAAGAAGCGAAAGAATGAAAACACAGAATACGATTTACCACACAAAGAGGATAGAGTCATTCCTTACATACTTATCCTAATTTCTTATTTAACGGGAACAATTGTTTTGTATTTCTTTAATGCACCTTTACTCGCTATTGGACTGATGTTTTGCTATTTTTCCATAAAATAAGGCACATTCAATATGTGTTACAGGCCAGACAACTGCTTTGGTATTTGCTTTCAGATATATTGGTTTTATGTTTTATTTATGCTTTAATTCTTCCGTTCGTTATGTGGAGCAGAATATATTTGTAGTTCGGTTATGTGGAGTAGAATATATTTGCAGTTCGGTTATGGATGCTTGTTTACTATTTGGTACATGTTTAGCGCATAACTCGTTAATAAATTGTTGAAAACCTAATTTACTTATGAGTTTATATTTAAATTTCATAAATTTTTAAAATGGAAATACAAAATTTTTATAAATTGTTGGCACCAAGACCGGTTGTATTAATTTCAACGATTGATGGCAATGGAAATTCAGATGCGGCACCTTATAGTTTTATAATGCCTGTATCCCAGAATCCGCCTTTAATCGGTTTTTCATCGGTGAACACTAGGAAAACGTTAAAAAATATTCGCGAAACAAAGGAATTTGTTGTAAATATTCCTGCCGAAGAAATTTTGCCAAATTTATGGAAATGCGCACAATATTCCGGAAATGAAAGAAACGATAAAATTTCTTATGCGAATCTAACCGCCGAAAAGTCCGGGAAGGTTAATGTGCCAAGGATAAAAGAATGTGCGGGATGGATTGAGTGTAAACTGGAATTTGAAAAGGAATTTAATGACAGGGTTTTGGTTGTCGGAAGTGTTGTTGAATGTGAAGGTAAGGAAGGATTCTGTCCGCTGCATATCGGAGGGAATAAATTTGGAATATGTTCGCACTATTTGAGTATTCGTTAATTAAAAACCATGGACTTTTACATGATGTTCGGTATTATTGCATTTTTTCTATTATTTTTTGTCGGGACTGCATTGCTAATGAGAAAAAACGAGCAAAGATATTTAGGAATAATCTTTCTGATAAGGACGAAATACGGAATTAAATTTATTGAGAAAATAAGCAAACTGCCCGGATGGAAATTTATTGCTGACTTTGCGATTGTGGCATCGTTGTCAGGAATAGGTGCTTTATATTTATCTTCACAAGGCAGGGCAAAAAATTTATCTGCTATATTTTTGCTATTTGGAATATTTGCCTGTTTTGTAAATTTTCATACAATTGAACTTTTTATTGTTGGATTACTTTTTGTTTTGTTGTTTTCTGTAATCATAAGAAAATTTCCGAATCATTATCTGCTCTTTGTTGTTTTTTCTATTCTTATATTCACAATAACCGCCAAGGGCTATTTAATTCTCGTTCCTCACGCACAGATGGAAATTTTGACAACACTTCCTATGTCCATATTGATAAGCATATTTGGATTACCTGCTTTTATACTCGGGGCATTGACAACACATGCTTATGAAATAATATTTATGCACTCTGAAATTCCCGGAATATCACCTATGCTTCCAAGTGTTAAAGACGGAGAAATAGGGCTTGGATTTTTGGGCTACAACGAAATTTTCATTCCTGTATGGTATGGTATAATTGCTTTAATTGTTCTTTTAACATCGCATGAAATTTCTCACGGAATATTGAGTTATGTTCATAAAATAAATTTAAAATCAACGGGCTTATTGACATTCGGAATAATTCCAATCGGTGCATTTGTTGAGCCGGATGAAGAAGCAATGAAGAAATGTGAGGGCTATAAAAGAATGCAAATTTATGTGATGGGTTCTTTTGCAAATTTTGTCGTTGCAATGATTGGTGTGCTGCTTCTTACCCTGATTGTTTCTGCTGCATACAGTCCTGATAACGGAATGCTCGTCGGAAGTGTTATGAATAACAGCCCTTCTTATGGTGTTTTAAGCGAAGGGATGATAATCTATAAAATTGACAATGAAGATCCATGGAAACAACTGCAAAATTTATCACAAAATAAAACCATAACCCTTGAAACAAATGAGGGAAACCGGACGCTTACAACCGGGCAACATCCAAACATTGAAGGAAGGGGATATGTTGGAATTACTTATTCGCTTCCGATAAATAAAGATCTGGAAAATTTTGAAAATTTTATTCGTATTTTGCTTGAACTTCTTAAATGGATTATTTTATTAAATTTTTTGGTTGGAATTACAAATTTAATGCCGTTATCTCCTTTTGACGGAGGAAAGATGGTTGAAGAAATTATTGCTTCGCTTAATTTAAATAAGGAAATTGTAGGGCATATAATACTGGCAATAATCGGGCTTATGCTATTTTTGCTCATAATTAACGCATTTCCGATTTTAAAGATAATTTCAGAGATATTTTAAATCAAATTTAATTAAATTTATCTGTAAAATTTAAAAATTTATTCAAAATTTATCCGAAATGAAAACAAAAATAATTGCAGGAATATGGCTCTTATTTTTAATAGAGTGGTACGCTTAAAATTATACGAAAAGTTTCAAAAATTGCTGATTTTTCCGGCATTGTAAAAAGTACAAAAAAATAATGAATTTTAAATATAATTTATAACAAATATAATTAATTACTCTTTAAGAAATATGAGCCAAAGAAATAATCAAAATGGCAAAGACAAAGATATTGAAAGTTGGAGTTGAACCTAAAGTATTGAAATGGCTTATAGGTAGTTCTGGATGGGATGAAACAGAACTGATGAATAGTTTAAGGGTTAGTGAGAATACTTTCAAAGGTTGGCTTAGTGGCACTGTAGAGCCAACAATTAACCAACTCAAAAAACTTGCTAACCTTTTAAAAAGACCTTTGGCAGCTTTCTTATTGTCTGAGCCACAGGCTGAAAGCCCACTGCCTAAAGATTATCGTGTTATTTCAACAGAGAAGAAGGGAGAATTCGATAAAAAAACTATCCTTGCTATTAGAAAAGCAAGAATATTGCAACATCTTACTCAGGAGCTTTCTGCAAACATAAATGAAACATTAAAGCCAAAGGTAAAGAAATACAATCTTAATGAAAATCCAAAAGATGTTGCTATTTACTTCAGAAATGAAGTCTTTAATTTATCTGAAGAAAAGCAAACAAAATTTAAGAGCGATTATAACTTCTGTGGATACTTAAGGGAAAAGATAGAGGAATTGAACATTATTCCTTTCCAGATTTCTATGCCTATCAAAGATGCAAGAGGATTTGCTTTAGTTGATGAAATACTTAATGTTGTTGTAGTTAGTTCTCAAGATGAAATCAGACCAAGAATATTTTCACTACTGCACGAATTTGCTCACGTTCTTTTAGGAGAGTCAGGAGTTAGCATTCCTGATTTTACTATGGTTGTAAATGATAAAGTTGAGAAGTGGTGTAACTCTTTTGCTTCAGAGTTCCTTCTTCCAGAAGCTATTGCTAAATATGTTTTTGATGCGGATAAAGCATCTCTTGTCGAAACAAAAACATTGACAAAGATTGCTAATAGATTTGCTGTTAGTAAAGCTATGGTTCTTTACAATATGCATTCACTTGGTTATATCTCAAAATCAACATATAATGATGTACTTAATAGACCTCAAAAAGAGAAGAAGGTTGGTAAAGGTGGAGGAGGAGTTCCAGCAGAAACAAAATGTTTGTCTGAGATGGGAAAGAAGTTTGTTTCCTTGGTTGCTGACAACTATGACAAAGGATTCATCACTTATGCAGACGCATTGAGTTACTTATCTGTTAAATCAAGCAAAATGAAGAAAGTATTAGCAAAGGCGACGAAATGACAGCTCAAGTAAACTATTATGTTATTGATACATCATCATTGATTGAGTTGAATAGAAAGTATCCAATGGGAGTATTTCCGGGAGTTTGGACAAAAGTAGAGAAGATTATCCAAGATGGATTGTTAGTATCCCCTGAAGAAGTGCTCATGGAGATTGAAAGAGGGGATGATGAGCTCAAGGAGTGGGCTAAGAAACAAAAGAAACTATTTAAAAAGCTAAACATTAAACAGATAGTTATTGTGAATGAAATATTGAAGAAATATCCAAAATTAGCGAAATCAGAGAGCTTAACACCTGTTGCAGACCCTTTTGTTATTGCTCTTGCAGTAGAAATGGAAACAGATGAGCAAACAACCATAATTGAAACAATAAGAAAAAGGATAGTTGTTGCAGAAGAATCATTAGTTGGTAAGAAGGTAAAAATACCTTTGGTATGTCAAGATTATGGCATCGATTGTATATACTTGATTGATATGTTCAAGAACGAGAGGTGGCAATTCAAATGATAATTGACGAAAACATCATTGATAACAGCAATGTAAAGCTTTCAGTATTCCTAAATAAAGTGCTGAAGTCAGAGCCAACATCAAACCTTGATATTGCAACTGCTTTCTTTAATGTAGAAGGGTTTGCTTTAGTAAAAGAGAATCTGGGCAAAGTTAAGAAGTTCAGATTATTACTTGGAAAAACTCCAGAACTAAATGATAATAAACAAACACTTGGCAAAGTATTGTTGAAGGAAATAAAGAGAGAAGTTGAAGGTCTTGACTTAACACCTACTAAGAAAGATAATGTATCAGATTTAATTAAGTTCCTTGAGAAATCAAATGTTGAAATAAGAATATTCGATAAGAATTTCTTACACGGTAAAACTTACATTTTCGATAAGTTAGTTGTTGTAGGTTCATCAAACTTTACCCTTTCGGGATTAACAAGAGAGGGTGAGCTTAACACAGTCCAGCAAGGAAAGATGTATGTTGATTATAATAGAGAACAATGGTTTAACAAATTCTGGAAAGAATCCCTTGACTTTAAAGATGAACTAATATTGTTATTGAAAAACTCAAGATTTGGAACAACAGAATACACTGCAATGCAGCAGTATGTTGAAGAAGACAAAGAAAAAATAAAATCTATTCGTTAATTAAAAACCATGGACTTTTACATGATGTTCGGTATTATTGCATTTTTTCTATTATTTTTTGTCGGGACTGCATTGCTAATGAGAAAAAACGAGCAAAGATATTTAGGAATAATCTTTCTGATAAGGACGAAATACGGAATTAAATTTATTGAGAAAATAAGCAAACTGCCCGGATGGAAATTTATTGCTGACTTTGCGATTGTGGCATCGTTGTCAGGAATAGGTGCTTTATATTTATCTTCACAAGGCAGGGCAAAAAATTTATCTGCTATATTTTTGCTATTTGGAATATTTGCCTGTTTTGTAAATTTTCATACAATTGAACTTTTTATTGTTGGATTACTTTTTGTTTTGTTGTTTTCTGTAATCATAAGAAAATTTCCGAATCATTATCTGCTCTTTGTTGTTTTTTCTATTCTTATATTCACAATAACCGCCAAGGGCTATTTAATTCTCGTTCCTCACGCACAGATGGAAATTTTGACAACACTTCCTATGTCCATATTGATAAGCATATTTGGATTACCTGCTTTTATACTCGGGGCATTGACAACACATGCTTATGAAATAATATTTATGCACTCTGAAATTCCCGGAATATCACCTATGCTTCCAAGTGTTAAAGACGGAGAAATAGGGCTTGGATTTTTGGGCTACAACGAAATTTTCATTCCTGTATGGTAGAGATATTTTAAATCAAATTTAATTAAATTTATCTGTAAAATTTAAAAATTTATTCAAAATTTATCCGAAATGAAAACAAAAATAATTGCAGGAATATTTGCAATATTGGTCATATTGCTAATCGCAGGACTTTATCTATTTTCACAAATTCAGGAAAAGGAGGCATTTAAAAATGTTGAAATGGATTTTGAAAGTGTTGAAATAAAAAACATTGACTTGCAGCAAATTACTTTGAATTTAAATTTAAAAGCATATAATCCGAATAAAATTCCCGCCACTCTTGACGGAGCGGACTATGAAATTTATTTGGATGGGATTTATATAGGTAATGGAACTCTTAATGAACAACTAATAATTCCCCCGAATGAAACAAAAATAGCAAGAAGCGAAGTAAATATAAAGTATGAAAATTTAAACCGGTTGTTAAATATTACAGATGAAATAGTTAAAAATAATGGGAAAGTAGATATAATGATAAAAGGTAATGCTTATGTTGAGTTCATCGGAAGGATTAATTTTCCATTTAAAATAGAAAAGAAAATAAATTTGAGTGAGAAAATTGTTGAAAAAATAAAGGAGTTGAAAAATTTTAAAATATTCTAATAAAATATTCTAATAAACAAAATATTCTAATAAACTATTCTAAATTCATATAAATTCATACCAAATTTTCCAGTAATTTTATCTTGCTTTTTAATGTCAGATATTTTACTTCTTTAATTAATGATAATTTAACCTTCATATCTTTTTCTTTTGCGGCAAGATAAAGTGCAGCCGCAGCAAATCCGGCCGGCGATCTTCCGCTCAAAACACCTTTTTTGGCAACCAATTTTAAAATTTCCTCTGCTTTTGCTTCAACATCCGGAGGAAGATTCCATCGGTCTGCAAATTTGCCCAGATAATCTTCGGGAATACTTCTTATACCGTTATTTACATTATTTTGACTTTTATCTTCTGGCAAGGTATTTGCTTTGTAAGAAGATATTTCTGCAATTACGGGTTGCATATTTTTTATATACCTCCATGCTAATTGTCTTGTAACATCCGCTGCTTTGCATATATCAATAAACTGAAATGGAATTTTATGTACCTTGCACAACACATATATCACCGCTGCCGCCATACCTTGATAATTTTTTCCTTTTGTAAGATGTTTTTCCATTGCCTTTTTGTAAATATACGCGCATTCGTCTTTCATATATTCTATATTGTTTCCGACATTAAGATTACTTAAAACCCTGTCAACTTTTGATAATACAAAAACAAAATTTCTATCTTTTGTATTTACTAATTTAGTCCTGTTTTGGAGTTTGCTTATGCGCGACTGTTTAATTTTTGTTCGTGTAGGTATATACACACCGTAAGCATCGGTATGTCCGACTCCTACCTTTGTTGAAAGTCCTTTATCCCATAACGAGTCCTTTGTTGAACCGTTGGCTCTTTGAATCCCGGATACATCATCATCAAATGTCCTCCACTCTTTTTCAGATAAAATAATCTGTTCTTCTAATATCATACCGCATTTATCACATCTTATTTCACCGTGTTTTTTGTCCGTAATAATTAATGATGACTTACAGTTCGGACAAACATACTTATATACATAATTTTCTTTGTCTTTTTTTTCTTCTGTTGCAGGCTTGTCTGTTTTTAGTGATTTATCACGTAATTGTTCTACTCCAAGAGCATCTGATTCGCTTTCTTTTAATTTTTTTACCCTCTTCTTATTTGATTCTTCCATCCTGTCTGCTTTTTATCCCTTTCTTTATATGGCTGATTAGACCACCTCTGTTGTTTTTTTCCGTTCTTGTTTTGTTTCAAAATTTCAACATCTTCTCCGGCCATAGCCGAAGTAATACCTTTATCCCGTATAGTTCCTACAAGAAAGAAATCACTTACCCTTCCGATTAGGTTGGAAATTTTTCCGACACTTTTGTTGTTGTATAAAATTTCATAATTCAGAAGTTTATTCGGATTAAGTTTAGATCCGTCTGTATATAGGCCCCCTTTTGAATTCATTTCGTTCATTGATCCTTTGGAATCAGTAATATCTGTCTTTATTACAACAGAATTCTGCACAACGCTTAATATCTTTCCTTTCATTTTGAATAAATTTAAATTTATAACATTATTAATATAAGATTTCATTCCTAAATTTATAAACCCTAAATTTATATTTTATTTTACATTTTATTTTATTAAATATACTTATTTTATTAAATATACTTATTTTATTAAATATACTTATTTTATTAAAAAATGGTCTCCTTATATAGTGAAAATTTAAATTTACATCTATTGCCACGGTCTTTTGTAACATTGACATTAATCTTGACACTAATATTTATATTTAGTATATTTATATTTAGTATATTTATATTTAGTATATTTTCTGCGACTGCATCTGCTGATGTTGTTGTCGAAAATATAAATTTAAATCTGACAAAAGATATTTCTCTGTCTGCGGACTTTAAAAATAATGAAAGCAAAGTTGTTGCATTCTCATACAATCTTCTGTTTGATGAAAGAGAAATTTTAAGCGACAAATCCGAATTAGAGAAAAATGAAACAAAAACAGTAAATTTTATGCTTTCCGTTGAAACAAAAAATTCGTTGTACGACTGCAAAAAGCATAATCTAACATTTTTTGTATGGGTTGGCGGACAAAAAAGAACTTATAGTGAAGAAATCATAATGCAAGGAGGGACATTTGGCATTGGAATTTCTCCGGATGGAAAAAAGTCGTTTAGCGATACAATTGAGATATTAGTTAAAGATGAAAACGGAAACATAGTAAAAAATGCCGGAATTATTATTGTTAAAGATGATGAAGAAGTTAAAAGAGACAATACAGATATGAATGGCTTATTCAAATTTTCCCCTTCGGATTACGGTGTCGGCGAATACACAATTACAATCAAAAAGCATGACAAAATTTCCGGTAAATTTTACTGTGATAAAACCATAAAATTTCCTGTTAAAGGAAAAATAGAGATTATGCACCTTCCGCAATATGCAAAAATTTCGGCTCAAGTAGAGATATTTGTAAAGATGGATGAAATTCCGATAACCTCTGGGTGGGGCGGAAAAAAAGTTATGGAATTCTTTAATGTTGAAATTTTTAACAAAGATACACAACAAAGCAATATACTTTCTTATTCGTCAAAAGAACTGGCTTTCCCTTTAAATTTTACCTTGCCGGGACATTACACAATTAGATCATCCCGCGGGGATGACTATTGGACTGACTCAAAGGACATTGAGATAATTGATAAACCCATACTTTATATTGACATTCAAAAAAATGTAAGTGTTGGAAATGTTATCACAGGAAAAATTTTTGCAGATGATGTGATTTATGTTGATTCACTTGATGTTAAAATAGTATGCCCTGATGGCTCAATCACTATGCCTGCAACAAAGGATAGTAAATTTTCCTTTACTCCGACAATGTCCGGCGAGTATGAAATAAGCGTTGGCGATGCAGAACATAAAACAAATATTGTGAAAATTTTTGCACTTAATGAGATGTTTCTTGAAATTTTGCCCGATGAGAAAAATTTAAAGGTCGGGGATACTATAAGATTTCGCATAAAGGATTCAAAGAATACCACTCTGAATGCTGAAATTTATGTAAATAACGAAAGAGCCGATACATATTACAAAATAAAAAATTTAATGAACAATATATCCGTAAAGAAGGAAGGTTTTATTTCCATAAATAAGGAAATTGTAGTTAGCGGAAATAATAAGATAAATATAGATAAAAATGTGCTTACTTATGGCGAAATTCAGACGATTTATGCAACAACAGAGCCAAAAACAGAGGTCAATATCAAAATCATTAACAAAAACAGCAGCGAAAAAATGGAAAAATCTGGAAATTTTGTTGAATTCATGCCTGCTGTCGGAGAGTATTTTGTTGCATGCAGTAAAGAAGGATATTTAACAGCAAATGGGACATTTATAGTTATGCAGGCGGAAATGAATATGACAATTGACTATAAGGAAGGCGAGATTATTGTAAAGATATTTTCAAAAGCAAATAATCTTCCTCTCAGGAATGCTAAATTTAATGTTATGTTTCCGGGCAAAAAAAATTTAACCTTACTTACCAATGAAACTGGGGAGGCAAAATTTAAACCGGATGAATGGGGAAATTATGTATTTATAATAGAAAAGGAAAATTTTTTAACCTACACAATTTCTAAGGATATTTATAATCTTGACTCTGTAATTGTTGTTGCCGTTCTTATAATTCTCTTTATTGCGGCATTTATTATCTATAAGTATGTCAAATATCAAAGATTTATTAGAAAAAGAGTTAAATCAGGACAACCAACAGAAGAAACAGGAAAAAGAAAGGAAAAGAAAGAAAGAAATATAATAAGCGCTGATGAATTGAAAGAAGAGAAGGATATGAGCGGAATGGACGAATCGCCGCTTAGTAAAATCAGATAAAGAACAAGGGGAAAAGAATAATAAAGCGATGACTATTTTATAAAACTATGATATAAAAAAGCACCTGTTTAAAACGCTGTTGGTGAAATACACTCACTCACTTCCGTTCGTGTATTTTCTCGGTATATCAAAAATGCTTCAAGCGTTTTTGAGTACCTCAAAAATCCATAAGATTTTTGTGAACGCTTGGAAATGGAGTTTTAACCTCGCTAACGCTCGGATATTTCAAAAACTTCGTTTTTGAAATTATCAAAAATTTGTTTATTTTGAATAATACTATTTTGAATAATATCAGGGAAATATTTTATAACAACATAACTATAAATGATGTCAAAAATGTAACTATTCAATAGGTGTAAACTTCCCGATGAAAATTTCAAAAAAGTCAAAAAATTTACCTGTGATTTTTGAATGACTGAATAGTTACTCTAAAATTTTAAATACATAAAATGCAGAGTAACATAAAATATAAAAGGACAACAGATGTTTTAAGAATGTGCTGGATTTTTGCATTAATTGCAGGTTTGCTTTTTATTTTTATTGTGGTTATAGTATTTGCGGGGGAATGCGGCGTTTTTCCCGGCGAAAACTGTTAGATAGATTATTCCGATATTTATATGATTAACATATTAATTATATTTGTTCTTGTATTTTTGTTAATTGTGGCATTCATAGGATATAAATATGTTGAATACCTAAAATTTAAAAATGAATTAAATCAGGACAACCAACAAGAGAGGTAACCTGTGAATATATATCCCCTCTTTCAGCAGGACTTGCCAATGTTCCTTATAAATATGAAAAGAAAAATGACAAAACTGGAAATATGGAAGAAAGAAAAGAAAAAGAAAGAAATATAATAAGCACACATAAATTGAAAGAAGAGATAAATAGAATAAATGAATCTCCGTTAAGTAAAATTTGCGATTAAGCAAATATTAAGCAAATATCTAAATTTCTTTGAAATAAAAAAAATAAATAAAAAAATAAAAATATTCTGTTATTTAATTTGCACTTGTCAAAGTTTGTTGTGTAACTTTATTATGCAACTGTCTTGAATATGTCGGAGTTGCTTAATACTCCTACAATCTTCTTTCCGTCAAATACAGGTGCTCTTCTGATTCCTGTCTTTGCAAACAATCTTGCACAGTATTTTACACTCAATCCCGGAGATACGGTAATCAACGGCTTTGACATAATTTCATGCACCTTCACTTCCTTTGGGTCTTTTCCCTGAGCAACGATCTTGTTTACCACATCCTTTCTTGTCACAATTCCGAAAGCATCATCTGCATTTCTTGAATTCACTATCAATGCCGAAACCTTTTTTTCAAGCATCGTCTTCACTGCTTCCCCAACTGTTGCACTTCCATCTATATATACAACATTCTTTGTCATTACATCCCCTGCCTTAACAACTTTTTTTGCTGCCATTTTTATATATTTTATTTAAATTTTTATTTAAATTTTCTTGATTTATTGTTTTTATATTTTTATTTTTACAACAATGTTTTCAACAATGCAGTATTATTAATCATTCCTACTATCTTCTTTCCGTCAAATACGGGTGCTCTTCTGATTCCGGTCTTTGCAAACAATCTCGCACAGTATTCTACACTCAATCCCGGAGATACAGTAATTAATGGCTTTGTCATAATTTCATGCACCTTTACTGCTTTCGGGTCTTTTCCCTGAGCAACAATTTTGCTTACAACATCCTTTCTTGTCACAATTCCGAAAGCATCGTCCGTATTTCTCGTATTTACGAGCAAACTATACACTTTTTTATTGTTCATCATTTTCACCGCTTCTTCAACTGTTGCACTTCCATCCACATATTCTATGTCCTTTGTCATTACATCCCCTGCCTTAACAACTTTTTTTGCTGCCATTTTTAATTTATTAAAAATATTTAACCGTTAGCGAAATTATTTTGCCTTTTAAATTTTTAAATTTAAATTTTTAAATTTTTCTGTTTTATTTAGCATATCAATTTGTCAAATTCATCCACAGACATTGCTGGAAGTGTTCTAAATCCAATTCCTGTTGCTTTTGCAATATTTACAGATGCCTTCATTGCTTCATTATTTGTCGGAAAATCCACAACAAAGCACAAATCATAATTTCCGAGCATTGCATACATTGCACTAACTTTTCCCTTGTTCTTTTTGATTTCATCAACAACCGTCTTTGTCCTTTCCTTAGATGTTCCCTTAATTCCTTCTGTGCTATACCTGCCCAACATTATATAAGTTGCCATTCTAAATTTTTTTAAATTTTGCTTTTTAAATTTTTAAATTTAAATTTTTAAATTTTTTTAAATTTTTATTTCTTTTTCTTACAAAATTTTTGATAAATTTTTTGCCGCTTCTTCTAGGCCATTATCATGATTTTGTATTATTTTTATTGTTGCTCCTGTAAGTACGCCATAAGCCATTGCTATTGCCCTATTCATTTCCTGATGTTCTTTTATACCTTTGATATCCTCGGCATCTCTTTTTCGTGATATATCTTTTGCTCTCCTTCTTGAAATTTCTTCGGGTGATGCTTCAAGAATTACAATAGTATTTGGCATAATTTCTTTTAAAACCCATTCCGGAAGGCCCGGCAAATATCCGTTAGGTGTAAGGATAGAAGCATGTGTATCTATAATAACATTTTCCATTTTTCCGATTTTTTTGGCGGCATTTTTTTGGATATCTTTCTGGATTTTCGGATCAAGTTTTCTCATTTCGTCTCTATCCTTAACCAAGCCCTTGCTTTTTGCTTCATCAAACATCACATTTCCGTAATTGACATGTGCGTATTTTTTTTCTGATTCGGCAATTGCTTTTTCCAAAACTGTCGTTTTTCCTGTCCCCGGAATTCCGGTAACTACAATTTTCATCTTAAATTTTTTAAATTATATCTTTAAATTTTGTTTAAATGTTTAAATTTTTAGCAATCTTTTATATTTTATTTTGATTTAATATTAACAAAAGAAATTAGGTTTTAGAGATTAAATATTTAAAATAATAAATTAAAGAAGTATCTATTTATAATATGTGAAATATGCAAAAATTTATTATCAAAAAGTTAATTCAAATACAAAACGAAAATTTTTTACAATGGACTTGGAAAAAGAAACAAAACGTATTGATTTAAATGCAAAATTTTTCGGGATTGACACATTACTTTTAATGGAAAATGCCGGAAGATGTGTTGCAGAGGAATGCAAAAATTTTAGCAAAATTTTAATATTCAGCCACCCAAAAAATCAAAGGTAAATTTTTTGACTTTTTTATTTCAAAATTTTTAACTTTAGTTTCTTTGCTAATTGCTCTTCACTTTCAGAATCAATAAAAATCACCTTTATGTCATTAACTTCACAGATATATTTTTTAAGCATATATTTCTTTCCATATTTTTCAATTTCTCTTAACTTATTTTCTTCCTTCAATTTTTTATAAAATTCGTAGCTTAAAATTACATCTTCTTTAAGAAAGAGATATAAAAGTAAGGGAATTAAAAGTAAAGGCAGCAAGTAATACCACCGAAATTCAAATTCCTGCTTTTGTATTTGTGAAAAAATTTCATCTTTATATTGTAAGTTTACCTTTCCGTTTTCATCAGTTAAAACATTCAGTATTTGCCCATTTGGAAGTAAAATGTCAACATCGCTGTTCTTTATTAAATTCCCGTTTTCATCTCTAACTTCTATTTTATAATTTTCATTTTCTTTAATCTCTGGAATTTTTATGTTTGTCGCATTTATTTGTTCAATTTTTCCATCTTTTTGCATTAATTTTACCTTTCCGTCTTTATCTGTTCTAACTTTAATCTTTTCTCCGTTTGGCAAAGTAATTTCTGCAACACCGTCTTTTATCAAATTTCCGCTGCTGTCTCTAACTTCTGTTTCAATTCCTTTTCCTTCTTCAATTTTTTCAGGAAGTTCTGCATTTCCCTTTTCAACTTGTACTGTTTTTCCATTCTCATTAGTTAATTTTACTTTTCCGTTCTTATCTGTTTTTACTTTAATCTTTTCTCCGTTTGGCAAAGTAATTTCTGCAACACCGTCTTTTATCAAATTTCCGCTGCTGTCTCTAACTTCTGTTTCAATTCCTTTTCCTTCTTCAATTTTTTCAGGAAGTTCTGCATTTCCCTTTTCAACTTGTACTGTTTTTCCATTCTCATTAGTTAATTTTACTTTTCCATTCTTATCTGTTTTTACTTTAATCTTTTCTCCGTTTGGAAGAGTAATTTCTGCAACGCCGTCTTTTATCAAATTTCCTTCGTTATCCCTGACCATTGCTTCATAAACATCACCTTCTTCAATATTCTCAAAATCCAGATTTGTTATCCTTCCTGTTTCTTTATTATCTTCTTTATATATTTTTTCATTAGTATCTTTCTTTTCCTTAGTATCTTTCTCTGCTTTTTCAATTATTTTGATGCTTTCTTTATCAATTATTCCACCTTTAACCAAGATCTTTTCTCCATTTTCAAGTTCTATTGTTATATCTTCCTTTACAAGATTCCCCTCCAAATCAACCAATGTTCCATCAATTATCTGTAATTCTTTACTTGAATTTACTTTTCCAATTGCATAGCCTTCTTGAGTTAATATTTTTGATTTTTCTATTCTCTTTAAACTTTTTTCATAGCTTTCCTTTAAAGAATCCCAAAATATCCCCTTGCTTTTTTCATCAATTATATATCCTTCTTCATTTGTCTTTACCTTTGTTCCATTTACATAAAACTCAAAATTTTTCAACGCACTTCCATTTGCTTCAAATTTTATTCCTTTTTCAGAGGGAATTGCATAAATTGTTGCTGAAATATTTTCAAGAACTGTTCTTGAAGCATTTAATGTTGTTGTCAAATTACCATGTGTGTAAATAACTATTTGCTCTTTTAGAGTTTCATTCTTATTTTCCGTTTTGTTTTCGTATTCTGTTTTATTTTCATCCTTGCTTACATTTTCTGTTCTATTTGATGGCAATATTGATATTTTTGGCTTTTCTTCATTTTCTGTTTCCTGATAAGCATAATAACTGAAAGAACTTTCATTACAATTTCCTGCTGAATCACATGCTTTAATTTTTAATATCCAATCTCCTGTTCTTGTTGGTTCAACATTAACAACATAATTTCCATCAACAAAATAAATAAAAAGGTTTTCTGTTATGTCATCAAGCACCATATTAGCAGAAACATAAGTTAGATTTACATTGTCAGTTATATTTAAAGCAAATCTAAATGTTTTGTAAATTCTAATGCTGTTGCTGTAATTTATCCATCTGATTTCTGGTGGAATTGTATCTAAAAATATTCTCAAAGCGGTTAAATTTTGAAATCTATATTTTCCATAAGCGGCAATGTTAATTACATTTTCTCCTTCTGTTAAATTTAAAGGAAATAAAAAAGTTCCATTCACAACAATTGCAGTAAAATTATTGCTATCTTTATTTATACTAACATTTGTTCCATTTGTTAATCCTTTGATAATTATTGTTCTGTTATTTGTCAATGAATTGTTTAATGGAAAAGTAACATTTAAAAATGTTCCTTCAAAAACAGTAAAGTATCCCCTAAAGGAATTACTTAACTCATACTTATCACTATAAAAACTCACATTATAAATTCCAGAAACATTTGCATTTTTAAATATTCCTGTGCAATAAATCCATGAAGGTTGACAATAATTTGTTCCTCCACAAGAAAGTGATGTAATTTTTATTGTATTATCGGGTTTTGTTATATTTGCATAAAGTTTATCTACATTTACATTAAGGCATGCTGAGATTGTAACATTGTTATTCACAGAATAATTGCCATAATCATAAATGGGTTCTGCCTGCATTGTTCCTATAACTATGGTTGTGAGTATTAAAATAGCAAATAATATCAAAATTTTAGTTTTCATATTTGTATGCAATGTTTTAAATTTTATCGTTTCAACAATTTGCTGCGAATTCTCTTACTGAAATATTCTTTTCATTAATCCAAGAAATATCCCCAAAATCAATATCTTTATTTACATCTGCATATATAGTTATAATTTTTGCATTTTGTGCAGTGTCACAGTTCATTTCTTCATAATTTTTAAACACACTTTCTGGTGGCCCTGGAGGAAACAAACACCTTATCTCAAACAATGGAATTCCATTTTTATCAGTTATTAATAAAATACGTGGATTATTTCCAAAAATATAATACAATTTATTATAGTAATACATTTTTCTGATAGTGTATCCACCTTCTTCAACTATCAAACTTGATAGAGGCGTCCAATATGGTCCTTGTGTGCATATAATATTTTTGGCTACAATGCTTTTATTTATATCTTTTATAATTTTTTCATCTATATATTTTGTATATATCATACATATTCCTTCAGAAGAATTGCATATTTTATAATCTTCCTTCCATTCCTCCACATATTTTCTAGTTTCTTTCCTTTTGTCTACATATAACTCGCTTTCTAATTTCTTAGTATCGTTTTTGGCAATGAAATATGCTTTGGCCTTATAGGAAAATATATTATTATTCAACTTAGATACAATGGTTTCTATTTCTTTTTTATCTTCCACTACTTCGCTTTTATTCCATAATTCTATAGAATTTGCAACAGATAATTCTTCTTCAAGGTTTCTTATGTCATCATAGATATAAAAATTTTCATAAATATATCCAATACCTATCACACAAATACATATAATAGTTACCAATATTATTAAAATTGTTGATTTTTTGGTTTGCATTTTTGAATTCTTATTTAAATTTTTTGTGCCAGATTACGATTAAAGATAATATGATTATAATTAAAATTAATGCTATTGACAGGAAAAGATTGTGATCCGGTTCTGTTGGTGAAACAAATGAGGAGTTCTGTGCATTAGGAGATAACAAAAAAAATGACAGGTAATCATCCGATGATTTTTTATGTGAACCAATAATTATGTAGTCATCTAAAACACCAATTTTTGTAATTTCGCCCATATTTTGTTTTAGTTGTAGGGTTCCATTTATATCAAATATGTAAAGAGAACCATCACAATTTATCTTTTTGTTTTCGTATTTTTCTGTTTCATAACATCCATCACCAGTACCAACAATTACATATTTATCTAACATTTTAATTTGTTTGGTACGAATTGGATATTTTTCTATCTCACGTATCCATTTTAGTGTCCCATCTGCATCAAATAGATACACTTCTCCTTTATATTCTGATACTACTGCTAAGTAATCATCAGATGCAGACATTGAAATATCGCCACAACCAAGAAAACCTGTGCAGTTTATTTGTTGCTTCCATTTAGGTGAAGTATCAATCATTGCATTTATATCTAAGAAATATAGGTATCCAAAATCGAGAAGATTATAAACAGGAACATTGTCTTTAATCTCTCTCTTATAACCCATTGATCCTATAACGATTTGCTCATCTAAAATATTAAATGATATAAAAAAATCATTAAGTGGATATTTCATTATAATCTCGCCAGATATATTGAAAATCATAAGGTTTTCGCCCAATCCAACAATTAGGTAATCATTATGGAGATATACAGGATATGCTCTTGCATCTGTTGAATACTCCCATTTAAGCGTTCCTTTTGTATCAAAAAGATAAATACTGCCTGCACCAATTATATCTTTACAGCCGACTGCAACATAATCCGCAGAAATATCAATAGACATTACATAATCAACGCTATAATTCCACTTTAACTTTCCTTGATCATCAAAAAAATACAGTCCTCCGCCTGCTTCATTTTTTGTGCCCACACCCACATATCCATTAGACGCATATATTGAAGTGACACTTCCATTAATATTATGAAACTTTTTCAAATTCCCATTTATATCAAAGAAATATATAAAGTCCTGCCCACCAACAACTACATATTTTGTTTTTCCATAACTATAAAAAAATACTTTT
Organism: Candidatus Altarchaeum sp.; assembly: GCA_018260755.1. GTDB lineage: Archaea > Altiarchaeota > Altiarchaeia > Altiarchaeales > Altiarchaeaceae > Altiarchaeum. The sequence continues at coordinate 2,070 of JAGTWP010000006.1, read as the reverse complement.
GTACTCATAATATCTTTAGACCATCTTATTTCTCCATCATCATTTAGCACATGAACAGTATCTTTCGTACCAACAACAATTAAGTTATCTTGCCCGTATGTTGAGCTAATGTTGTCTTTGATATCAAATTTCCTAATTATATTCCCTTCTTTAGAAATTATATTTATTTTACCATTAGATAAGATTATTGCGATTTGCTCTTCATTGACAAGATAGTAATCTAAAACATAGCCGTCAAATTCATGTTTCCAGTTTATATTATTATTCTTGAGATAATAGATATATCCTTTATTGTACGATTTTGGATCATCCATGCCAACAACAATACCTCCATTTAAAGGTAATGTTTTCATAACAGGATGATCCATTTTGTATTTGGAGGATAATATGTTGTTAATAGGAAAGAAACTTATACTGCCATTTTTAGAACTTGTGACTATATGATTATTAGTAGTAACTGCCGAATATGTATCTTTGTATGTGGATAGGACATCTCCTCCCATGTTTAACAAATATGTATAATAATCGTATGAATTTGCAAGTAGGTAACTATCAAAAGAAGACATATCTTCTATTCCTTTATAATTGTATTTCGCTTTTAATTTTCCATCTATGTCAAAAAAATGCAGATAGTCATATGTTGCTACAATTAAATAATCATTATTAATAATGGCTGAGTTAACATACGTAATTGCAGTATCTCTAATATCAAGATCTTGTTTTTTCAATAATTTCCCATTTAGGTCTAAAATGTACAAAAAATATGTAGGAATTGATTCTTTCTCTTTTTCAACAAATATAAAAATTTTGTTATCTATTATTTTTAGTTGTAGAGGTACACCATCTGTTGTATGTTTCCATTGAACATCCTCTTTTTTATCAAAAAGATATATATTACCTGAATAATCTCCTACAACTATATAATCAGCATTTGTATCTATTAAATGTGCAAAATCTTTAGTTTTATATTCTGATAAATATTGTATATCACTTGAGTATACATTCGTGGAGAATAATATAACTAATGTAATGAAAAATATGTATATTGTAAGTTTATTCTCCTTTTTGCTTCTACTTACATTATCCATAGTAATATTAAAAATATCCATTATATTTGAAATGCTTTTGCAATCATTATTTTACCAAAATCACCAAGACTTACCCCATCACTACAACTTTCCTCACAATAAGTGCGCTGCCAATATATTGCATCAGAATATCTAAGTGTAGAATAATCATAACCCCAACTATCCAAACACTTGCGTTTACAGGTCTCATAATCATCTCCGTAATCTTTTAGCACAAATGCTATATCGCCGCCTCCACTATAGAGTACTGACTCTTGAATATGTTTATTTTTTAATAAAGAGATATAAGTATTTACAGAATCTTTGGTATCTTTCTTTGTCATTCCTGCAGTTATTGCAACAAACCGATACCTACTCACACTCTTAAAATCGTTGTTCATAGGTAGTTTTTGCACCATACCTACATTTTTATTACCCACTGGTTCTGCTTGATAACGTGATGTAACACAACCCATTCTTGAACACATTTGTGGACCAGTATAAACATGCCATCTTGCTATATATTTCCCACCCTTTGCAAAATAAAACAAATCAGTTATTCTTTCTGTTTTTTCTGTATTATCTTTCATATATGCCTCGTAATATACTCCATTTTTTAATTGTTCATTAACCTCCTTTGTAATAGGATTTGCTAGGGGGCCACCCACTAACACAATATTTTTGTTTTTCTTTACATTATTTTCTAAGTCGGTTATTGTAGTTGTCTTAAGACACCAACCAATAAATGGGATGCACCATTCAGTTTTATAGTTGGCCATTCTCAAGTGTGCTAGATCTGGTTTTATAGTTTCTATTGTATCAAAGAGAGATTTCGCAGCATCTTTATTGCCATTGCTAGCTACTATGTAGGGGTCAAATTCTATTTCACAAACATCAATTCTACTACATATTTCAATCTTAAAATAATCTATTCTTCCTTGATCACCCCCAGCAGCATCATAGACCTTTAAATACCAATTATGAGATGTTGTAAAATCACTTT
>JAGTWP010000072.1 GCA_018260755.1 Candidatus Altarchaeum sp. | reverse complement strand
TGTCACTTTAAATTTTAATTATTTTAATAAATTTTAAGTTATAAATTAGGTTATAAATTAAATTTTAGGTTATAAATTTATATTTTAAATTAAATTTTGTTAATTTTAGAGTTAGTAATTAAATTTTAAGATAAATAAATTAAATTTTAAAGATATAATAAATTATAAGTTCAGATGGAATGTTCAACTAAAATTTTAAAATTCATCCTCCTTTACCTTCTTTCTAAGATAAATTGCCGCGATTATACCCACAATTGCTCCTCCGAGATGAGCGCCATTTGCAACCCCTGCTTCTCCGCCCATGAATATGTAATATACCTGAAGCCCGATATATATTAATCCGATAATTATTAACGGCATCGGAAGAAAATAAACATATACCGTCTGCATTGGTCTGAGAATTGCCGCCGCCGCAAGAATTCCGAATATTGCCCCGGAAGCGCCGAGTATTGAAACATTGTCGCTTATGAATCCGGTTGATGTCATAAAAATCATAGTTATTCCTCCAAAAATTCCTGCTAAAAAATAGAGCAATAAATACTTTCTTATTCCTATTGCCGCCTCAACAATTCCTCCAAGAATAAACAAAAAGAGCATATTTCCGAGTAAATGATTTATATCTGCGTGCATAAACATGCTTGTTATAAATGTCCATGGCTTTTCAGATGCATTTTTTCCGACAAGTGAAAAACTATCCGTATAAGTATATACACAGGCATTATCGGGAAATTTTGTGCAGTAATTTATATCATAACCTCCATCCCTTGCAGCACTTTCAGGACACACATAATATTCTCCTTCATAAATTGCATTAGGAATATATTTATTTTGGGTACAATTTTCCGTCCAGTTTTCATCATAGATTTTCAGGTTATCTGTCATCTGCACACCGAAAAATACGACTACATTTAGAACTATCAATGCAATAGTTGCAATTCCGAAATAGGATAAAAGTCCTTTGCTCATTTTAAATTTTTTAAATTTTTTAAATTTTGTAACTATTCAGCCACCCAAAAAATCACAGGTAAATTTTTTGATTTTTTACGCTCACTTCGTTCGTGTAGTTCAAAAATTTCATTTTTGAAATTGTATTTTTTGAAATTTTACGCTCACTTCGTTCGTGCATTTTCAAACAAGTTTGAAAATCGTAGGTATTAAAAAATATTTGAAATATTTTTTAAGATTGAAAATTTATTTATAAATTTTCAGTAAATTTTTGTCACCTCACTTCGTTCGGAGATTTACAAAATTTCATTTTGAAAATACCCTCTGAATAGTTACTAAATTTTTTTAAATTTTATGTTTTATGCTCAATTTTAAATTTTATGTTTTTAGGTTAAATTTTCTTCATCCTCTCAAATAACGCATCCGCCATTAAAGGAAGCAATACCGTAACATCTCCCTCAATCGTTATGTGTTTGGCTTTTTTGTTTATCTTTCCCCATGATATTGCCTCTCTCGTTCTTGCTCCGCTTAAAGAACCGTCTGATTCCACCGCAGTTGTTATAAAAACCGCAAAATTTAACCCGTCCCTGAACTGATTCCACCATATCGTATGATGCTTGCTTATTCCTCCGCCCAACATCAGCGCTCCCGTATTCTTTGCGGTAAAAACAATATCCGCAAGTTCCTTCTCGTCTTTAAATAAATTTACCCTGAAATTTTTGTGGTTCTGCCAGAACATAAATAACTGGAATCCAAATGCCCCGTCGGTTATTCCTGGAACAAAAATCGGAATGTCGTTTTTGTATGCCCAATAAACAATACTTTCCTCTGCATTTTTCTCGTTTTCAATTGCCTTTCCAAAGTCCCTGATTATTTCATGCGTTCCGATTTCCGTATCCTTATCTTTGTAAATTTTATTCAAAATTTTTTGCATCTTTTCCTCAAGTATTATTCCGTAGCTTTCATTCGGCACAAAAATATTTCCCAGACGGTTTATTCCCTTCTCTCGCAATTCAATGTCGTCCGCTTCAAATTTTCCGTGATAATAATCCTTCCATATTCGTGCCAAATCATGGTCAAGTGTTCCACATGTTGTAATTACAACATCAACTAATTTGTGTTTTATCAAGTCCTTTATTATTCCCCGTGTTCCTGTTGCTATAATGTCAGCGGGAAATGACAGGAATTTTATGCAGTTCTTCTTGTTTTCCATCGCTTCCCAAATATCAACACCATCCGCGACCTTTTTTGCCGTAAATCCGCCACCTTCAAACATCTGGTTTATTATTTCGTTTGCGGTAAATTTTCCTGCTTTCATGTCCCTGACAGGCCTTACATTTAAATTTTGATTCATTTTAGTAACTTGGCTTGTTAATTAATTGTTATTAAATTTGTTTATTGAATTTAAATTTTGCACTTATTTTTGCATTTAAATTTAGCAGTAAATTTAGCACCTTTGAATTAATTTATACTATTGTCTCAACTCCTTTTATTACAAATTCAACAGCAATTGCTGCAACAACGATTCCCATAATTCTCGTTAATACCTGCAATCCAGTAATTCCGAGATGTTTCAGTAAAATTTCACTCTTATTCAGAACAAATTTTGTTATGATAAATACCAATATGATTGCCAATATAATCATCATTTTTTCTTCTAATGTTTCGGATAAATTCATTAACATTATAACAGTAGTAATTGCACCCGGACCCGTAAGAAGAGGAATTGCCAGCGGAAAGATTGCTACATTTTCTTTTTCCAGTGACTCCTTTTCCTGTTCCTCGCTGTGTGTCGTTTTTGATTTTATTCCAAAAAGCATTTCAACAGCAATGAGGAACAGCAAAATCCCGCCTGAAATTTCAAGTGCATTAATAGAGACCCCTAAAAATCCGAATATATAATTTCCCAATAATGCAAACATTAATGCTATTCCTGCTGCAACAATTACTGCTAAATTTACAATCTCTTTTCTTCTTTTTTCGCTGTATTTTTCAGTCATTCCCAGATATACAGGAACAAGTCCAGGAGAATCCACAATCACAAATATCGGAATGAAAATTTCCAAAAAAGATAACATCTTAAAAAAGGTCTGAATTATAAAATTTAAAACAATCCAGCTCATCCAAACCACAAACAAAGATTATTATTAGAGTTGTTGCGAAATAGTTTATACCCCTCATTTTATACCACACTAAAAATATTTGAAGTATTTTTAATATTCTAAAAACCCGGGAGGTTTTTACAATAACAACAGATAAACAATCTAAAAAATTGTTTTTTATGCTGGAAAATATGATGGAAAAAATTTGAAATTATTATGAATATATTGTCACCTTGCTTTGCTCGGAGATTTTAAATAAATTTAAAATAACAATAGATTGAAAATTATTTCGCAACATGTCTATTGTATTGCCGAAACCTTATCCGTCAATCCCGATTTATACGCATTATCAGCGACAAAATTTATTATCTCTGTTGCTTTCTTAACATCACCTTCACTGAGCCATATCACTCCGTTCTGGCCGACAATAATTCTACTCTTTGATTTGTCCTTTATTAAATTTAGCATTGATTTGTTTTTTCCGATGACTCTCGGAACCCTTTTCGGATTTACTTTTATAAAATTTCCCCCGAAAATTTTGAATGCCCTTCCAACATATGTCTTTTTAACTTCATCAATATCAGATACAATCACGGATACAATATCTCCGATATTATAATTTTCCTCCTGCTTATTTCTAAAATCATTGCTTTTTTCCGAAATCATGACACCTTCATAAGGCGAATTTATATCCACAAAACAAACAGGTCCTCTAACTCCTGTAATTACTCCGATAACAACATCATCTTTTCTCGGAACATAGACCCCATTCAAAGAGATTACAGATATTCCATTCCCGATGCTTGCGGTACCATAAATTTTTGAATAAATTTTTGAATCCTCAACCATACAATTTTCTCCATGTCGTTCTTTTTCCGCCAGCAACTGTCCCGGAATTACCACATCTTTATTTTTTACATATAACATTTTTATAATTTTATGTTTTATAATTTTATCCGTTATAATTTTAGGTTTTATAATTTTATGCGTTATAATTTTATGCGTTATAATTTTATGCTTTATTTTTAACTATCTTTTATATAATTATGTCTATAAAGTTAAATTTTGTTAAAATTTTAAATTGTGTTTTATTTTTAGCAACCAAGTCGCTAATGATATGTAGTTTATCTTCTTGTTTTTAATTGTTTCTTTTCCTTCTTTGTCTTGATTCACAATAAGCAAATCGTCACATTTCAATTCATCGCTCGCCTTTAACAATGCTTTAATTTCCTTCTCTTTTGTTTTGTAATCATTTATATTCCAGCAGACCTGTATCAATTGCTCCACATTCAGCCCATTTTTAATAACGAAATCAACCTCTTCGTGCTGCTGGTTGTACCAATAATATATTTTAGTATTTTTATCCTCTACCTCCTTTTTCCGTAATTCAATTGCTACGATATTTTCTAAAATTTTTCCGTAATTAGAGGTGAATTTAAATCCCACGGCATTTGATAATCCCGTATCAATAGAATAAATCTTTCTCGGGGCTTTCTCTTGCTCCTTAATTTTAAATGAAAATCGTTTTACAAAAAATATGAGATTTGCTTCTTCCAAATATGAAGAAAATTTTCCCACAGTAACTGTTGATGTATCTAAAAATTTTGCCAACGAATTAAAAGTTACTAAATTTGAGATATTTGTCATATAGAATCTCGCGAGCATTCTCAATTTCTCGCTCTTTTTTAATTTATATCTCTTTTCTATGTCCTTTGTCAATATGTCATCAAAATAAGTAAGCAGCAGCTCTTTTTTATTATCGCTCAATATAACCTCCGGAAACCCGCCAAATTCAAAATATTCGTTTAGGAATCTTTGTATCTCTATTTTGTTCGCTATTACATCAAGTTCGTCCTTTATCTCTAAATTCCTGAAATGCAGAAATTCCTCAAAACCTAAAGGAAAAGTAAAAATATCAAGATGTCTTCCGGTTAAAACCGTTGCCAGCTCCCCTGACAAAAGTTTTGAAGAAGATCCTGAAATAACTATCTTCGCCTTTTTTAGTTCGTGCATCGTTCTAACCCATCGCTCCCAATTTGGCACATTATGAACTTCATCAAGGAAAATGAATGGAATTTCGTCAGGATTTAAAATCTCCATATATGTTTTATAAATTTCATCAATAAGCCCGGGATAAAAATCCACGATTCGTTTATCCTCAAAATTTATCATTAATAAGTTTTTACTTTTTATATTATTCTCTATCAAAGCCCTTATTACCTGTCTCATAATGTATGATTTTCCGGACCTCCGGACGCCAATTATCGCAACAACAATGTTTGTTTTTAAAAATTTAATGCACCTGTTTGTATAATTCTCCCTTTTTTTACCTGTGCATAATTCCTTTTTCCAGAAATTCCAATCATATAATATTTCCAGAATATCTGACTTTTCCATGATGTGGCATTATAATAATTTATAATTTTAATTGTGTATTTTATTACGATTTTATTTAATTAACTAAACAAATTAATTGATTTTTGTTTAGTGAACTAAACAAATACAAAATAATTGTTTGTAACTATTCAGAGGTATTAAATTTATGTTAATACATTATGATTATTAATATATAAACTATTCCGAGAGTATTTTCAAAATGAAATTTTGTAATACTGAAAATATTCAGATTTTCAATCTTACAAAATGTTTGGA
>JAGTWP010000071.1 GCA_018260755.1 Candidatus Altarchaeum sp. | reverse complement strand
TCAAGGGTTGACTTACTTGCAATCAGAGAAATTTTAAAGGAAATGAATATTTAAATTTACCTTACTTTTACTTTTATTTTTACTTTTATTTTTTTACACATGCTTCTGAAAAACGGAAAAATTTATTATAAAGGAAAATTTGTCAACCTGGACATTGAAATTGACGATGAAACCGGAAAAATTTTAAAGATAGAAAGAATAGATGAAATTTCAGCAGGAAATAGATGCGGCAAGATTTTAAATTTAAGCAAAAAACTCGTAATTCCCGGAGCAATAGATGCGCATGTTCACTTCAGGGATTTTGAACAGGCATATAAAGAGGACTTTTTAAGCGGAAGCAAGGCAGCAGTTAACGGAGGAATTACAAGGGTTTTTGAAATGCCGAATTCAAAACCGAGAGCAGATTGTCTGCGTGTTATATTTGACAAAATAAAGAAGAATCCCGATATTGTTAATATGCACTTTTATGGGGGTGTAAGCGATGAATATGATGAAGACAAAGCAAAGCAGATAGAAAATTTTATTATCGGCTACAAATTTTATATGTATGAGGATAAAAATTTTGGTGTTCTAAAGAAGCTGAATAAACGAATATCATTTCATGCGGAATTAAACAACATAAATCCTCATATAAAAAACGAAGTTAATGCAATAAATATCATTACAAAAATTTCTGATAAATTTAAATTTACCCCTCATATATGCCACATATCAACGGCTGATGGTTTAAAAATGGCAAAGGAAAAAAATTTTACCGTTGAAGTTACTCCTCATCACCTGTTATTGAATAAAAGCAATGATATTTGTTTTAATGTAAGACCCCCGCTGCGGGATGAACGAGAGCGAATGAAATTAGTAAGAAATTTAAATGCGATTGATGTAATAGTAAGTGACCATGCTCCTCACAGCGAGAAAGAAAAGGAAAACGGGGCAAACGGATTTTCAGGAATTGAGACGATGCTGCCTTTAATGCTAAATTTGGTCAATAAAGGGGTTTTGACATTGGAGCAGTTAATTGAAAAGGTCTGTATAAATCCAGCAAAAATTTTTGGAATAAATAATGAAATCAGGTTGAATGAAAAGGCAAATTTAACCGTAATTGATTTGAAAAAGGAATGGAAAATCAAAGGCGACAATTTTTACAGCAAATCAAAATTTACTCCTTTTGAAGGATGGAATGTGAGGGGGAAGGTCTCACATGTTGTTGTTAATGGAAGATTGGTGATGGAAGATGAAATTTTAAATGTGTAGAAAATTTTCAGGGGAATAAATTTAATTGAATTGTGGAGTCACGTATTTTTCTAAAAACAGGCATTATCTCTGATTTCTATTGAAAAATTCTGAATAAAGGACTTCGCAAATGATTTATAGTTATTTTGATAATTTCTGCTGATGGTTTTTATACAAAATTCCATATCATAAGAATTTAATACATCTACCAGCCAATTTAAATCACCCTGATATTTTATACAATACCCCGCATAAAAACTATAGTCCTTTTTATTCCAGACAATAAATTTCGGTTTGAGATTAATAGGAGAAGTCAATATTTTTTTCAAAGGAAGCACCACTTATCCATTAGTAAATTTTTCTTTAATATATTCTACAAATTTCATTATTTGACTTTCATTTTGAATAAAAATTTCATACCTCTCATTTCCTAAACTACCTTTCTTTTTTTGATTGGGTCTAATTCTATCTTCAAAAAGCAAACCTTGAATCTTGTTGACATCTATATTTGTATTTATTTGTAAAAAAGATTTTCTTCCCGTTTTTCCCCAGTGAGAAATTATTGAAAAGGTTTCATCATTGAATGAAACCTTTATTTTGGTCTGCTGAATTATAATTGTTGGTTTTCCTATTTGATTCAAGGTATTTATAAAAATGCTGAAAAACCTCATCGCTTCTTCTTTTTTAAAAAAGAAAGCTTCAAGGTCAGACAATTCTGTTTTACTCTGAATAATATTTTTAATCCTTCTAATTTTCTCGGTATTTTTTTTTCTATTAAATCATCGGGGTCATTATTATAGTCAATCTGCTGACTTTTTACACTATTGAAACAGATTAATGAATAGAATATTGGGCGTAAAATGTAGATAGATTCACTATAAATGTCTAAAATATTTCTCTTCCTTTTTTGAAATTTTTATTGTTTTCATTTTTTATCCTTGTAAAAATTTTCCAGCAAATAATCAATTATTGCCATCCTGACCGGAATACCGTTTTTTGCCTGTTCAAAATATGCGGCATTCTTTGTATTATCAATCTCTCTGTCAATTTCATCTATTCTCGGAAGCGGATGCATAACAATAGTATTATCTGAAATTGCATCCTTTGTGATTTTGTATGCATCTTTTATATCTTCATATTCTTCTATATCTGCAAATCTTTCTTTTTGAATTCTCGTTAAATAGATAACATCAAATTTTCCTTCTTTAGTCATTTTATTAACATCTTTGTCTTTATCATAAATTTCCTTGATGTGTGTGGTTTCATTTTTGTTTATATCTTTAACATCATCAATAATAAAAGAAGGCATTCGTAAATCCTCTGGAGAAATTAAAGTTATATTAGCATTAAACATAGCAAGTCCATACAGTAATGAATGCACGGTTCTTCCGTATTTCAGGTCACCGATTAATGCAATATTCAGGCCGGAAATTTTTTTCTTTAATTTTTTAATCGTATACATATCAAGAAGCGCTTGTGTCGGATGCTGATTACTTCCATCGCCGGCATTTATGACGGGATGTTCTGCAATTTCAGATGCACGTCTTGCCGTACCTGCTTTCGGACTTCGTATTACAAGCATATCACAATATGAATCAATAATTCTTATCGTATCGGTTAAATTTTCCCCTTTTTCAAGAGATGTAAGTGAAAGTTTTTCCGCAAAATTTGATACCTTTCCGTTCAGTCGTAGCATTGCTATTTCAAAACTCATTCTCGTTCTCGTGCTTGGTTCAAAAAATAAATTTCCTAAAACAATATTTTTCCATTTATCATATTTAACTTTAAAATTACAGACATTTTCCATAAATTCGGCACGGTGTAAAATTTCTGCGACATCCTCTTTTTTTATGTCCTGCATTGAAATTAGGTTGTGCATTTTGAATGAATAAAGAAACATTAAGAATTAAATTTTTAAGGAAAATTAGTAAAGTATGGTTTTTTGTTTTTATTGTTTTATTGTTTTTATTGTTTTATCGTTTTTATTATCTTAAATAAATAATTATTAACATTTAAAAAATTTAAATTTAGTGTTCTTAAAGTGGGGGAGAGCAATGATGTTTTTGAGGAAATTTCTGCAAATCTTCAGGATGGCAAAAATATAGTTCTTCTTGGTGCTCCATCTGTAGGAAAGACGTATGAGTTGATTAATACATTAGTTCCAAAACTGCATGAACAAAAGATTGAGGTCGTGTTTGTAACTTTTGACAAAATAGAAGAAAAGAGCGAGGAAGCAATAAAGGACAATAATGGAAATATAATCAATTACTTCCAGTTAAATCAATTGAATAAAAAGGACTTCTTGAATAAGGTTGTGATTATTGATGATTTTTACAAGGTTTATAGAAAGTGCAAGGAAGATAATGAAACTGACCTCTTTAATACTTTGCTCAAAATTCTAAAAAATGAAGTAAATGCAAAAGCAATCTGTTTATCAACAACACCTTACAGGTTTGAATGGCTTTATGATAATTCATCAAATGAGTACAAAGAAATATTTGAGAAACATGACTATATTATTGATAAAGAATCAACTTATTTTGAAGTTTCAGAAGAAGTAGCAAAGATAAAAATAATTGAAAAACATTCAGAGGTAAAAGATAAAATAAATGTAGCTTTAAAAAAGTGCGAATACACACATGAATTTAATAGAAAAGTTCTTAACATTGACGATTATAAATCATACGCACCTTTTGCATTGCTTTCGTGTGGTTTTGACGATACATCAGGATTTCTATCTAAATTTAAAGATATCCTTGTAAAAGAAGGTTATGTATCACTATCAAGTAAATTTTTGAAGGAAATCTCCAAATTTGAGCCATTGAAGAAAGCATTTGAAAATGAAATTGCTGCACTTTTTGGAGATGTAATTTTTTCATCAATATGTAGTATGCCTTTTTTTGCCTTATTGAACAGTTTATGGAAAGGTGAAAATAAAGATACAATTCCTAAATTTTTCTCCAAATTAAAAAATGCATCCCCGACGGAAATAGAAACATTTGAAAAAGATGGAAAACTTGAGCCATTAACTATGTTTTACTTTAAAGAGTCATTAAACCCCAAAAATTATGAAAAACTTCGTGAATTAATTGAAAAAGTTCCAGAAATTGAAGAGATATTGAAAAGTTATGGAGAGGACCTTGAAAAAATATGGAAAGAAATTGAGGAACTACGAAAAAGTATAGAAGATGACGAAAAACAAATAACTGAATTAAAAAAAGAAATAATCTACTGGGACGACATAACAAAAATTTCTGATGAAAAGTTTCTAGAAAAAACTCGAAGAAGACTACAAAAGATTTCAAAAGAAGACATTGTTGTTGATAAGCATATTGAAGATACAATAGAAAAAAGCATTGAAAAATCCAAAGATAAAACTGTTATTATCAAAGGATATGCAGGTAGTGGAAAAAGCATAATTCTTTATCTTATTTGGAAGAAATTGAAGGAAGATGGAGAAAAAATAGGATGGATTATTCGTAACAAAGATATTTCAGAATTTCACCTAGATAGTAATTACACCTTGCTTTTTGATGACCTCAGAGATTATGATACAGACATAATAAAATCTTTAGAGATAAAAAAAATAAAAAGAGTAATTATTACCTGTAGTAATGAAGAATGGGAGAATATTGAGAAAAGAATAAAATACGAACTTTCAAGAAAAGAAGATTTAAATTTTGAAGACTGTATTGAAATAATGACGATAAAAAATGATGAAACAAGGATAGATTTTTACAGAGATGTGCTAAAAAAATTGTTTAAATATAAAGAGGATGCATTAGACACAGTTAAGGATGCATTAGACACAGTTATTGAAAGATCTGAATATCTGCCCGCATATCTATTTGAATATGCTAATGAATTTGATAAAGGCAAAGTATTAACAAAAGAATTAGCAAAAAAAGCACCAAATGGAATTAAAGAATTGTTAGCTATGAGAGCTTATGAATTGTTTATTGAAAGAAGAGACGGAGATAATAAAGATCTTGATGAAAAGAATCTTGCAGCATTAGTTGCGATAGCAGAGAGCAAAACGATGAGTTTTCATATATATCTTTTTGATGAATTAAGGAAAAAATTAAAGAAAGAATATTCTGGAGATTCAACATTTCCTGAAGGAATATTAATAAAAGACGAAAAAAACGAAACATACTCCCTTCCTTATTATTATTGGAGGGATGCACTGAAAGAATTTGAAGTTACAGATGAGGATACTAAAGAAAAGTTAGAAAAACTCTGGGAGGAAATAAAGGAAATTACTATCCCAATAGACAAAAATTTTGGTAGATTAGACAATTTTGTCAAAAAAAGTGCAAAAAGCAGTTTTGATAATCTTAAAGAAGAGATGGAATTTAACTCTTATATGCTTTTAGGAAGTAATTGTATCTTAAATTATTTTGAAGGTTATGATGATATTTTACCACAAGATTTTATAACAACTTTTGAAACACACAAGCAAGAGATAAAACCAGAAACAAAGAATGAATTAGTATCAGCATATCTTTATGCAGGTTTAAATCA
>JAGTWP010000005.1:33498-42116 GCA_018260755.1 Candidatus Altarchaeum sp. | reverse complement strand
AATTTGTAATTTATAATCAATTTGTAATTTATAATCAATTTGTAATTTATAATCAATTTGTAATTCATAAAAATTTAAAATTTAAAATAAATTTAACAAAAACAAAATGATAGGATTATTAGATGCGGCAACTTATGCATACTCTTACGGGATGGTATCTGCAATGCCGCAGCACATGGACAAAGAGACATATACGCGCATTCTTCAATCAGTAAGTGTTGAAATGGCAATTGCCGAACTTACAAAAACACAGTATGAAAAGCAAATAAAGGAGGCAATCAGTAGAAAAGGTGGTGAAAATTTAGAAGAAATAGAAAAGGCAGTTGTAAGCTATTACTTTGATATCTGCAATGCAGTAATTAATACACTTCCGATGGATGTCCGGGACAGCAGTAAGGCAATCCTGCTTGATGAATTTGATATCGGAAATTTAAAACGGATTTTAAGGGCATTAAAGGCCAAAGGTGTAAGCGGAAATGAAGGAAAAAATACAGATGAAATACTTGCGGAATGCATAGAAGGAAACATAAAGGTTGAAATTTTAAAAGAAATAGCAAACACTGACTTTAAGGGTGCGACAGGTAAGATAAAAACTTTGGGATTTGAAATAGATGGTGAAAATTTGTTTGACCTTGAAAATAGCTTGGATATAAATTTAATAAGAAAATGGGCAAGAGAGGCGGAAAAAGTAAAAGTAACTGAAAAATTTGTAAAGAAAAGGATTGATGCCTTAAATTTAAAGGCGATTATAAGAATGAAAATTTTGGGGGTTGATGCAGATAATTTTATAAAGAAAACTACTTCCGGAGCGTATTTAAATTTTGAAATTTTAAATACAATAAATGCGGCTCAAATAAGTAAGGAAAATATAGATGCAATACCGGGAATTTTGGTAGGAACACCTTATGAAAATTTATTTGCACAGGTCTTTGAAGAATTTAAAAAAACAAAAAGTATTGATATGCTTGAATTGGAGATAGAAAGTACCTCTGCTTCTGTGGCTGTTATCCCAAATCCAATATCATTGGAATATGTTCTTACTTATTTAAGAAAAATGTGGTTTGATGTTAGGAATATAAGGGTGTTGCTGGTTGGCAAAAAATACGGAGTTAATAATGAGGAGATAAATAAAATGATGGTACTTATGTAAAACTTCACATCATTTATACTAACTTTTTATGCTAACTTTGTTAGTAAATAGTGTATTTCAAAAATCTTTCACTTCGCACCTTGCTGTATCAAAAATGCCGGGAGCATTTTTGACTATCCCAAAAATCTACAAGATTTTTGCAATTGCCTGGATATTTTAGGATAAATCTCATAGCTAACGCCCGGAGATTTTCAAAAATTTGAGTTTTTGAAATCCCGCTTTGTTTGGAACATTTACGCTCGTTTACACTCACGTATTTCAAAATTTCATTTAAAAATTTTATAGATTTTCGGCATAGTTTTTAGTATAAATTTTAAAAGATTGAAAAACTCCTATTTTTAGTATCTAAAAATATTATGGATTTTTAAAGATTAAAATCAGGTGGGTTTTAGTATTCAAAACAAATTTTAAAATAGTAAATTTACCAACGTTCCGCATATTATTTCACCATCGTTAGGAGATTTTCAAAATTTTCGCAATTTTGAAAATCGCCATAAAAAACTATAAAATTTACAAATTTTCGGAAATTAAAAAATTTGATTATATGTGCAGAATGTTGGTTTTAAAATAGTAAATTTAAGAAAAAATCTGATAAATCTATTATAATTACAAAAAAATTTTGCGGGAAATTTCGGAAATTTTAAAAAATAAAAAAATAGAAAATGCGGAAATATAAATAAATTTATCCGCATTCGTTTCTGCCTTTATTTATCCCTCTATTGTCATATCCAATGCTTCACCAGATTGCCCAACTCCTTCTTTGTCTTTTGGTTTCCATCTCTTATCTTCCGGCGGATAATACTTTTGCAATGTCTTTTCCTTTATTCTTATGAGTTCGTTTTTCGGAAGTATTGAAAGCAGGTACCACAATTTATCCAGGGTTGTACTTGTATCCAATCCATGACTCATATCGCCTGCAATTTTCCTATCATCATCATATCCCTGGGCAACAAATTCGTTTTCAAATACATTTGCAAATGTGAGCACGAGTTTATCTCTCGGAGATAGCGCTTCTTCTCCGACAACAGCAACCAAATCCCTTAAATCTCTCCCCTCAGCGTATAAAGCATACGCCTGATCAGCAACCTCCTTGTGATCTTCTCTTGTCTTGCCTTCACCTATTCCCTGGTTCATCAGACGACTTAAACACGGCAGAACATCTATCGGAGGGTATATCCCTTTCATATGCAGTCCTCTTCCCAGAACAATTTGTCCTTCCGTAATATAGCCCGTTAAGTCCGGAATCGGGTGGGTGATATCATCGTCAGGCATTGTAAGTATCGGAATTTGGGTAACCGTTCCTTTTTTTCCGATAATTCTTCCAGCTCTTTCATAAATTGTTGATAAATCAGTATACATGTATCCCGGATAACCCCTTCTTCCAGGCACTTCCTCTCTTGCAGCTGAAATTTCTCTTAATGCATTACAATAATTGGTCATATCTGTCAGAATTACTAATATATGCATATCCTTTTCAAATGCCAGATATTCAGCGGTTGTTAATGCTAATCTTGGTGTAATGATTCTTTCTATTGCTGGGTCATCTGCCAGATTTTGAAACATCACTATTTTTTGTAATGCCCCACTGCTTTCAAATTCACTTTTAAAGAAATGTGCTTCTTCGGCTGTAATTCCCATCGCCGCAAAAACAACTGCAAAACTCTCTCCTTCTCCCAGGACCTTTGCCTGTTTCGCTATTTGTGCCGCCAGACGATTATGAGTTAGTCCCGAACCGGAAAATATAGGTAATTTTTGTCCCCTGACTAATGTGTTCATCCCGTCTATCGTGGAAATCCCTGTCTGGACAAAGTCCCTTGGAAATTGTCTTGCGGAAGGATTCATCGGCAAACCGTTAATATCTATTCTTTTTTCCGGAATTATCGGGCCTTTTCCGTCAATCGGTCTTCCCGCACCGTCAAATATTCTTCCGAGCATATCAAAATTAACATCCAATTTCATCGTCTCGCCTAAAAATTTTATGGATGTGTTTTTTGTATCTAAACCCGATGTACCTTCAAAAACCTGTATAACAGCCAAATTTTCCATTGCATCAAGAACTTGTCCGTGTAAAATTTTCCCGTCTCCGCTTTTTATATCCGCAACCTCCCCATACATCACACCTTTTACACCCTCTACAACTATCAATGGTCCCTTAACCTCAACTACTGAGTTATATTCTTTTGGAATTTTAGGTATTTTATCTTCCATTTTATTTGATTGATTTTGTCATTAAATTTATTAAAATTTTATTCAGTTTATTTTATTTTTTCAACCACTGCAAAAATATCTTTATACGCATCATCAAAATATTTTAAAGAACCGTCTTTTATCTGTCCTAAAATTTTATCCTTTGTTTTTCCTTTTAGCCGTCCTCCTTCGTCACATTCTTCTTTTAGAGGAGAATATTTTAGTCGTGCTATCCTGCTCGTCATAATATCTGCTAATCCTTCTACCTTTTTGAAAATTTCCTCAATTGTATTTCCATTAGCAATACATCTTTCTAATTTATCATGCAAGTGCAATATTATATAAAGCATGTCATATTGTTTTTTTAACGGACAATAACTATCCACATCATCAAAAGCGTTCTGCTGTAAAATTGCCTCTCTTATCAGTCGTGTTATTTCAAGTACCATCTTTTCTTTTTCTGCTAATGCGTCCTTTCCCACTAACTGGACGATTTCCTGTAATTCCGCCTCCTTATGCATCAGTTCCATCGCCTTTTTTCTGTTTGCAACCCAGTTTTTATTAACATTGTTATTGAACCACTCAGGCAATTTTTCATAAAGCGAATAAGATGTCATCCAGTTAATACTCGGGAAGTGCCTTCTGTGTGCAAGTCGTGCATCCAATGCCCAGAATACCCTTGTTACTCTCAGTGTGTTCTGCGTAACCGGCTCTGAAAAGTCACCTCCTGGCGGACTTACCGCACCAATTACAGAGACTGATGAGATTCTGTTTTTATTTTTGCCGTCTTTTCCGAAAATTTCAACCATTCCCGCTCTTTCATAAAATGCAGCTACTTTTGAAGCAAGATATGCAGGATAACCTTCTTCACCCGGCATTTCTTCCAGCCGTCCTGAAATTTCCCTCATTGCCTCTGCCCATCTTGATGTTGAGTCGGCCATCATTGCAGTATTATATCCCATATCTCTGTAATATTCTGCAAGCGTTACACCTGTATAAACACTTGCTTCTCTTGCAGCAACCGGCATATTGGATGTATTTGCTATCATTGTTGTTCTTTCCATTAATGGTTTTCCGCTGTACGGATCAATCAAATGTGGAAATTCTTCAAGAACCTCGGTCATTTCATTACCTCTTTCTCCGCACCCAACATAGACAATTACTTCTGCATCACACCACTTCGCCAATTGATGCTGACTTACTGTCTTCCCGGATCCGAACGGTCCCGGAATTGCAGCAGTTCCTCCTTTTGCTATTGGAAAAGCCGTATCAAATATCCTTTGTCCTGTCTTTAAAGGAATTTCCGGAGGTAATTTCCTGACATAAGGCCTTGGTTCTCTGACAGGCCATATCTGCATCATCTTTACATCATGCAAACGATTATTTTTGTCTCTTACAACACACACTGTATCTTCAACTCTGTGCTTTCCACTATAAATATTTTCAATCTTTCCCTCAATTCCGACAGGAATCATAATTTTGTTGACAATAAGATCTGTCTCCTGGACATCACCTATGATATCCCCTTGCTCAACATTATCCCCTTCTTTAACTTTTGTTATGAAATCCCAGACCTTTTGTTTGTCTATTGGCGGAACATTAATTCCCCTCGCAATGAAATCACCACTTTTCTTCTTTATCAGTTCAAGAGGTCTCTGAATTCCGTCATATATTGATTTTAACACTCCCGGACCAAGTTCAACGGAAAGCAAGTGTCCTGTTCCTTCAACCCGCTCACCGGGTGTTAATCCGCTGGTATCTTCATAAACCTGTATTGACGCCACATCCCTTATAATTTTTATTATTTCTCCTATAAGACCCAAATCACCTACTTTAACTACTTCATACATCTTATGACCTTTCATTCCATTCGCTTCAACTAATGGACCTGCTATTCTTGTTATTTTTCCGTAATTTTCTTCTTTTTCCATTTTGACTGAATTTTTAAATTTTATATAACTAAAATTTTATCATTATTTTATCATTATTTTATCATAATTTTATAATATTATTGAATTTACCTTTTTATTTTTTTAGGGTTATGCTTCTTCCTATTGCTTCTTCAATCATTTTCATCGCCTTGTCCTCTCCGACTCCATTCTCATCGGGAAGTGCCACAACGATGGATGTCGAAGGCAACTTTTTCACTTTGTCTTTAACCAATTGGTATAATTTGTTAGGAATAATAATAATTTCTTTATTTTTTTCTTTTTCAAAAATTTCGCCGATGTTTTCTTTTGTTACAATGTGCGTATCCTTAATTCCAACCAAATTTAACCCAGAAGCAGTTAATGCATCTCCTATAAAACAAATTTTTACCATTTTTAAATTTTGTCCTTTCTTAATTAAGTTAAATTTTTAAATTTTACATAAAATTAAAAAAGAATTATTATAAATTATAATTTAATAAAAATAAATGATTAATATTTATATTTAATTACCTTCTGCATTTACTATATTAAATAATTGTTTATTAAATGATTGCTAATAATTGTTTATTAAATGATCACTCTGTTTTATTTCAAATCCGAATCAACCGCCAGATAAGGAATATATCTATCTTCTCCACCTCCTGTCATTGAATATAAATTTATATTTACCTTTATAGTATCGTTGCTCTTTCTATTTAAATTTACAACTGCATTGAAGTCGGTATTTTTAGTAATGGCAATCAGTTTTTTATCATTCACGCATGATTCCGCTATGCTGACAGTTCCCTGCTTCTCTATCGTTAAATTTTTTAAATTTTTCTTTATGTTTTCATAAATTTCTTTGTTCCATATATTTGCGTCTATTCCGAAGGTTATTTTTCCGGGATTAATAGCATAATTTATTTTTGTGCCTGTCAGAGCATCATTCAGTATTTTTTCCATTTCTTCCTTTGTGAAATTATACTCAAATGAAATAATTTCTGGACTCGTATTTGTATTATTGCTGTTATTTAAATTTTCCAAATTTTTCACCTTTATTGCAAATTCGGCAAAATTTATCGCTGAAATGTTTGAAGTATTATCTGTTAAAATACTATTAGGATATTTATTTATTAAATTTTTCAAAAGCAAAATATTTGTAGCATTATCATTACCTAATTCAACCTTAGGATTTTCTATCTTCAGGCTACTTGTGTTTATGTTTAATTTCCCTAAAATTTTTGCATTGTCCGTTGCACCTTCAACATTTACGGTAGTTATGTTTTTCACAACCGCTGACATATTATTGCATTGTTCAATAATTTTTGATACAAGTGCCACATCTTCTGTCGTTGTGTTTGTTTTCATTATATACCATGCTCCGGTAACAAAATCGTCCGGTTGCGTAGAAACAGGGGAAAATATTTTGAATCTTTTTGCAATTCCATACAGATAACCATTATATACACCAAGCAAACTGTTTTTATCTTCTATATTAAGCGAAAATCTGAAATTATTATAAATTTCGTTAAAGGTGTCATTCTTATCCGAATCAGTACTATTTGTGGTGTTCAGTTTAAATTTAAAAATATAGTACTTGTTAGTAACGTATTCTACTTCAATTTTTTGGACACCTTTTACGGACATATTTTTCATGTAGTTCAGAGTGTTCCAATCAAAACCGCTATTTGTGATAAAAATAAATTCATCCGAAAAATTTTCAACATAAAATGTTACCTCTTCTGTTGTCTTTAAATTTAAATCCGAAACAACATCCACGGGATTTTGCGGCTGTTGCTGTGTCATATGAAAATTGCTCATAATAAGCCCCGATAAGACCATTGTTATAGCAACTACAAATGAGCCAACCAACAACAACCTATTTGTTCTCTTTTCTTTCTTCTCTTTTGATACGATAATCATTCTTTTGGTTTTGTCTGCCATTTTTTGAATTTATTTAAATAAGAATTAAATTTCCAACTTAAAATAATTTCCAATTAAAATTTTGTTTATTTAATGAAATGTTTATAACTCCGTTTTCTGCATTTATAAAATTATCGGCAAAGCATATTGCTACAACATCACCTTCATTTAAATTTTCTCGTCTTGCGATATTGTTCAGATATTCATGAGAAACAGGATAGTCAAAGATGCTTGTGTTTACGGATGGAAATTTAAATCCATCATTTGTATATAAAAGAACATAAGCTCCATTGCATCCTTCCCTGATTGCAGTATCTCTCTCTTCAATTCCTTTTTTTATTTTTTCGGATGCATTCTTCAGTATTATTCCGATACACTTATCTTGTGTCATATCCGGAAGGGAAATTTCAAACGGGAACGATGCAAAATTTAAAAATCCGACAATTATTTTATCTCCCGCAGGAGTGAGAGCGTGTCCCTTATGTGTTGCGGTAAGAATGTTTTTCTCTTTTAAATAGTTCAGCAATGTTCTCATACTTCCTTCACTGATTCCGATTTTGCAGCTTAATGTCTTTCTTCCGACTGATGGATTTTTCTTTGTTTCAATGAGTGTCCTTATAATATACGCATCTAAAAATTCACGCGAACGCATTTTTATAAATAAAATTAATATTATAATTAAAATTAGGTATTGAAAAACAGATTTAAAATTTCCGCCCTAACTTTCTGAAAAGGTCAAAAATCTCAATACATTCAATATTGTGCTTCTTGCAGACAAAAGGAATCTTGATGTTGTTTCTATCAATCTTTTCTTGTGTAACAACTATTCTCTTTTTAATAGTTGGCACTAATGTTCTTTGATTATTGTCGTTCTCTATAGCGAGAGCAACAATAAAAGGATCCGCTATCTCTGTTTCTTTATTTATATCTATCCATGATGGATATTCTGCTTGTAACTCCCTTGCTTTTTGAATCTGAAACTCATCTAACTGCCTGATAAACTTTTTATGGCGTTTCTGAACCCATTTCTTTAGTTCGTCATCTCCTTTACAAATCTCGTCAAAACCTACTTTGGAGCAAACAACAGGTTGTAAGAGAATGTAAACTTTTCACCTTACAAATACCAAGTTTTTAAAATCTATCCCTTTTTTGTATTGTGCTTGTAATATCACAGATCTATTTACTGTGACATTTTTTAATTTTTCGTCATGACAGGTTGTAAGGAAACTATGTCCAAAGTTTGCCTTTTTATATATTGTTACAATAGCAGGGGTTCATTTTTTGTAATCCCCTTACAGCCTGCTGAATATAAAGGTCTTTGTCTTCTACATAGTCCCGGGCAAAATTACTTTCTTTCCATAACGTTTTATTAAATTCCGTTGTCCTTTTCGCTATTTATTTATTATTATTATTATTATTATTATTATTATTATTATTATTATTATTAT
>JAGTWP010000005.1:0-33474 GCA_018260755.1 Candidatus Altarchaeum sp. | reverse complement strand
ATTATTATTATTATTATTATTATTATTATTATTATTATTATTATTATTATTACTAATATTGCGCGTTTTACCTCTGATAAACGATGCAATAAATAAAGTTATTGCAATAATTAAGATTACATACTGAAAAATCTCAAAGACCTGAATTCCGCTGATAAATCCCAAATTTATGTAAAAAATTTGAGCCGAAAAAGGATAAAATAATAGCATATGATTTATACTTGCAAACGGATACTGGGAAATATCAAGAAAGAAATGTCCCAAAAATCCGACCGTTAAAATTACAAGCGAAATTTTAAATTTATTCCTGAATAATGTTGCAGACAGCAGCAATGCAATAAGAAAAGAGCCAAAAATCTGATGCGTAACCGCAAGAGATGAAAAAACCACATAATTCTCACTTCCGAAAATCAAATAAGTGAGCCATGCAACAAAATATTTTATGTCGGGAATTAAAGAGCCGAGCAAAAACAGGAACAGAAAATAATTATCCCTTAAATTTTTAAATTTTTCAAGATGTGTAATGAAACGATACAAAATATATCCGAAGGCAATATGAATTAAAATGGCAGGCATTTTAAGGCGTGATTAAAAACCTTTTGAAATTTATTTTTAATTTTAATAGCAGATAGATCATAATGATAACAGCAGGAACATTGAACAAAATTTCAAATATTGTCCAAGGCATATCAATTAACGTCTGAAATTTTTCCGAAATTGCATAAATTTCTATCGTCTTTATATCTCCGTCTGTTTTAACATCAATTATCCTTGCCTTAAAACCATAAGATTTTCCGTTTTCAAGTTGAAATTTTTCTGGATTTGTAATCTCAAATTTTATTTTTTCCTTTGTCGGAAATATACTTGAATAAGGAATAAAAATTTTATGGGCCTTTAATTCTACATATCCTCCACAATACATATCTTTTCCTTTAAATTGTTCAATATTGTCTGCTATATATTCAACAGGAGCATATACATTTCCTTCGCTGTCATTCACATTCCAGTGATATTTTGCATTTTCAAGCGAATAAAAATACAAAAAGAGCAGAGATGTAAGTGAAATAAAAGCAATAAATGAAAATGTTAAAATTTTTTTATCCATTTTTAATTGAGTTATAAATTAAAATGGAAAACAATAAAACAAAAATAATGGGGATTTTGAATGTCACTCCCGATTCGTTTTATGACGGAAGCAAATATTCTGATGTTAAAAAAGCGGTTGAGCATGCGATTGAAATGAGCAGGTATGCAGACATTATTGATGTCGGGGGAGAGTCAAGTCGTCCTGGGTCAGAACAAATTCCGGCAGAAGTTGAATTAAGGCGTGTAATTCCGGTAATAAAAGAAATTTCAAAAAAGACAGATGCAAAAATTTCAATAGATACAACAAAAGCAGAGGTTGCAGAAGAAGCGATAAATGCAGGTGCATCAATAATAAATGATATAAGTGCTATGCGATTTGATGAAAAAATGAATGATGTTGCAGCAAAATACAATGTGAATGTTGTTTTGATGCACATGAAAGGTATGCCAAAGACAATGCAGTTAAATCCGCATTATGATAATGTAATTGATGAAATTTTATCATTTCTGAAAGAGCGGCTCAATTTTGCCGTTGCATGCGGAATTAAAAAGGATAAAATTATTATGGACCCCGGAATCGGATTTGGAAAACGGCTTGAAGATAATTTAAACATAATTAAAAATCTGGCTCAATTTAAAATTTTGAATTGTCTGATATTGATTGGCACTTCACGGAAATCATTTATCGGAACATTAACTGGTAATATTCCTCCGGAGGAACGGCTTGAAGGAACGATAGCAAGTGTAGCCATAAGCGTAATGAATGGTGCAGATATTGTCAGGGTGCATGATGTTAAGGAAATTTATAAAGCAATAAGGATTGCTGATGCGCTCAAAAATGAATGAAAATAATTGTTTGTAAATTCTAAGTCCCCGAATATACCATATAACGTTTGCGTATATCTAATGTTTTGCGGAGCGTAGCGGAGCAAAATATGGGTGGAGGCTTTTGTATAAAAGCCAAATTTTCAAATTTCTTTTTCCGTTTTGGGCGAAGGGCAGAGAGGAATTAAAGGGGTGAATGCCTGAAGCCCAAAACTCCCATTTATTGTCGCTCATATACTTATTATCATTGAACTTTTGTGTTTTGCATTTTATAGTGTATTTGAACTTGAATTTATATTTGAATTTATGCTTGAATTTTAAAATTTGCAAAACTTCAATAATGTATTCTATCTTCATCAGTGAAAATTAACATAAGAGTGATCAAGGATTATGGAAAATTACAAATAAAGGTATCATGTTAGATTCGGTTTTAACAATTTTTACCAAAAAACCAATAAAAAAACATATTTTTAACTTTTTCACACAATTTTTTGCTCAAAACAAAATATTTTTTGCTCAAAAACAAATTTTAAATTAAAAAAATAGCAAAATCAAATTAAAATGAACAAATTTTTGATAATTTCAAAAACGAAGTTTTTGAAATATCCGAGCGTTAGCGAGGTTAAAACTCTTTTTCACCAACAGAGTTTTAAACGGTCTCAAATAATTTAAAATAGACGCATCAAAATTAATCGGATTGATTCCAACGGATGCTGAAATAAGAAATATAAACGCAAAGCATAGAAAAATATTTGCTTATATGGAGACAGCAAGATGTCTTGCGTTTTTTAAAGATAAATCAGCAGAAAAAATTTTAGATTATGCAATATTTTCCCTTGGTGAATTGTCTAAAAAGAGATATGCCAGCGTGCATTGGTCTATGCAGAATGAGAGAAATCTTCAGGCATTTATTGAAATAACGATGTTATTAGAATAACTTGGATACAAAGACATCAAAATAACGGATAAAATTTATGATGAAATTAAAGATAAAGATGCTGATGCGAGAGCAGCAATGCTTTCTGAAATTTTAAGTTCAGTTCAAAAACTACAATAAAAATTTAAAATAAAATAAAATAGGTGAATATGTGCGAATCCGAAATATATATAATTCACAAAGGAAATAATATTATGGAAAAATTTATGGATGAAGTAGTATTTGTAAATGTTAATGATGACAAAATCACATTTGGAAAGATGTTCGGAGAAGAAAAAGAATTGACCGGATATAAAATCGTAGCAATTGACTTGTTAAATCATAGAATTTTAATTGAAAAAATTTAGACCTGTAAATTTAAAATCTCCGAGCAATATTGTGAGGTGATTATTTTTGCATCCTCAGTTCTTTTTCTTTTTTCTTCAATGATTTCATAAAATTTTTCAATTTTCTTTTTTCTGTCAGCAGCCATTCTCTCAACTTCATCATAGTTTGCACTTCCTGTACTTTTCCTGAATTTTATACAGTTCTCAATATTAATTTTTGAAATTTCATTTCCTGCAACCTTATTTATTTCAGAAAAATCGTTTTTGTTTATACATTCTTTAACCATATTGTATGCTTTTCTGAACGGAATACCTTTAATAACGAGCAGATTTGCCATGTCAGTGGCAATAATTTCATTTGAAAATTTCTTATTTATTTGTTCCTGCTCTTTAAATTTAATATTCCTTGACATTTCCGTTAAAATTTCCAGCATTGAATTTACTTCGTCGCTTGCATCAAACAGGGGAAATTTATCCTCCTGCATATCTCTGTTATAAGAATAGGGAACACCTTTAAGCAGAGTTAAAATGTTGATAAGGTCTCCGTAAATTCTGCCTGTTTTACCGCGGGTTAATTCTGCTATATCCGGATTTTTCTTCTGGGGCATTATGCTGCTTCCCGTTGTCCATTCGGGTGAAATTTCAATGAGGCCAAATTCATAAGAATTGAATAAAATTATTTCTTCGCAAAAACGGCTTAAAGTAGCAGATAAAATTGCCAGACAGGATAAAATTTCTGCAATAAAATCCCTGCTTGCTACACCATCAAGAGAATTCTCAATCAAACCATCAAAGCCAAGTAATTTTGCAGTAAAATTTCTGTCAGTAGGAAAACTTGTGCCGGCAAATGCAGCACTTCCAAGAGGACATAAATTTGTTCTTTTATATGCTCCATTTAACCGCTCAAAGTCACGCAAAAATGCGTCAATGTAAGCAAGAATCCAGTGAGATGCAAGTGTTGGCATTGCCTGCTGCAGATGAGTGTATCCCGGAATTATAACCTTGCTTCTCTCTGCAAAGTCAATCAGGGAATTAGATAAATTTAATAAATTTTCCATTGTATTTAAAGTTATTTCTCTTGCCAAAATTCTCGTATCCGTAACAACCTGGTCATTTCTGCTGCGGGCAGTATGCATTGCTCCGCATTTTTCACCGCCTTTGGAAATAACATAACTTTCAATATTCATATGCACATCCTCTAATTCCTCGGAAAATTTAAAGTTTCCTTCTTTAAATTCCTTTAATGCTTCCTTTAAATTTTTGATTATTTCTCCAGCGACATCTTTTTCAATTATTCCCTGTTTTGCCAGCATTAAGTTGTGTGAGGTTGTGTTCCAGATATCCGCTTCAAACAGACGTTTATCAATGTTAAGCGATTGGGTAAATTTTTTGATTGACATTTTTAAATTTTATATTTTATCTTTTTTTCATAATTTATAAAATTAAATTATAAACTAAAAATTATAAAAGAAATTCTAATTTTAATTTCAAATTTTTCAAAATGGCAAACGAAGCAAAAGAATTAAATGTTTTATACCTTATAGGAAACGGATTTAGACCTGAGGAGTATTTCTACTCAAAGGAAGAAATTGAGAATGGTGGATTTAAGGTCATTACTGCTGGAAAACAGAAAATTGTTCCCGCACGCTCAATTCCCGGAATGCCAACATCTACAAAAGCAGATAAGACATTTGATGAAATTGAAATAGAAAATTTAGATAAAAATTTTATTGCAGTTGTTGTTCCGGGTGGAAGCCCAGGCTGGGAGAATCTTTTAAAGGATGAAAAAGTGCTTCATCTGATAAAACATGCAGGAGAAAAAGGAATGTTTGTTGCTTCAATCTGTGCATCTGGCGCAGTTCTTGCCAAAACAGGAATTTTAAAGGGTAAAAAAGCAACAATATGGCCCGGACAGGACAAAGATATAATTGCAGGAGGTGGTATTCCGATTAATGCCGATGAGAGTTTTCTACAAAAGACGGTGGTTGTCAGGGACGGCAAAATAATTACTGCTAATGGCCCGTGGGCATCAAGGGAATTTGGAAAAGCAATTGTTGAGGAACTTAATAAAAAATTTAAAGTAAAATAAAATTTAAAATGGTTCAAAAAGAAAAGATAAGAACATGTGCAATATGTAAAAAGGAATTTAATATAACTCTTCAGGGTAGATTAAAAATTTTAAAACGAGAAAAAAAAGGTGAAAAAGGTATATGGATTTGCAGAGAATGTGCGGAAAAAGTAAAAATCCAATAAATTTTCTTTAAATATTTTCTCTAAATGAAATTCAGGATAGAAAAGGATTCGCTTGGAGAAAAGGATATTCCGGGCGATGCATATTTCGGAATTCACACTCTTCGTTCAGTTGAAAATTTCCAAATTTCAGGAATTGTGATGCATGAAGAAATAATTAAGGCAATTATCTATCTGAAAATTTCCTGTGCAAAGACAAATCTGGAATTAGAGACGATTGACAAAGGAAAAGGAGAGACAATTATCAATGCATCCGAGGAAATTTTAAAAAATTTTGAGAAATATAAATCTCAGTTTCCGATTGATATTTTTCAGGCCGGCTCGGGAACTTCGCTGAATATGAATATAAATGAAGTAATTGCAAATCTTGCGGTTGAAATTTTGGAAAATAAAAAGGAAAATTTCGGAAAAAAAATAATCCATCCGAATGACGATGTGAATAAAGGACAATCAACAAATGATGTGATGCCGAGTGCGATGAAAATTTCTGCTTACTTATTGAGTGAAAATTTAATCTGCGCGCTGGAAAATCTGGAAAATGTGCTTTCTAATAAGGGCAATGAATTTAAGGATATTTTAAAGTCGGGAAGGACGCATTTACAGGATGCGGTCCCGATGACGGTTGGACAGGAATTTCAGGCATACAGCAGGGCAATTGAAAAGGATATTGGAAGGGTAAATTTTGCCGGAAAATTTTTGGAGGAGTTGGCAATAGGCGGGAATGCTATCGGAACCGGGATAAATACGCCTCCGAAATTCAGGGAAATTATAATTAAACATTTAAATTTCTATTTGAAAAGAAACTTTGTTCCGGCAAAGAATGGAATTGAAAGTGTACAGTTCTTAACAGATATTGCAAATTTTTCCTCTGCATTAAAGATGCTCGCAATTGATTTAAACAAAATTTCAAATGATTTACGGCTGCTTAACTCCGGTCCATATACAGGATTTAGTGAAATTTTCCTGCCGGCAGTTGAACCCGGCTCATCAATAATGCCTGGAAAAATAAATCCTTCAATTTGCGAGGCAATAAATCAGGTCTGCTTTAAGGTCTTTGGAAATGATTTGACAATTACAACTTCGTGCGCGGCGGGACAATTGGAGCTAAATACACATATGCCAATAATTGCGTATTCCTTAATTGAATCAATAAAAATTTTAACAAACGGAATAAATATATTTGCGGAAAAGGCAGTTAAAGGTATTAAAGCAAATGAAGAAAGATGTAAATTTTATGCGGAACATTCATTATCTTTGATAACAGCATTAAACCCGATACTTGGCTATGATAAATGTGCGGAAATCGCAAAAGAAGCGAAAAGAACAAATAAGAGTATTAAGGAAATAATTATTGAAAAGAAATATTTGAGCAAGGAAGAGGTTGATAAATTTTTAAATGCAAAATTTTTAACAGGACAAAATTTAAAATAATTATAGATATCTTCAACAAATTTAATAAATTTAAAATAAATTCACTTCGTTCATATATTTAAAATTAATAAATTAATTTACCATGGTATCAAAAAGAAATACAAAACCGACAAACAGCGAAACAGAGACCAAAATTTTAAAACTTTTAGAGGAAAACGCCAGAGTTAGCGATGAAACAATTTCCGATATGGTTGGAATAACTAAAAACGAAGTAAAGAAAACAATAGATAATTTAAAAAACAAAGGCATAATAATGGGTTTTAAGTCAATAATTAACTGGAAAAAAATAAATAAGGAAAAAATTTCTTCAATCCTTCAAATAAAAGTTATTCCTCAGGAAAGAGATGGGTTTGCAAAATTTTGTAAGGAAATTTCAATGGACAGCAGGGTTAAGGATGTTTTTGTCGTAACCGGGGACTATGATGTTCATATTTATATAGAAGCGAAAAATATGGATGAAATTTCAGAATTCGTTACTGCAAAGATTGCAACAAAAAAAGGAGTTATCGGCACAAACACGCACATAGTTATGAAAGAATTTAAGAGGAACGGGGCAAAGTTATTTGAAGAAGAAAATAAAAGAGAGATTATAAGCTTATAGGGGTTATGTGCCAAATAAAAGGGAACTAAATTTATCCCAGCGCAAAAAAGCACAGCATTAACATCTGAACAACATCATAAGTTGAATGAACAATTATTGCAGTTGTCGTATTTGTAATTTTTCTCACATATCCCAAAATAATGCCTATTATAAAGATCATAAAGAGCATCCATAACGCAGGATATTGTATGTGGAGGAATGCAAAAAGTAATGCTGTTAAGATTATTCCGAATTTTGGCTGTAAGGCACCTCTGAATAAAATTTCTTCGCAAATTCCAGCAGAAAGTCCTAAAATAAATGCATTTTGGACATTTATTAAATTTTTGAGCCAGTCATCAGTATTTTCTCCAGCAAATCCAAATTGCTGGAAAATCAAGGTAAAAACCACAATGAGAAAAATCAATCCGATACCCACAGTAAACCCAAATAAAATATTGGAAGAAGTTGGCTTTTTAACTCCCAAGTCATTTAATGTTGCAGTTAAATTTTTCCGTGTTAAATATCCGTAGCCAAATATTGCAATTGCCAGATAAAAAATTTCATTAATCACTACATCCAGGATATTAAACTGGGCGTTAATTTCTGTTTTGAATATTGTCTCTCCTGTTTCAGTGAGCCACAAGAACGAAATAACTGCTGCAAAAAGAATGCACAAAAATAACAGAAGTGCAAAGTAATGACGGGGATTTTCGGACTCAATATTCAGGTGTCCGATTTTTATTAAATTTTCCCTGAATTTTTCGTGCAATAACAATAAAATCAGAAGTCCCGCGAGGATAAGTAAAACCGAAATAAATAAAGAAGCAGATAAAAGAAATATTCCGCTTAAAAATAAAGTAAGAAAGCATATAAATGTAAGGATGTAATTAAATATCCAAAAAAATTGAGCTTTAACTTTATTCAAAGCAATTATCAAAATTAAAAAAGGAAAAAAAATTAAATAAATAAAAGGGTCCATACAAATTTAAAGTCCTATATTTGTACTTGTTTCTACTGGTCTTATGCGGGTCTTATGCGTATAATGCAAAGACAATTCCTAACAAAATCAGTCCGATTGCTGCAACTGCTACTCCCAATACAATTCCTTTAATAATCAAATCCAAAAATCCTGCATACAATATTGCCACTGCAGCAAAAATCACAATACCTGCAACAACCATTCCAACTCCGTACAATTTTTCCTTGCTAAATCCTTCTTTCTCTTCAGGTTCTTCACACTTAGAGGTCTCTTCTTTTGTATCTGTTGTTTTTTCCTCAATCTTTTCCCCTTTTACATCTTTTGTTTCTTCGGCCATTTTAAAATTTTATTACTGTTTATTAATTATGAAAGATATATTAAATTTTAAATTCAATATTTAAATTCAATATACAAAATTTTAAATTCATAAATAAATTTTCAAAATAAATTTTCATAAATAAATTTTACAAATCATAAAATGGGTGTTGATTTAAGAGACATAGTTAAACCAAAGATAATAGAAATTTCGGAATTGCGAAATAAACTAATAGCAATTGACGCATTTAATGCAATTTATCAGTTTTTATCTGCCCTAAGACAGAGCGATGGCACATCTTTAAAGGACTCTCACGACAATATAACTTCGCATTTGTCGGGACTTTTTTACAGAACAATAAAACTGATGAAATTCGGGATAAAGCCAGTATATGTCTTTGACGGAAAACCGGTTGATTTAAAATTTAAAACACTGGAAAAAAGAAGTATTGCAAAGGAAGCGGCAAAAGAGAATTGGAAAGTGGCAATAGCAAAAGGTAATCTGGAAGATGCGAGAAAATTTGCGAAAAGAACATCAACACTGACCGGGGAGATGGTTGCAGAATCAAAAAATTTACTGACTGCGATGGGAATTCCCTGCGTTCAGGCAATTAATGACGGAGAGGCACTATGTGCACATATCTGTAAAAAAGGAGATGTTTATGCGGTTGCAACGCAGGATTATGATGCATTGCTATTCGGTGCTCCGAAGACATTGAGAAATTTAACATTTACCGGAGACAAAAAATTAGAGATGTTAAATTTAGCAGATGTGCTTAAAAATTTGGGAATTACAAGAGAGCAGCTGATAGATATCGGAATTTTGGTCGGAACTGATTTTAATGACGGAGTTAAAGGAATAGGACCGAAAACAGCACTTAAAATAGTAAAAAGCGGGAAATTTCCAACGGAAAAATTTAACTTTGACATTGACGAGATAAGAAAAATTTTTACGAATCCGAATGTAACCGATGGGTATAATATTGAATTTAAGGACTACGACGAGGATGAAATTTTTAAAATTTTGTGTAACGAACACGATTTTTCGCGTGAAAGAGTGAAGAACGGATTAGACGAATTAAGAAAGGTAAAGGAAGAGTCAAGACAAAAGGGGCTGAATGTGTGGTTTTAATAAAATTTTAACTTAAAAATTTAATCATAATCTATAAAGGATGAGACAAAAATGAAAGAAAAGAAAAATTTTAAGATTAAATTGGTTCCGTATGTGTTAAAGGCACTTCGGGAAACATCTGGATACAGCATTGAAGATGTTGCTAAAAAACTTAAAACAAGCAAGGAAAAAATTGAAGCTGTAGAAAGAGACGGAGCAGCATTTACTTTAATCCAGATTAAAAAACTTGCAGATATATATAAACGTCCACTTGCTGCATTTTTCTCGGATTACATCCCGGAACTTCCAAAATTGGTTGATTACAGGATTAATCGCAAGAAAAGATTAACCACTCAGGTATATTTAGCTGAAAGAAGAGCACAATATCTTTCTGAAGAAATTAAAGAATTAAGTAAGAAAAGAAGCAAAATTCCATCATTTTCAGAGAAATTGAAAGCTGATGAATTAGCAAAGGAGTTTAAAAAATATTTACATATTAAACTTATGAAGTCCCAAAACCCTAAAGCGACTTTAGAACATTACAAAAAAGTTTTAGATGAGACTTTAGCTATTATAATTATAGAATATCCATTGAAAGCAGAGGATGTCCGAGCCTTCAGCATCCTTTCTGATATTTCAGTTATAGTCCTGAATGAAGATGATAAACCCCCAATAAAACTGTTTTCTCTGTTTCACGAAGTTTGTCATCTACTTAAAAAAAATGCTGGCATCTGTTCATCAGATCTTGAACAAGAAAAGGAAGATATAGAATTTTATTGTAATAATTTTTCTGCTGAGTTTTTAGTTCCATCGGCAGATCTGAAAATTGAAGTTCAAAAGTTTGGACAAATTAATGAAAAATCCATTAATCCACTTAGTGAAATATACGGTGTAAGTAAGCAAGTAATTATGCTTCGGCTTTTAGAATTCGGGTATATTGAAAGAAAAAAATATGAGGCGTTTAAGAAGAATAGAGGGAAAGAGATAAAGCAAAAAAGGTTTGGACGGAGAAATTGGGATAAGGTTTTTTTGAATAGAATAGGGAACTTGCCCCTTCAAGAGATAAGATACGCATACAACAA
Source organism: Candidatus Altarchaeum sp. (assembly GCA_018260755.1). Taxonomy (GTDB): domain Archaea; phylum Altiarchaeota; class Altiarchaeia; order Altiarchaeales; family Altiarchaeaceae; genus Altiarchaeum. The sequence goes on along the minus strand of JAGTWP010000005.1, from coordinate 22,552 downwards.
ACAACTTATTACTTTTTACGAGGCCTCAAGCATCTTGGGTTTAAAAACAAAATATGCCGAGAAACTTATTACTACGTGATGAAAATGGAGAAACAAGATAGGTTATTTCCAATATTTCGCTATTGCATAGATACAAGTACTTTAATATATCTCACAAGATACCCAGGGTATCCTAGGGAGATATTCCCCGCTATATGGGAAAAATTAGAAAGTATAGTGAAGGGAGATGAGCTTATTTCACATATAGATGTATATAAAGAAATCGAAAAAAGAAAGGACACAATATACCAGTGGTGCAAACAAAATAAAAAAATGTTTAAAGATATTGATAATTACCAAACCCAAAAATTTCATCAAATCGAAGGAAAATATGACTTTGTGTATTGGAAAACTAAAATGAAGAAAGATGAATCTTGGGCAGATCCATTGTTAATAGCATTAAGTATTTGTGAGAAAACAAATAAAGCACCTATAATTATTGTAACAGATGAAAAGAATGCTGAAAACCACATCCCATATATTGCAAATTATTTTAATATCCAATGCTTAAATCTAATAGATTTCTTTAAAAAGATAGGGATTAAATTTAACTAAAATTAATTTGTTTAAAAATTTAATAAATTTAAATTAATAAATCCATAAATTAATAAATTCAGATGAAAACAATAATATTATGCGGGGGAAAAGGAACCCGCCTATGGCCATTAAGCAGGGAGCAGCTTCCGAAGCAGTTTATAAAAATTTTTGATGACAAATCACTCTTCCAGAGAACCGTTGAAAGGGCAAAATTATTTTCGCAGGAAGATGAAATTTTTATCGTAACAAATAAGGACTATAAATTTAGGGTTCTGGATGAGCTAAAAGAAATCAATATAAGCATTCCCGAAAGAAATATTCTTCTCGAACCGTCAGGAAAGAACACACTTCCAGCAATTTATTTCGGAATAAAAACGATTAAAGAAATTTACGGTGACTGCAATGTAGAAGTCATTCCATCCGACCATGTTATAAATACAAACGATGCATATACTGAGGCATTTAAAATAGGAGAAAATTTAGCAAATTATGAATTAGTAACCTTTGGAATAAATCCAAAGACACCGCATACCGGTTATGGTTACATAGGAATCGGAAAAGCAACAAAAGAAGGAGAACATCACCTCACTGATGTTCGGAGATTTTCAAAATCTGCTGATTTTCAAAATAAGGCCTTTAAAGTTAAAGAATTTAAGGAAAAGCCAAATTTGGAAACGGCAAAAAAGTATGTTAGGGAGGGATATTTATGGAACAGCGGAATGTTTATATTTAATACAAAAATTTTCACAGAAGCCGTAAAAAATCTGACTCCTGAAATTTACACCGCATTTGAAAGCAGCGGCAGTTTAGTGGAAATTTATAAAAAAATTCCTGAAATTTCGGTTGATTACGGAATTATTGAAAAAGCAAAAAATGTATCTGTTGTTCCTTTAAATACCTCGTGGAATGATTTGGGAAGTTTTGATGCGATGTATGATGTTTATGATAAAAATAAAGATGAAAATGCAGGAAGGGGGGAATTTATTGCCGTTGATTCTTCAAAAAATTTAGTCATAACAAAGCGACTAACAGCACTGGTAGGGGTTGAAAATTTAGTGGTTATTGACTCGGGAGATGCTTTGTTGATTGCTAAAAGAGGAGAAACGCAAAAAGTTAAGGAAATTTTTAAAATTTTAAAAAATAAAGGAGATGAAAGGGCAATTACGGATAAAACAGCTTACAGACCCTGGGGCCAGTATACGGTGTTAGAGGAGGGAGAAAGGTATAAAATAAAGCACATTGTTGTTCTGCCGAAAAAACGACTGAGTTTGCAGATGCATTATCACAGAAGTGAACACTGGATAGTTGTCAGAGGAATGGCTAAAATTGTTGTTGACGACAAAGAAATGTTTTTAAGAAACGGAGAAAGTACATTCATTCCTTCGGGATTCACTCACAGAATAGAAAATCCGGGAAAGGTACCTTTAGAAATAATGGAGGTGCAAATCGGCGAATATCTCGGAGAGGACGATATTGAAAGATTTGAAGATGATTTCGGACGGGGAAAAGAAAAGGTGTAAAATTTAAAATCAATATGGAACAGGGACATATTATATAGTAAAGGATTTACAAATATAATAAATTTAAGACAAAAGTTGATAAATTTACTATAATATAAAATTAAATAGTAACTATTCAGCCACCCAAAAAATTAAAGGTAAATTTTTTGACTTTTTGGTATTTTTTGAAATTTTACGCTCACTTCGTTCGTGTATTTTCAAACAAGTTTGAAAATCGCAGGTATTAAAAAATATTTGAAATATTTTTTAAGATTGAAAATTTATTTATAAATTTTCAGTAAATTTTTGTACCCTCTGAATAGTTACATTAAATAAATTTTGTCCCTGATTCTTATGGCACATAATCCATAACTCTTAACCGACTCACCTACACATCTTTATTTTTATACTTTTCATACAACGCCTTCTTTTGCATTTCATAAACATTCATAGCACCATCAACTACCAAATCAAACGCTTTGTTAAATTCTTCCTTTGTCAAAATCCCATCCATTTGCAACAATACAATTTCCTTATTTTTTGGAATAATTGCAACAGGTAAATCACAATCACCGTAATTGTCCTCTTCTTTGCATAAATCCAGAACAATTTCACCATTAACCTTTCCCGATGTGCATCCGGCAACCAAATCCTTCATCGGAACTCCTGCGTCTGCCAGTGCCAATGAGGCAGCGGTTATTCCTGCAATTCTCGTTCCGGCATCCGCCCGCAAAATTTCAATATATACATTTATCTGCGTATTCGGGAATTCTTCCAATAGTACTACGGAAGATAGTGCTTCGGTTATTACCTTTGAAATTTCAACCGACCTTCTGTCAGGACCCGGTCTTTTTCTGTCTTCAACACTGAACGGTGCCATATTGTACTCACATTTTAAGATTGCTTTTGTTGAGTCTTCTTCAAATTTTGGAATTACCTCTCTTGGTCCATAAACACCTGCAATAACCTTATTCTTTCCCCATTCAATCGATGCCGAGCCCACTGGATTTTTCAGGACTCCCACCTTCATTTTTATATCCCGTAATTCGTCCCATTTTCTCCCGTCAACTCTAACCCCATCAACGATTAATTTTTTTTCTGTTTCCATATTTATATATGATAAAATTTAATATTGTTTGTGACATTAATTGTATAAAATTTAATATTGTTTGTGACATTAATTGTATAAAATTTATTTACAAATTATGAATGAAATACTAATTATAGAAAATAATTTACAATAAAAATGGATAATTTCGGAGAAAATTCTTTTTGGCTGATTTTGACTTTGCTCTTAACAACCGCTATGCTATCCTGGTCATCTGCTGAAATTACACATTCTACCATAAATATAACTTATGAAGGAAATTTTGAAAAGGAAAATGTAAAAGATATAACCTTAATTACCGAGATGCCTTTAACAGACAAAACACAAAAAATTTTAAAAATTCAGTTTGTTCAAAATTATTCAATTGAAAAAGGTAATGGAAAAGAAACAATAAAAATAAATGTCGGTTCTGCAAATAACTATTCGTTAAATTTCATTGTTGAGAAAAAAATTTACGAAATTAAATTTAATAATGAAAGCAATAATGAAGGAAATGATTCAGAAATACAAAATTTTATTATCAGCAGAGGAAATGTTGAATGGAACGAAGAAATAAAGAAAAAGGCAGAAGAAATAACCTCTGCCAATGATAGTTATAATAATTATAATAGTTATAATGATAATAAAGACATTGAAGATGCGCTCAAGGTCTTTAAAATTGCAAAATTTGTTCATGATTACCTTACTTATGATTACAATTCGGAAATTTTATCTGCAAGGGATGTGTTTAGGTCCAAGAGAGCTACCTGCATGGGCTATACAAATTTATTCGTAGCAATGTGCAGAAGCGTTGGAATTCCCACAAGGGCAGTCGGAGGAATTGCCTCTACTAACAAGGGATTTGAAAGACACGCTTATGCAGAGGTTTTTATTAATGAGCAATGGATTCCGATAGACCCAACTTTCGGACAATTTCCTGCTGATGCATCGCATATAGCAATTTACAGCGATAATGAAGCAAGGGGAATCAAAGTTGAATTGAAATTTCTCGGAAAAAATGTCTTGCATATGGGAACGATAAATGCAAAATTTATAACATTAAAAGATGAAAATTTAATAAGCGGAAAAATCATTAACAAAAATTTAACCGGAAAAAATTCTACTATGCCAATTAATGCCGAACTAACAAACAGCAAAAATTTTTATGTATTCGGAGTATGCAAAATTTCGTCGTCATTAAAGGCGGATACCGATGAAAAAATTTTCTATTTATTACCTTATGAAAAAAAGAATATAACTTTTAAAGTTTTTGTTCCGGAACGGGAAGGAAATTTTTTATATTTTTATAGTGTAAATGTCAGATGCAATGATTTGAACTTAACAACAAATTTTACCGCTGATACAGATAAAATGGGAAATATCTATAATGGTGTTGTGATTGAAAGAATAAATACATCCACAAAGGAAGTTGAACTGAAAAATTTAAATGAGGAAAACAACAGCGAGGTTATAGTTGAAATATGCACACGAAATCAAAATGAAGGAAATACTCAAAATGAAGGAAATAAAAATACATTAAAATGCGTAAATGAAACCGTTGTTGTTGAAAAAGGTGCGGACTATGTTTTAAAGTATGAGATTGAATATCCTACTCAAAATTTTATATTAACTGCAAAATGCACCGGCAGGGACTTTTCGGACAGTAAAGAGGTTACCGTTAATGTTATTGGCAACAAGGATAATAAGACAGGCAATGCATGGAATGAAATTTCAAATCAATATCAAAATTTTGTTAAAAATATTGGTTCAAACCTGTATTTGATTGCGGCAATTGCTCTTATAGTTATTGCTTTTATTATTTTTATTTTTAAAAAACATTAAAATTTTCCGATAATAAACGCAAGTAAAGCAATCAGCATCCCGAGCTTTATGATTTTTCTTGCATTTTTTGGATTTTTAAACTGAATAATTAAAGAGTAAATGAACATTAAATCAGTAACAGAAACCATAAAAACATAAGCGAGGTTAAATTTTAAAAATATATAAGGAACTGGAGAAAGTGCAATAGAAAGCAATAAAAATATAGCTGCAACAATTCCTGATTTCTTTATTCCAATTTTCTTTGGCAGAGTAAGACGGTTTGCATCGCCTTTAAAATCTTCAATATCTTTTATAATTTCTCTTCCAAATATTGCCAAAAACGCAAGGATTGCAAATATCATACTCGGACTTATTGTCAGAATATCAAAGCCCTTTACTGCCGCACCACCATACACAAACAACATTCCTGTAAGAAATGCAATTGTGAAATTTTTTGATAAATAATGCATTTTAAATTTCAATTCGTACAAAATCTGAAAAGTAAAGGCAAGCAAAGCAATTGCGATACAAAAGATATTTAAAAAAACCGCAAGCAGCAATGAGAGTAAAAATAAGACGGCTGAAAATTTTAACGCATCGCCTGCATTAACTCTTTTTGAGGGGAGCGGTCTTTCCGGATGATTTATTTTATCAATTTCTCTGTCAAAATAATCGTTTAAGACATTTCCAGCAGATGAAAAAAGAAAGACGGCAACAATTGCAATTAACATTACATTCAAATACAAATTTATATTACTTCCCGTTTCAATTAATATTGCAGCGGCAACGGCAAGTGAAGTTAATGCGGATGTAAAAGGCCTACATAATTCCAAAAATGAATAAATTTTTTTCATTGTTTAAAATTTTTGTGTTTAAAATTTTATGTTTAAAATTTTGTGTTTAAAATTTTGTTTAAAAAATAATCTATAATTAGAATATCAATTAAATTTTGTAAATTTTAAAATGCAGCCAAAAATTCATAAAACAGCAGTTATTTTGGACGGAGCAAAAATTATCGGAGATGTGAATATCGGTGAAAATTCATCCGTATTTTATAATGCGGTTTTGCGTGCCGACAGAATGAAAATTATAATGGGAAAATTTTCAAATGTTCAGGATAACTGTATTATTCATGCCGAACACAATGATGTCCTTATCGGCGATTATGCGAGTATCGGACACGGAGCAATAATTCACGGGTGCAAAATTTCAGATAAATGCATAATCGGAATGGGTGCAATAATAATGGAAGGTGCTGAAATAAAAGAGAACTGCATAATCGGAGCAGGAGCAATAGTTACGGAAAATAAGGTTATTCCTGAAAATTCGCTTGTTTATGGAATTCCCGCAAAGGTCATCCGAAAATTAACCGACGATGAAATTGAATATATAAAACAAAATGCATTAACTTATATTGAACTGGCAAAAAAGAATAAAATTTTGTCATTCTAAAAACAAAAACAGATTACATTTAAAATTTAAATATTATTAAATTATTAAAATGAGCAGACCAATGCGTTTTGCAGGAAGTTTTTATCCTGGAACCGAATACGAATGTAAAGAAATGATTGCTGAGATGGAAAAAGATGTTTACAAGCCAAATGTAAATTTTAAAAATGCAGTCGGAGGAATTGTGCCACACGCAGGATGGGTATTTTCAGGAAAAATTTCATTTAGTGTATTCAATGCAATTAAGGAGTTCAATAAAGATGCAGATACCTTTATTTTATTTGGTGCAAATCACAGTGCATACATTTCAAAGTCGGCAATTATAAGCAAAGGCAAATGGAAAACACCTTTCGGAGAGATTGAAATTGATGAAAATTTAGCAGGAAAAATTTTAAAAGAAGGAAAAATTTATGTTGAAGACAATTCTAACGCTCATGCAAACGAACACTCAATAGAAGTTCAATTACCATTCATAAAATTTTTATTTCCGAATGCAAAAATAGTTACGATAATGCCTGTAATAAGTGATGATGCCATCAAACTTGGAGAAATTGTCGGAAATATTGTCAAAAAAGAAAAGGAAGAAAGGCAAAAAAATATAATTATTGTCGGAACAAGCGATTTGACACATTATGGCCTGAATTATGATTTTACTCCAAAGGGCTGCGGAACCGATGCATTAAAATGGGTTAAGGAAGTAAATGATAAAAAGATTATAAATTTAATGCTCAATCTGGAATATGACAAAATAATAGAAGAAGCAAATAAAAACATGAATGCGTGCGGACCGGGTGCAATATCGGCGATAATTGCAGCGGCAAAAATTTTAGGAAGTAAAAAGGGAAATTTAATCAAATATGCAACAAGTTATGATGTATTTCCGCAATATGGAATGGAGTCTTATGTAGGATATGCCGGGGTTTTATTTTAAAAAGATAAATAATAGAGCATCACAATTTTACGATAATTAATTTTACTTCTTGCGAAACCTGAATTTCAGTAATACGAGCAATATGAATATTATTGCTCCCATAATTACCACAGCATCCGCCCCTTTGATAAATAAAGGATAGGTCGGTGATTCCGGAATCTTGGCAAATCCTAACCAGATAAAAAGTGCAAATACAGCCATTGCAATTATTGATCCAAGTGCGGCATCCTTTAAATTATCTATTTTTATTTTAATCATTTGATTTTGGTTTTTTCTTTTTATCGCTTAAATCCCAATCACATCCTTCATATTGTAAATTCCTTTCTTTTTATTTATAAATTCTGTAGCTCTTAATGCTCCCATTGCAAATGTATCTCTTGAAATTGCAGTATGCTTTATTTCAATAACCTCCTCCGGATTTCCGAACATTACGGTATGTTCTCCGACAATTCCTCCGATTCTTATTGAATGTACAGGTATTTCTTTTTCATAAATTTTTTCTAAAATTTCCTTCATTTTTAATGCGGTTCCGCTCGGTTTGTCTTTTTTTGTTATGTGGTGTGCTTCAACAATTTCAGCATCATAGTCATTTAATAAATTTCCGGCATCTTCAATCAATTTCCAAAATATATTTACACCTACACTCATATTCGGGCTTATAACCGCTCCGATATTACTTACTTTTATTATTTTTTTTAATTCCTCTTTCTCTTTTTCATTAAAACCCGTAGTTCCGATTACTGCATTTATTTTATTTTTTGCAACTATTTTTAAATTTTCAATACATGCACTGGCATTACTGAAATCAATAACAACATCTAGATTTGTTTGCTTTAAAATTTTATCCAAATCAGCGATATTGCTGATAGTCACCTTGCTCTCCGTCCCGATAAAATTTCCGACATTTATTCCGACATTTTTAACATCAAATACACATGAAATTTCAAAATTTTTATCTTTTGTAAGTCGTGCTATTGTTTGACCCATCCTTCCGAATCCGATAATTCCAATTTTTTGACTTGCCATTTTGTTTTTGTTATTTTTGTTATTTTTGTATAAAATTTAAAAAATTTTAAAATTTATTTTTATCATTAATATGTCTTTCCTATATAAGCAACCTTTCCCTCTTTGCCGCACACAATACATTTTTCTTTCTTTTCTTCTGTCCCAAGCACACTCGCGTATGTTTCAATTTCATTTTTACATTTTTCATCCTTACACAATCCTATTTCAATAATTCCCTTTCCAATTTGAGCTTTCGCTTCTTCAATTGTGTTTGCCTTAAAAATTGCTCCGTTAAATTTCCTGTCTGCACTTTCTCTTAAATTTTTATCTATGTCTTTAAAAATCTCGGCAATTTTTTCATCAGTTAATTCCGCTATTTTTATTTTTTCTTTTTTTTTCGTGTCTCTCCTTACTACAACAACTTCATTATTTTCAAGGTCTCTTGGTCCCGCCTCAATTCGCAGCATCGCCCCTCTTTTCTCCCAATAATAAAATTTCTCTCCTGGTGTTTTATCGCTTTCATCTAATACAACCCTGAATTTATCCGATTTTTCCTTTATCTTTCTGCAATAATCTATAACTCCTTCTTTATTTCCTTTTGCGAATATTGGGACAATCACTATTTGTACCGGTGCAAATTTTGCAGGAAATTTTAATCCCGCATCATCTTTATGAATGTTAAGAACGGACGCCAGCAATCTTCCAAAACTTGGTCCATAGCAGGTTAAATGCACAAATTTATGGTTACCTTCTTCATCTTCATATTTTATATCAAATGCCTCTGAAAATTTCTCGCTCAGGTTGTGAATTGTCGCAATCTGTAAAATTTTGCCGTCAATTATTGTATCATAAGCGAGTGTGTAAGACGCACCGGGAAATTTATCCCATTCGGGCCTTCGGTGGATTCTGTACGGAATGCACAATTCATTAAGCAAATCACCGTAAATTTTTATTATATCTTCTACATTCTTTTCGGCATCCTCTGAATTTTTAAAAGCAGAATGTCCTTCATTCCATAAAAATTCCCTTCCTCTTATTAAAGGTCTTGTCTGCTTTGTTTCATATCTATACACAGCGCAGGTCTGATGAACCTTCATCGGCAAGTCTCTATGGCTTCTTATCCACAGTGAAAACATTGTATAAATAGGTGTTTCCGATGTCGGCCGCAGGGCGAGTTTTTTGTCAAGCTTGTTATTTCCAGCTTCCGTAACCCAAAAGACCTCTGTTTCAAAGCCCTTAATGTGTTCTGATTCCTTCTTTAAAATATCCTCAGGAATTAAAACAGGAAATAATACTGGCTCGTGTCCTGCTTTTTCTAACTTTTCCTCCAAAATTTTCTGAATCTCCCTGACAACGAGCAATGCATTTTTTTTATATATAAGCATTCCCTGAACCGCATACCTATTGTCATAAAATTCGGTTAAAATTTCATCATCTATTTCCACTTTAAATTTTTGTTAAATTTTAATTTTTGTTAAATTTTAATTTTTGTTAAATTTTAATTTTGTAAGCATATAATTTTTGTAAATATAATTAACAAGACATTCAAAAATTTTAATATGGAAAGAGTTCGTGTTTTTGTTTCGGGAATTGTACAGGGTGTCGGGTTCAGATGGTTTGTTGAAAAGAATGCAAAAGAACTAAATTTAAAGGGCTTTGTCAAAAATATCTGCAACGGTGAAAGAGCCGGGCAGGTTGAGGCGGTTTTTCAAGGAGATGAAAAAAGTATTGGTGAAATTATAAAATTATGCAAAAAAGGACCTTTGTTTTCGTATGTCCGCAAGGTTGAAGTAAACGAAGAAGAGCAGACAGAAGAATTTTCTGATTTTAAATTTTTGTTGGATATTTAAATTTTATATGGAGGGAAATAAAAGACAAAAGTTTCCCTCTATGGAAGGAAATTTTAAATTTTCAGCAACCATTTCCACAAGGGAATAAAATTTATCTTTTTTCCATCAAAATTTTCTAAATTTTCATAATCATAAGTTATTATCAGTAAATTATTACATTTTAATTCATCACTACATCTAATCAATGCAGACATTTCTCTTTCCTTTGTATTGTAATCGCTTAAATCATAGCAAACCTGAATCAGTTGCTTTACATTTTTATTTTCAACAATCACAAAATCTACTTCTTTACCAGAACTTGTTAGATAGTAGAAAATGTTTTCATTTGGTTTAAAGCTATTGTGCATTAATTCAACAAAAACGAGATTTTCCATGAGTCGTCCTTTGTCTGTGATGTCCGTAACAGAAAGTAAGCCGTTGCTTATCAAATAAATTTTAGGCAAAGATGACTCAATTTTTCTATAACTTGCTGAATATTTTCTTAACGGATAAACCACGAGTGAGTCGCGAAAATATTCAAAATAATTATATATTGTATTCTTACTAACTTTGTACCCTGTTGTTTTCAAAAAACCGTAAAATTTATTCACGGAAAATATTGTTGAAGTGAACAAATGATTAAGCATAATTTTTGCAATCTTTATGTTTCTTATGTTGTGTCTTTCAATTATATCTCTGTATATTGTAGTGTTTAATATTTCTCCTATTATTTTTTTTCTTTCCTGTGGAAGTAGTACTGTCTCAGGATAACCTCCATAATACAAATAATCATCCAGGTAATTTAGTAACCTTGCCTTATCGCCTGATGATAAGAATTTTTCAGGAACAAAATTTTTTGCTTTTAATATTTCTGCAAAGGAAAATGGCAGTATTTTATAGGTTAGACCTCTTCCTCTCAATGATGTTGCTATTTCTTCACTTAACATTTTTGAGGACGAACCACTAACAAAGAGCTGCACTTTTTCCGAATCCATTATTGCCCTTGTAAATTTCTCCCAGTTTTCAATATTCTGAATTTCATCAAAAAACAAATAAACCTTGTTATTTTTGTTTTCGGGATAAATTTCGTAAAATATGTCAAGCATATTCCTCAAGTCCTTAACATCAGCATTTATCAGACGATCATCCTCAAAATTTATGTAAAGAATCATGTTTTCGGGAATTTTTTTGCTTATCTGTTTTATCAGTTGAAACATGATGTATGTCTTTCCAGCCCTTCTCGGACCAATAATAGTAATTACTCTTTTTATTGGAATATCTGTTGGAATTTTAACATCTCTTTCAATAATGTCAGGTAATTCCCTCTGTTGAAAGTCTTTTATTATTTCAATCCATATATCTCTTGGCACCATTTTATAATAATAACAAATAAATGAACAAATAAATAAGAACAAATAAATAATAAAAATTTAGGTTATAAAAATATATAAAAATATATAAAAATTGGATTATGAGAAAATAAATCTATATGGAGGGAAATAAAAGACAAAAGTTTCCTTCTATGGAGGGAACTTTTAAATTTTCACATCTATCCACAAATGCAACCTCCTGTAAATTTCGCTATTATCGTCTTTATATAGTAAAAATTCCAGCTTTTTATTGTCTTTGACCGTGTTTTGCGTAGTATTTTTAATATTTGCGGTAAAGGTAAAATTTTCACTGAATGTTTCATTATCCCGCAGCAAAATAAATCTTCCGTACAAAATTTCATCGCTTTCATTCCACTTAATTTTTGGCTCATATTTCTTAAAGAGTGATTAATTATATTTGTTATAAATTATATACCTCATAATTATATTGAAATAGTGTCGCAAGCCATTAATAAGATCATTATTTTTTTGTACTTTTTACAATATCTAAAAAATCGACAATTTTTGAAAATTTTAACATCATTTTAAGCGTATCACTCTCTTAAAAATATGAGCCTAATTTTTAATCGCTCATATACCTATGAACATTGAACTTTTGTGTTTTGCATTTTATAGTGTATTTGAACTTGGATTTATATTTGAATTTGTGCTTGAATTTTAAAATTTGCAAAACTTCAACAATGTGTTTATCTCTATCAGTGAAAATCAACATAAGAGCGAATAAATTTAATGAGAATTGTTGAGTAAAAAACAACATTTGTTGCTTCATCAATGTCTTTTTGTCTCTGAACTAATGCTGCTCCAAGCCCAAGGTCCTGGAATAATAATACAATCGCTAAGATGATTCCGCTTAAAGCAACAAGACCATAATCCTCTGGTGTGAGTAATCTCGCGAGTATTGTTATTGTAACTAATCCAAAAAGCATACTTATCATGTTTGCTCCGTACACGATTCCAATATTTTTTGCTGTTTTTACTTTCAGTGAATCCATATTAAATTTTAGATATTTTTATAGTCCTTTTTAACGTTGTATTCGGATATAAATTTAACAAGTGTTGTTCTGATAATAAAACCTCAGTTATTTGTAATAAATTTCCCTCTTATTTATGCCTTCCAGAAGTGATTTCATAATTGCTTCATCGCTGTTAAAATTTATCTTAACCAAGTTATCGTTTCTCATTAAGCAGGGTTTTATAAATCCGTCGCTTGTGATTCGTATCTTCCTGCAGTTTTTACAGAAATTTCTGTTTAAATACGCCCTTACAACCTCAACAACCACACCATCAACAAGGTACTGTTTCCTGAAATTTACATCCCTGACAAAAATTTTATTTGCTTTTCTTTCAAGTTCCTTTTCAATGCCTTCAAGTGAAAAGAAAAATTGGGTAAAGAAAACTTTATTTGTCGGAATAAGTTCTATTAACTGCAGTATCGCACTATATTTTTTTGAAATTTCAATCATATTGTTTATTTCACTATCATTTATACCTTTTAGCACGACCATGTTTATCTTGAGTGGATTTAAGCCGGCATCTGCCGCACTTTTTATGCCTTCTTCTATGTTTTTTATGTTTTTTTGAAGAATGCTTGATGACAGTGAATCGCAGCCAATATTTATTCTGTTTAATCCGTTACTTTTCAGCTGATAAGCAAATTTATTCAGAAAAAATCCATTTGTAGTCATTGAAATATCAACAATGCCCTTAACATCTGAAATTTCCTTAACAACATCAACAATATCTTTCCTCAATAATGGCTCTCCCCCTGTTATTTTGATCTTCTTTATTCCTAATTCTGATGCCACCATTACAACTCTTTTTATTTCAGAGGCAGAAATTTCGTTTCCATTTTGTATTTCATTTTTTTCTGTTTCACCTTCTCTGTGACAATACAGACAATTTAAATTGCATTTTTGTGTAACCGAAAGTCGCATAAGCGTTATTTCCCTTCCGCAAGTATCCTTAACCATTTTTTTAGCCCGAATTTATCTCTGTTTTTATCCGGATGCGCCGCAAAATTTTTCAGGCGATTTATTATCTGTTCATTATTCATAAAATTTAATAGTCGGACATCAATTCCCTCTACATACTCAGGCAATTTGTCTTGCTTTCTTAAAATTTCGTAAATTTTTTCCTTTATATTTGTTGCTGAAAATCCCTCCCTGTTTTCACATATCGTCGGAACGCCCAAAAATTTACAACCGTAAGCCCATATTTTCTCCCTTGTATAAACATGTATTATCTTTCCGCAAATTTCATTCATATCTTTTCTTATATTTAATCCGTATTTAAGCGGAACAACAGAAATTTTTCCGTTTGCAATTTCTTCGCCAAAGACACTCCTGAACATTTCTTTTCTTTCGTAGAATGTAAAAGGATTATCGTAATTTGTGAAATTTTCATCAACGATTATTCGCAAGCCGATGTACAATTTTCCTTCGGCAGCATACTTATCTAATATGTGCCTGATTATGCCTTCGTGAATTTTTGTTAAAATGCTGAATCTGCCGGGAAATAAAATATCCATAGTATATTTTAAAATTTCAAGTTTAAATTTTCATTCTTTATTCTTTTTTCTTTAATAGGTGAAATAGGTAAATTACTATTCCAACAAAAAATCCAGCAACACTTATGTCAAAACTTAACGAATTGCTTATTATTCCCAACAAAGGATTTCCTTTTATTGGCCAGAACGGATTCATATCGCTATGCATAAATGAGTCCAATATCAAATGGGTATAGACACCAACAAACGATGCAATAACAATTGAATTTAACGAATAATTCTGTTCAACCCTATTTTTGTTTAAAATATATTTGAAATTTGTTTTTGTTTAAATTTGTAAATTTAAATTTACCTCATTCCTTCCTTAATTTCTTCAATTTCCTTTTTTAATTCTGGCTTTAAGAAACCTGCTTTATCCAAATATCTCAAGCCATCCTTTGTCCTTTTTGTTTGAAGTAAAATCGTACCTAAAATTTCATACACCTCTGCAAAATTCGGATTGAGCTCAATACATCTTGTGAATTCTCTTTCGGCAAGCTCAAAATTTTCTTCATCAAGAAATATAACTGCTAAACTGTAATGCGCATCTATAAATCGAGGCAAAAATTTTAAAATTTTTTCATATTCCTTCTTTGCCTCATCCAATCGCCCCAATTTAAAGAGTAAACTCCCTAAATTGTTATGGGCTTCAAGATAGTAAGGATTTATTGCAATTGCCGCTTTATAGAAATTTTCCGCTTCCTTAAATTTTTCCGGATTTGGCAATATAATTTCTGAATTCCACTCTGTTGTGAATTTTACCCTCGGCTTTTCGGCATAAACCTCCAATAGTTTTCCCATAGCGTTATGTGCGTCTGCAAATTTCGGATTGTATTTTATTGCTTCTCCGTATGCCTTTTCCGCTTCTTCGAATTTTTCCTGGACAAACAATAAATTTCCCAGATTGAAATGTGCCTCTGCATTAAACGGATTTAAATTTAAAATTTCCCTGTATCTTCTTTCCTCAATCAGGTATTTTTCATTCATTTTGTTGTTTTAAATTTTGGGATGATTAGCAATTAAATTTAGTAATTAAATTTAGTTAAAATTTACTTTAACTCGTAATTTTATAAAAATTTTGTACTAAATTTAAAATGTTAGGTATACTCAAAAATAAATTTACGACATTTATATCATCACTTACAAAGAAAAAGGAAGAAAAAGAAGAGAAAAAGGAAGAAAAAGAAGTGAATAAAGATAAAATAACAGAGGGAAATAAAGAAATAAAGGAAGAAAAAGAGGTAAAAAGAGACATAATTGTAACTGAAAAAGAACAGGTATTGTCAAAAGAAATTTCATCTGAGGCATCAAACGAACCAAAAGAAAAGGAAATTACCAAAAAGGATGAAATAAAAAAAGAGGAAGTTAACAAAGGTGTGAAGGTTGATTTATCTCTTATCTCAAAAATAAAAGGCATATTTACAAGTAAAATAAAACTAACCGAAGGTGATTTAAATCCTGCAATCGATGAATTACGGATGAATTTAATAGACAGTGATGTTGCTTATGAAACATCTGATAAAATTTGCAGGAAAATTTTTGAACGTCTGAAGGACAAAGAAATAAACAAAAATGAGGTTGATAAATTTGTAAATAAAGAAATAAAAGAGACCTTGCTGGAAATTTTAAATAAGAACGAGCTTAATATGAAATTTACGGAATGGGCAAAAACAAAAACGAAGCCTGTAAAAATTGTTTTCTTCGGGATAAACGGAACAGGAAAGACAACTACTATTGCAAAATTCGGTAAATTTTTGCTTAATAACAATAAAAGTGTCGTGTTTGCAGCAGGCGATACATTCAGGGCAGGAGCAATTGAACAGATCAGTATTCACGGCGAAAAATTGGGAATAAAGGTTATAAAACAGGAAAAAAGAGGCACGGATGCCGCTGCAATTATATATGATGCGGTTGAATATGCAAAAGCACATTATATTGACTTTGTATTTGCAGATACAGCAGGAAGGATGCAGACAAATAAGGATTTAATGAATGAAATGAAAAAGGTTGTTAAGGTTATGAATCCGGATTTAAAGGTATTCGTTGCCGATGCGTTAACAGGAAATGACGCTGTTGAACAGGCAAGGGAATTTAATGATGCAGTTGGAATAGATGCTGTAATTATTGCTAAGATGGATGCTGCAAAGGGAGGATGTGTATTAAGTATTGCCCACACAATTCAGAAACCGATTATATTTATGGGAATCGGACAAAACTATGATGATATTAGGGAATTTGATGCAAAATGGTTTGTTGATGAAATGGTCGGATGATAAATTTAAGGATAAATTTAAAAAAGACATTGAAATTAATCCCCTTATTATTCCTTACTCTTGTTATTCCTTACTCTTATTATTCCTTACTCTTATTATTCCTTACTCTTATTATTCCTTACTCTTGTTATTCCTCCCTTGTTATGCCTTACTATTGTTATTCCTAACTCTTGTTATTCCTAACTCTTGTTATTCCTCCCTTGTTATGCCTTACTATTGTTATTCCTCCCTTGTTATGCCTTACTATTGTTATTCCTTACTCTTATTATTCCTTACTCTTATTATTCCTTACTCTTGTTATTCCTAATTTTAATCCAAATATTGCAATCCGCGATGGAAAGAACATCCGGATATATAAAATCGGAAGCATGAAAATACTTCCCAAAAGCAATGCCAAAATTGCCGATTTTCCAGAAATTTCATGACTTTGAATCAACGAACCGATGGAAGCGCACCCAACCCGAGCAAAGGTGAAGCAATATAAACGGACATTGCAGGCATCACCTTGGCAGGTAAATTTGTCATATCTGTCAACGGAAAAATAAATTTTTTAATTATGTCAAAAAAACCGAAATTTGACAGGTTGTAAGGAAACTAAAAAATTCACCTTCAATTTTTGAAAAATTTGTGTTTTTCACCTTCAACTTTTACATTCTCTTACAGCCTGTTGAATTACTGAGACTTTTTTACGAGGCAAATGCGTAAGTCCTAATATCATCCGGTAAAGTTGGCGATTAGGTTGGCGATTAGTTGGCGATTACGATAAAACATATAAAAGGTTAGTGAATATTAAAAATAGCTTAAAAAACTTTTGTAGTGATAAAGATGTAATGATATTTTGTAACAATTTTATGTATTTAACATTTCCCAATATTGAATTTTGGTTTAAACATTAAATTTTATCATTACCTATTTAGCAATACCAAAACTTTAAATTTTTGTGACTATTCAGAGGGTACAAAAATTTACTGAAAATTTATAAATAACTTTTCATGTGAAAATTTTAAAAAAGTCAAAAAATTTACCCTTAATTTTTTGAGTGGCTAAATAGTTACAAATTTTTTATATTAATCATAATTACAAACAGAATTAAAGAAGAGAATGAAAATTCCAAAAACTTTAAGTGAAATCGTAAAGTATTTAGCAGAAATCAACTTAAAATTATCTGCTCGTTTTGAAGATGGCAGAATAAATGCAACTATGAATGAGGATGAAGTTATTAAACTTATAAAGAAAAAGTTTGATATAGATACCCCAAAAAGCAGACACTGGTTTGATTTTTCAATAGAACATAATGGCGAATTTTACCCAGTTAATATAAAAATAACTGATACAACTCACGCAGATAACCTTAATTGTAAATTAGGGATATATTATTCTTTAACTGGAAAATTTCCTGATTTTCCTAATGAAACATCATGGTTAGATTATTTTCAGAAATTAAAAGATAACTTAAAAGAAACAAAAAATGATTATTATTTTTTAGTTATAAATAAAAGTGATAATAAAGATATTTTTGTAAATTCTTTAAAATCTTTATCTATATTACAACCTAACGGAAACAACTTGCCATTTCAATGTAGGTGGGAGGTAAATAAAAAACCAAAAAACAGAAATTATAAAGAATCAAAAGACCTTATTTTGAAAACCTTTGGGAAATCCATAAAATTAAGGGCAGAAATTTATTTCATATTCAAAAAATTATTTAAAGAATATGTTTGATGTAAAAAATTTAGGACAGGTATTCACTCCGGAATTTATTGTGAGTGAAATGTTGGGATTAAGAAAAAACTTTGGTTTAGTATTGGAACCTTGTTGCGGTAACGGGGCATTTCTAAAACATCTGCCTAATGCAATCGGTATTGAAATAGATAACAAGTTCAAAGGCAAAAATATACTAAACATAGATTTTTTTGATTATCCCCCAGATAACAAATTTGATACGATTATTGGAAATCCTCCTTATGTAAGATTTCAGGACATTCCAAAGACCACAAGACAAAAATTAAATTTAAGAAATTTTGATAAAAGAACAAATTTGTATTTATTTTTTATTGAAAAAGCAATAAAACACTTAAGTCCTCACGGAGAGTTAATATTTATTACGCCGAGGGACTTTTTAAAAGCGACATCAGGCATAAAATTAAACGAGTTTATATATAAAAACGGAACTATAACTGATTTTATTGATTTGGGTGATAAAAAAGTTTTTGGAGATTATACTCCAAATTGCATAATCTGGCGTTTTGAAAAGGATAATTTTTCAAGAAAAACAAGCACATATAAAGAATTTGTATTATCCAACGGCCAGCTTTTATTTACCAATAATTCATATCCTGTAAAATTTAGCGATATTTTCTTTGTAAAAGTTGGTGCGGTAAGCGGTGCGGATAAAATTTTCCAAAATGATAAATTAGGAAATGCTGATTTTGTATGCTCTTATACAGCAAAAATAGGAAAAACGAAAAGAATGATATATAACTGCAAGAATTCGTATTTGGAAAAATTCAAAGACAAACTAATGAAGAGAAAAATTAAAAAATTTGACAAAAATAACTGGCAGGAATGGGGCAGAAGGCATTACGAAAGTGATAAAAAACGCATTTATGTCAATTGTAAAACAAGAAACAACAAACCATTTTTCGTGCATGAAAGTAATTATTATGATGGCTCTGTGTTAGCAATATTTCCTATTAATCAAGATTTAGAGGTACCTAAACTGTGTGATGAATTAAACAAAGTAGATTGGTTTGAACTGGGTTTTGTTTGTGATGGCAGGTACATTTTTAGTCAGAAAAGTTTGGAAAATTGTGTATTGCCAGACAACTTTTTAAAGTATGTTAGCAATAAAACGCTCTATGAATTTTAAAAGAAATGAAAAATACAAATATCTCTTGACAGGTTGTAAGGAAACTAAAAAATTCACGTCCAATTTTTGAAAAATTTGTGTTTTTCACCTTCAACTTTTACATTCTCTTACAGCCTGTTGAGCATATTAAAATTTTCTTTTGCAGGCAAAATTTTGCTTTTGAAATTATAGCCGTTTAACTACTCCGTAAGTCGTTGTCTTTGTTACTCCTTCAATTTCATTAATTTTCTCAACAAGAGTGCCCGCACTTTTTTGTGTTGTCTTTACGATAATATCAACATCCCCTGCAACCTCATACGCTTCAATATCAGGAATTTCTCCGATTTCATCATAAACCTTTTGTCTTTGTTTTGGCAAGATCTCAACCAATACAAATGTCTCTTTTTTTATAACATTATGTGCAATTTCAATAAATTCTTCATCAAGCAAGGCGGATTTTCTTCTTTCTGCTAAAAATTTGACCTGCTTTAAAATTTCATCTATATCCGTTTCGCTTGCTTTGATTTTATATTCATCAAGTTTTCCTTTTATTGCACTCTTTCCGGACATCTTTCCTATAATCAACTTCATCTTTTGTCCGACCATCTCGGGCGGATATGTCTGATAGGTAAAGGGAAATTTAAGCATCCCATCAACATGTATTCCTGACTCGTGCCTGAAAGCATTCTCTCCAACAACGGGCAGCATTTGCGAGACCTTTATTTTTGATGCCTTTTCAACATACTCTGAAATTTTCTTTAAATTTTCCGTTTTATATTTTGAATCCGTTTTATATAAGCATCTTAAAGACATTATGAGCTGTTCAAGTGACGCATTTCCGCTCCTTTCTCCAATCCCGTTGACTGTCGTTGAAACATATTCTACTCCGGATTCAATTGCCGCAAGCGAATTTGCAACGGCCAGTCCGTAATCATTATGTGCGTGAATTTCTATCGGAATTCCCGTATCTTTTTTGAGCTTTTTTATTAAAAATTTTGTCGCTGTCGGATGTAATGCCGAAACAGTATCGCAAAGCCGCAGCCGGTTACCTCCTGCATTTTTACAGGTCTTTATATATTCAATAAGAAAGTCGTAGTCGGTTCTGCTGCCGTCCTCTGCATTAAATGAAATATATAATCCGTGAGAGTGTGCATAGCTTACCGCTTCCGCAGCCATGTTTAAAATTTCCTCCTTTGTTTTGTGAAGTTTATGCTCTAAATGAATGTTGGATGTCGCCAAACTTATTGCTATTGCATCACAGCCGGTTTCAATTACTTTGTCTATATCATTTTTGTTTGCCCGGCTCCAACTCATAATACTTACATTTAAATTTCTTTCTTTTTTTTCCCTTACAATATCTTTTATTGTGTCAATATCACTTTGTGAAACAATGGGAATCCCAGCTTCAATCTGCTCAACGCCAAGTTCGGCAAGAAATTTGGCAATTTCAACCTTTTCCTCAGACGAGAATAAAACCCCTGCTGTTTGTTCCCCGTCCCGCAAAGTTGTGTCGCAAATTTTGACCTTAGTTATATTCTGCTCTTTTTTAACCTCATCGGCAAAATTATAGTCAGATACATAAATTTCGTAATTGCTCATTTTAAATTTTTGTTTTGTTTTAATAAATTTTAAAATCCATATAATAAATTTAAATCCCAGAACAATTAAAACAAAATCTTAAATATATCTATTATCATTAACGGATGCCTTACAAATTCAGCAGTTAAATTTTTTAAGAGTTTTGATGCAATATCCATATCTGCCGAATAAAATATATGTTTATGTTTATTCGCAAGGAGCAGCATGTCGTCATATCTAATGGATTTCCTGTTTAAAAATTTTCGTAGCATCAAATGCAAA
This sequence comes from Candidatus Altarchaeum sp., assembly GCA_018260755.1. Classification (GTDB taxonomy): domain Archaea; phylum Altiarchaeota; class Altiarchaeia; order Altiarchaeales; family Altiarchaeaceae; genus Altiarchaeum. The sequence continues at coordinate 1,438 of JAGTWP010000005.1, read as the reverse complement.
TAAAGTTCATTTCCTATTTCTTTTCTCCAGCCATTTTCATAATTTTTGTCAGCCAGATGCCTTGCCGCCAGACATCCCATTACAACGCCACCTCCTGTTGTTGCCTTAACCTGTGCAGCAGCATCACCAGCTAATCGTAAATTTAAATCGCTAAATTTGTATTCTGTTTTAAATTTTGGGGCATATATCGGAATTAACCCTGCCTGCCTTGCTAAAATTTCCCCGACCTTCCTGTGCTGTTTTAAATTTTTAATAAAAGTATCTAACTTTTCTTTTACATTTCCGTAACCTGCAATTCCAACTCTTGTATAACCCCTAACGGGAATGAGCCACGCAAAGAAGTCCTTCGTCAGATGCAACTCAACCATATCGCTCTCACATTCAGCAAAAATCTCATACTGCAACGCATTTAAAAATTTCGGAACCATTAAATTTAATTTTCTGTGTAGTTTATAATTTGCTCCTGTTGCCATGACTAAATTTTTTGCCTTAAACTCGTTTTTTTTTGTTCTGACCGTAAAATTTTCTCCGACCTGTATGTCTATCGCCCTTTCATTAATAAATTTGACACCGCTGTCAATCGCAGAGTTGAGAAGCTCATTGTCAAACATCTTTCTGTTTATCACATACGCCTTTGTCTCGTTTGTTCTGATTTCAAAAGATATGTTTTGAGAGAAAAATTTTGCCCCCCTTACTTTGTTAAGTATAAATTTATCTGGATTTATTTTAAGCCGTTCAAATCCGCTCTTGCTTATCAGGCCCGCACAATGTACTGGCTGTTCTTCATTTTTATGCTCCTCAATAAGTGTAACCTCATTATTTTCTACCAAAAATTTTGCTCCGTAAGCACCGATTACACCTCCAACAACTATTATCTTATGCATTGTGTTACATTATATTTAAGAAAATGTTTAAAATTTAATTTTCAAAAAAATATTTTAAAACAAGTTTAAAAATATATATTCAAATTTATCCATACCTATTATTTATACTCTTTTGATGAATTTATATTTTGAGGTTTAAAATTTAAAATTTAAAATTCAAAATTTTAACAATCCAAAATGAGCGAACATAAAAATAACGGGAGAATTGAGATAGAAAATAAAGGAAAAAAGATAATTGTAATGCCTCTTGATGACAATTCAAAGGAAATTTCACAGGTTCTGGCAAATGATACGGCACGGAAAATTTTATCATTGCTTTCGGAAAGGTCAATGACATTAACGGAAATTTGTGCGGAATTGACAGGATTTAAAATGTATATGTTCAAATTTATCCGTATGTATTATTTAAAGAAATTTGATAAATTTATTTCCGAAGTTTAGAAATTTAAAATTTAAAATTTTAACAATCCAAAATGAGCGAACATAAAAATAATGGAAAAATTGAGATAGAAAATAAAGGAAAAAAGATAATTGTAATGCCTCTTGATGACAAT
>JAGTWP010000004.1 GCA_018260755.1 Candidatus Altarchaeum sp. | reverse complement strand
TTTACATAGATTTTCATCATTCCAGTTAAAGCCGCAAATTCCGCACATTTTAAAGTCTTTTATAAACTATTCCATAATCTTTAATTTTTTCTTTGTCTAAGACCCCTCTTGAGTCAACAATAACTTTGATATTTTTTAAATTTAAATCTAAATTTTTGAATTCCTTATGGTCTGCTAAAATTACAACGCAGTCAATATTTTTAAAGTCATTCTTAAATTTCACTCCAAATTTTTTATAATCATCTTCTTTACACAGCGGATCATAAGCATAAATTTTCGGATTAAATTTCTTTAATTTTTCAATGAATGGTTTTGCGGGAGTATGCTCAAATTCATAAACATCTCCCCTGAATGTAAGTCCTAAAATCAGGATATTTGAGTCCCTTATCGCAACATTACATTCATTTAAGCCCTCAATAACATCCATAATCAGAGTATTAATAACATTTTCATTAATTTTTCTTGCTGTTCGCATTAGTTCTGTATTCTCATCTATAACAAACCACGGATAATACGGAATACAATGCCCACCAACATAACCTGGATTGTGAATATGGCAATATGGCTGGGAATTTGCCGCCTTAAAAATTTCTTCTGAATTAACTTTGTACTTTTCACAAACATAACTTAATTCGTTTGCAAGTGCAATATTAACATCCCTGTAACAGCCCTCAAAAACCTTAACCATTTCAGCGGCAACAATTGAAGACATCACTATCGTGCCTTTATTGTTTATTTTTTCATAAATTTCTTTAACAATCTTTAATGTTCTTTCATCACCGGCACCAATAATTTTAGGATATTGTCCGGTTATATCCCTAATTGCTGTTCCTGTCATCGTTCTTTCGGGACAGTGAGCAAGCCCAAAGTAAGCAAGGTATTTCAATCCGCTTTCTTCAAGAACTGGAATTAACATTTCAGTTGAACCCGGAGGCATCGTGCATTCTGTAATTATAATGTCGTTCTTCTTCAATCCGTTAATTATCTTTTTTGCAACATCTCTGACAATACTCAAATCCGGCTTATTTTCCTTTATAAGCGTAGGAACTAAAATTATATGAATATTTGAATTTTTTGATGCATAAGAAAAATCAGTTGTTGCTTCGTAATTTTTTGATTTCAAATTTTGGGCAAGAAGTTCGCTCAATCCCGGCTCATCTTTAATCGGATTTATTCCTTTGTTTAAATTTTCAACTAAATTTTTGTTTACATCTACTCCAATAACTTTGTAATATTGAGCCATTACCTGAGCAAGTGGCAATCCCATCTTTCCCTGCCCATAAACAGATATTCTAATATCCTTACTAATATCCTTATTTTTATTCATTTTTATTGATTTTATCTAAAATTTTTAACGCAACATCAAGTGCCTTTCTTCCCGCAATTCCATCAACAACCGGATTTTTTCTGCTTTTAACACACTCAACAAACGACTGCAATTCCAATTTCAACGGTTCTTCCTGTGAAATGTAAGGTCTTTCAACTACATCGCTGTAAATAAATTTAACACCATTATCGTTTGTAACATATTTTGCCTGTGACTGCCTATAAATTTCCAGAATTTTATTCATATAATCAACCTTCATATATTTCTCCGTTTCGGTTATCTTTAATGTTCTCTGTCTTCGCTGTGTTATTCTGCTTGCCGTTAAATTTGCAATTATTCCATTCTTAAATTTTATTGATGCGGCTGCATAATCCTCATGATTTCCCTTTATATTTCTTCCGTAAGCGTTAATGCTTGCGATTTCATCTTTTATCAGACCTAAAATTATATCAACATCGTGAATCATCAAATCAAGAACAACTCCTGAATCAGTAATTCTCGCTCCGAATGGACCAATACGAGACGCATCAATTGAAATTATTTCATCGGGCTTGATATATTTGCTTAATTCAATTATTGCAGGATTGAATCTTTCAACATGACCAACCTGAAGAATCAATTTGTTTTTATCTGCCAAACTAATTATTTCATCTGCTTCATTCAAATTTATAGTTATTGGCTTTTCTATAAGCACATCAACTCTACTATTCAAAAATTCCTTTGCTATGTAATAATGATATTTTGTCGGAACAACAATACTTACCGCATTAACATCGTTTAAAATTTCTTTGTAATCTGAAAAATAATTTGTATTAAATTTACCTGCAATTTCCCTTCCAATGGTTTCATTTAAATCAACAACGCCAATTAACTCAACATTGTTCATTTCTGAATAAATCCTTACATGATTTTTTCCCATATTTCCCGCGCCAATTACAGCAACCTTTGTTTTTTCCATCTTTTAAAATTTTCTTTATTTATAAAAATTTCCTTTTTACAAAATTTACATATTCCTTTTACAAAACTATCTTTGTTGTCATCTTCAAATTTCTCAATCTTTCTTCCGCACTCACAAACAAAACCGGTTATTTTTGCAGGATTTCCGTAAACCAATGCATAATCAGGAACATCTTTTGTAACAACACTTCCTGCTCCAATCATCGCAAATTTTCCAATCGTAATTCCACATATTATCGTTGAATTTGCTCCTATTGACGCGCCTTTCTTTATTAATGTTTTGCTCACCTTTTCCTCACTCCAGATAAATGCTCTTGGATATAAATCGTTTGTGAATGTTACCGATGGTCCAATAAAAACATCATCTTCTATAGTAACACCATGGTAAATCGAAACATAATTCTGGATTTTACAGTTGCTTCCGATTTTCACACCAAAATCAATATAGACACCCTTTCCAATATTACAATTTTCTCCGATTTCGGTATTTTCCCTGATTTGTGCGTGATGCCAGATTTTTGTTCCTTCTCCAATCTTTACTTTTTCTGAAACCTCTGCTGTGGGGTGGATAAATGTCATTCTTATTTAACTAGTTTTGTTTAAAATAATTACATGATTAGTCCATAATACCTTGAAAAGCAATTCTGCAACCACTGGCTGCAGTTTCTCATAAGTATCGTAAAATTTCTTCATATTCCAGAGGTTTCTTTATGAATATCCTCTCACATCAGGGTATCTTAACCTCAAATCTATGGATAGTTTTTCTACTACTGATTTTCCATAAGCCGCATTTTCACTGAGTTCTTTTCCAATATTCCAATAGGCATGCAAAAGAGATTTGTTTACTTCAGAGAATGCTCTAAATTTAGACTGCTCAATATGTTTTATGACTTTGTCCAGTATCTTGCTATATTTCTGGGAAGTGAGTGTTTTGGTTTTAGTCATTTTCTTTTTTAAAATTTCTTTCCTCTTCGTTGATCCACCAGAACAGCATGCTGTTCTCACGAATGAATGCTTTTATTTTAGGTGAGTTTGTCATTTTAGGATTTATATGGAATTCTAAAATGTCCGAACGAAGTGAGGTCATTTTAATATTTCTTTTAATTTTTCTGCAATATAATCCAGATTTTCTCTTGTTACTGAAGGATGAATTGGCAAAGACAATACCTTTTTTGCAGTTTCCTTTGCAACCGGTGTTTCATTGGCATTATAACCCATTTTTTTGTAAAATGGCTGGTCATTTATCGGAATCGGATAATGAATTCCCGTGCCAATCCCTGCTTCATTCAAACTTTTATTAATTTCGTCTCTTTTTCCGTTTTCAATTTTTACAGTATACTGGTGAAAAACATGTTTAACATTACTTTGAACATAAGGAACTTCAATTTCTTTTATATTTTTTAATTTCCCGCTTAAATATTTTGCATTTTCTATTCTTTTTTGATTAAATTTATCAAGTTTTTTTAATTGCTCTATTCCGATTGCAGCACTAATATCAGTCATTCTTAAGTTATATCCCAAGAATTCATGCTCATATCTTTTTATTTGCCCATGATTTCTAAAAATTTTTGCCTTTTCAGCAATTTCTTTATTGTTAGTTGTTATCATACCTCCTTCACTTGTTGTCATGTTTTTTGTAGGGTAAAATGAAAATGCAGATGCGTCTCCAAAAGAACCGACCTTTTTATTGTTAAAGTCCGCTCCGTGTGCCTGACAAGCATCCTCTAAAATCATCAAATGATATTCTTCCGCTATTTCCATTATAGATTTCATATCGCATGGTTGTCCGTATAAATGAACCGGAATAATTGCCTTTGTTTTATTTGTGATTTTTTCAATTATTGATTTCGGCGAAATGTTAAATGTCTTTTCATCAATATCTGCAAAAATTGGCTTTGCCTTAACATAAAGAATACAATTTGCAGATGCAATAAAGCTGAAAGGTGTTGTTATTACTTCATCGCCTTCTTTAATATCCATAGCCATCAAAGCAAGATGTAAAGCAGCAGTTCCTGAATTGACAGCAACAGCATATTTTGTATTGCAATAATCTGCAAAATTTTTCTCAAATTCCTCGACTTTCGGGCCTTGAGCAATTATTCCTGACCTTAAAACTTCTAAAACCGCCTGATCTTCTTCCTTTCCGATGATTGGATTTGCTATTGGTATCATTTTTTATTTGTTTATTATCCACTTTCCATGAAACATCTTGTTAACAAGGGATTGTAAAAATCCGTAATTATAAGCAAAGTCGCCTATTATAATAATTCCAAAGATAAAGGGAAGATAAACTATTTCTTTCTTTTTTAAACTTGGTATTCCGCTAAACAATCTTGCTAATAGAAAAATACATGAAAAGATTGTAAGAACGAATAATAAGTAATTTTTTGTAAAAAAATAAAAGGAAGTAAGGCTTATAAACACAATAAATGTGTACCTGAAAAATTTTGAAATGTTTCTTTTATCAAATAAGGCGTATGCTACGAGCATGTTTCTTCCATACCATCTTTGCTGAATAAGAAATCTCCTTAAATCCATATTTTGCTCTCTGGTTTCAATAAATTTTGATTCATAAACAACCTTATATCCCTTATTATCTAATATTTTCCCTCCAATATCATTGAACCGGTACTCTTCGCCGCAGGCTTTATCCACCTGAGGGTTAACATCAAGGTAAAAAGATTTACGCATTAATGCATGAGAATCGCAAACACTAACATTTTTTAACTCGGTTTCTTTTCTAATTCCTTTTTTTATAAAGGGGATATAATTTGCATATCTTTGATATATCGGCATAAACTTAGAGATGAGATTATTCTCTTCACCCATAATTTCAACTTTCTGATGAACTTGAACTACTTTTTCATCAGCAAAATATGCTACTGCATCATCAAAAGAATTTAATTCCGCATCTGCTGAAAGCAAAAATATTAGTTCACCTGAAGATTTTTTAACACCGTAGTCCCAGCTATATGCGTTTCCTTTAGGGGTTTCATTTCTGAAAATTTTTAAATCATAATCTGCTTTAAAATTTTTAGCTATTTCATAGGTTTTATCGTTAGATGAATCATCAACTACAATAACTTCTAAATTTTTATACTTCGGAATATTTCTTAAACACTTTTCTATATTCTTTTCTTCATTCCTTGCAGCAATAATTACTGAAATTTTTGGATTCATTTTTGAAATCTATTTATTACCTTTAACAACCACAGTGTAATTTTTATAAGGATAAAATTTATTAAATATTGTATCAATAAAAGAAAGTATTGGGAAGGGCGTTAATGAAAATGCCGCTCCAAGCATTTTACTTATAACAACAAAAACTTTGCCTTTTCTCCTTATGGAATTAAGAAAGTGGTCAATGCTATCGTTCTCAATACTTGCAATATTAATAACCTCTAAGTTTTGATTATTTAATTTATTATTAAATTCAATAGGAGTGTATTCTCTGTAGTGCAGCTCATTTTTATTATCTTCCTCTTGAGAAATTTTCTTTTCCTTAATTGGCACCGCTATAATTGCTATTCCCGAATTACTCAGGTGCTCTGCTATCCATTTTATAATATCTTCATCATTCGGAATATGTTCTAAAACATGAGAACATATAATAACATCAAATTTTTCTTTCCATGGTGGCAGTTCTAAAGATAGGTCCGCCACCCTAAAATCATGTTTATATTCCAACTTTTTTGCCTTAATAGAGCATCTTTCAACTGCATTTTCACTTATTTCAATCCCATACAACTCACAAGAATTATCAAAAATAAATAACATATCCCCGCTTCCAAATCCGATATCCAGAACTTTTTTATTTTTCAAAATTATCTTTAATTTTTTTAAGATATATTTTATTGTTTTCCTCTTTTGCTGCACTCCAAATGCAAACCTAAAACCTAATTTACGAGCATATAAATTTTCGTAAATTTCTTTATTTTTATCTACGTGATTATCCCTCATTTTTTTATCAACTTAAAATTTATCTCCGCTGCTAATAAATTTTTTAACGGGAAATTTTCAGGCAATACTCCTCTGCTGAATGTCCCTTTACAACCGACAACCTTAAAGCCTGCTTTTTCAAGTAGTTCCCTCATTTCACTAAATGTGAAGTAATGAAGATGCCCTCCTTTATATATTGTTGTATCATCAGATGTTGAAGGGGATTTTCCAATTATTGCTCTTATCCTATGCTTAATATATGCTATATTAGGTGTGCTTATTATAAAAACACCTCCTTTCCTTAATATTCTATGAATTTTATTGACAAGCATAGGCGGGTTTATAACATGCTCTATAACACCTAAATGGGATACTGCATCAAAATACCCATCTTCAAATGGGAAATCTTCATTATTGAGATCTATCTTAAATGCATTTATACCTTTATCCTTCAAATTTTTCACCGCTTCATCTGAAATGTCACATCCATAAACTTCTTTATACTTTTCTTTCATAAATTCACATAATACTCCGCTTCCAGCACCGACATCTAAAAATCTCTCGCCAGCACCCATCCACCTATAAGTGATTCCTTCTCTCCCCCAGTGATTTGGCAGGTCATACATTTTTCTTTTTAAATTTTTCAATTGCAAAATTATAAATTTCTAAAATACTATTAATATGTTTTTCCTTACTAAATTCTTTTTCCGATTTATTTTTTGCATTTTTTTCAATTTTTTTTCTTAATTTTTCGTCACTCAAAAGAATTATTATCTTTTCTGCGATTTCTTCACTATTTTTTGGCTTTACTAAAAATCCGTCAATGCCATCGTTTATTAGATCCGGGATCCCGCAAACATTTGATGCTATTACTGGTGCTCCGCAAGACATTGCTTCATATATTATCATTGGGGAGTTATCTGCAAGTGATGGAACACAGACAATGCCTGCCTTTTGATATAATTTTAACATTTCGTCGTGTTTGACTTTCCCAATAAATTTCGCCGTAACATTTATTTTTTTTGCCAATTCTTCCAATTCTTTTTTTTCTTTTCCGTCGCCTGCAATGATTAGCGGAATATCGAATTTTTCGTTAACAATTTTCATTGCTTTTATAAGATATTTTAGACCTTTATAATATTCTATCCTGCCGGCAAACAGAATAAAATTTTCTCTTTCTGCATCTGATAAATCTGACATTTCTGGTATAAACAAGGGTTGAATAAAAATATTGTCATTTTTTATTAGCTTCTCCAACTTATTTTTAACAAAATTATTCAAGGTTATTATTGCATTAATTTTTTCTAATGATCTCCTATAAAGAAAATTTCTTGTATATTGATAAAAAAACATAAATGGATTTACTTCTCCATTGAATAAACATTTAAATCCGAATGTTCCTGGATATATATCAAAATTTTTATCCAGATACATAAATTTCGGCCAGTCAAATCTTGTGTCATGAACAGTTAATACTGTTGGTTTATATTTGCTTGCTTCAGAGATTACAGCAGGCGACAATCTCGAAAAAACATTATGGAAATGAACAACATCAGGATTTTCGCTTTTGATAATTTCTCTTATCTTTTTCTTTGCATAAATATTCCAATATCTTGAAACAGGACAATTAAATTTTTTGTCGGGGTAGGTTTTTGAAAAATACTGCTTTTTTATGTGAGGGAAAATTTCTTCTTTATCTGGCTTTTCAGATAAGGTGATTATTTCATGACCTTTTTCATTTAAGGCATTGCTTAAATTATGCAGATATGTCTCAGCACCTCCTATAAATGGAATTGTATCATTTACTATTAAAATTTTCATTGTTATATTTATCTTTTTGTTCATATTTTATTTATAACTTTTACCGCTTCTATTAAGTCATCCACAATAAAATCCGGTTTTACCTTATAATTATTATCACTCCCCCCATAGCCGGTTTTTACAAGGATTGTTTTACAATTGGCGTTTTTTCCCGTTTCAATATCTACTGTTTTGTCTCCAATAAAATAACTTTTTGAAATATTGATATTAAAGTCCTCCGATGCTTTAATTAACAGCCCTGTTTTTGGTTTCCTGCAATTACAATTTTCATCTGGCCTGTGAGGACAAACATATATTTTATCAATCCTTATACTTTCCTTTTTAAATTCTTTGAGCATATATTCATGAATCCTTTTAAGGTCTTCTACAGTGAAATATCCCCTGTTAATTCCCGACTGATTTGTAATTATTATGATTTTGAAACCTGTCTTGGAAAGCAATTTTAACGCTTCTATTACATTTTTGATAAATTTAAATTCCTTAACCTTGCTTAAATAATTAACTTCTTCATTTATAACCCCGTCCCTGTCAAGAAATACTGCTTTATTCATTTTTTGTCTTTTAAAAGTCGTTTTATTCATTCATTTATCCATGTTTGCTAATTCTTTTTCAACAATTTCGCAAATTATATGTCCTGCAGTAATATGTGCTTCCTGAATTCTTGGGGTTTCATCGGAAGGTATCTGTAAAATTATGTTTGTTATGTTTTTTATTTTCCCTCCGCTTTTCCCTGTAAACGCTACAAGTATTGCATTTTTTTCCTTAGCCTTTAAAAGCCCCCTTATTACATTTTCAGAGCTTCCGCTTGTTGAAATTCCAATTACAACATCGCCTTTATTTACAATACCTTCAACCTGTCTTTCAAAAATTTTTCCAAATTCATAATCATTTGCAATAGCAGTTATAATTGAAGTGTTTGTATTTAAAGCAATCGCACACAGCGCCTTTCTTTCTAATTTAAATTTACTTACTAATTCAGCGGCAATGTGTTGTGCATCGGCAGCACTTCCTCCGTTTCCAAATATTACAAGTTTGTTCCCTTTCTTATAACAATCAATTATAATATTTGCAATTTCTGCTATGCTTTCTATAATCTTATCGTCCTTTATCATATCTTCCTTTACTTTAATACTTTCCTCCAGTCTTTTTTTTATTATATCTTTCATTTTTAAATAAAATCAAAGCATTTATCTTTTATTTGATTATAATATTCAGGTATTCCTATGTCTATGAAATAACTATTGCTTACATATCCGTACATTTTTCCGATTAGCAAAGGAAAAACATCCTTTTCAAGAGAGCCAACTTCCAGCAGATAGTTAAAAATTTCTTCCTCAAGTATATATATCCCTCCGTTTATCAATCCGTTCTTTTTTATTCCTTTTTCTAAAAATTTAACAATCCTGCCATCTTTATCAACCTCTACTGCTCCATATCTTTCCGTATTATCAATGTTTGCAAGTGCAATTGTACATACTCCTTTTTTATATTCGTGAAATTTTGAAAAATCCTCTAAATTTATATTAAAAATAGTATCTCCGTTCATTACTATAAATTTCTCTTTTAAAAATTTTTTTGCATTATTTATCGCACCACCCGTTCCAAGCGGCTCATTTTCTACTGCATATTCTATATTTACTCCGAAATTTTTTCCATCCGTAAAATACTCCATAATATTTTCCTTTAAATATCCGACAGAAATCACAATATCTTTTATATTTTGCTTTGATAAAAATTTAATTAGGTAATAAAGGAATGGCTTTCCATTAACCTCAACCATTGCTTTTGGAATTTTATATGTTAATGGTCTCAATCTTGTTCCCAATCCGCCAGCAAGTATTAATGCTTTCATTTCAATATTTTGACCTCCATGTTGTTAGTCCAGAATTTTCAAATTTGAATGGCACTAAACTATAATTAAACTTTAGGACTTCCTTTTCAATTTTATCTCTGTAAAATGACTTGCCAAACACAAACATGTGTCCTCCTCCTCCTGCACCGCTTATCTTCCCTCCGATCACACCTACCTTTTTTAGCTTTTCATAAAATTTATCAATATCTTGGTTTGAAATTTCAGCGGCAAATTTTTTCTTTAATTCCCAGCCATTATTTAAAAGTTTCCCGAATTCTTCAAAATTCCCGGAAAGTAATACCTCTTTTATTTCATAAGATATTTTTTTTGTTTCAAGCATCGCCTGTATAGTGTCTTTTTTTGTTTTGACATTTTTAATTTGTTGCTCAAGGATTTTTCCAGAGTTCTTTCTTTCCCCTAAATTTAGCAAAATTAAATTTTCCTCTAACCCGCAAATTGTCTCTTTATTTAAATTTAAAGGTATAACCCTGACAAAGTCTTTTCCCTTAAATTCAATAAAATTTATTCCTCCGAATGCACATGCAATCTGATCCTGTCTTCCTCCTAAGTTTTTTAATTCCTCTCTTTCTAATTTATAAGCCAACTCTGCACATTCGTATTTATCTAATTTTTTATAAGATAATTCATTAAAAAGTCCGATAACACTTAAAAATAAAGCAGCGGACCCGCCTAATCCGGATCTTGGCCCTACATCTTTATAAATATAAATATCTAAGCCCTTATTTCCCTTATACATAAACTTAACTACGGCCTTTACAATATCAAATTTCCCTCCATAAGTTAGTGCATTTATATTATCATAAATTGCTTTTCCTTCGCCAACAATTTCAACTTTTAGTTTTTTATCTTTTCTGAATTTCAAAGTAGATGTGACATATTTGTTAATACTCGCATTAACAACAACCCCTCCGTACTTTTCAGGAAACGGATCTACATCAGTTCCTCCTCCAGCAAAGCTTATTCGCATAGGTGTCCTGCTTTTAATTAACTCCCCCATATTATATTGTTAATTTTTGATTATTGATTTGATTTCCTTTTCAAATTTCTCCAAAACAACCCTTGATGTAAATTTCTCCAAAACCCTTTTTATTGCCTTTTTTCCAATTTCTTTTCTTAAATTTTCATTAACAATTAAATTTTCAATTGCATCTTTAAGTTCTTCCGTATTTTTTTCTTTAACCAAAATTCCTGCATTTCCATAATCAACAACATATTTCATTCCCGACTCAATATTTGTTGTAATGCAGGGTTTTCCAAAATACATTGCCTCAATCAAAACAAGTCCGAATGCTTCCTGTCTCGTTATTGACGGAAGAACAAATATATCGCATAAAGCATAATAATATTTTAACTCTTTAACCTTTCCGAGAAATTGGACATTTTTTATATTTTCATTCTTTACAATATTTTCAAGCTGATTCCTTAGTGGTCCATCGCCAATTATCAAAAGAACAACATCATTAAAATTTTTCTCAACTTTTTTAAATGATTTGAGCAAATATTCAACACCTTTGTAGTGGACAAGTCGCCCTACAAAAAGTATGATTTTCTTATTTTCAAGCCCCAAATTTTTCTTTATTTTTTCAATCTCATCATAATTTTCAATATTTAATTCATCCCCCTCTATAAAACTCGGAGAAAGTACCAGTTTTCCATCTTTGCTTTCATCTTCAAACTTAAAATTTCTCAGATTTTTGCTTGATTTTGCATAATCCTTTGATGTTACAAATATTTTCTTTGCTCTTTGCAGAATAAATTTAAGAATAATATTATATGCCTTCAAAATCATAGACGTTGGAAATTTCTCTAATTCTTCTTTTTCAATATCCGCATGATAAGTTATAATTAACGGTTTGTTTTTAATAACAGATGCAAAAAATGCAAATATAGAATTTACTGGATCTGGTAAGTCAACATGAACCAAATCAAAGTCCAACCTGAAAATATCCTTTATAATGCCTGGATAAAAAACATCATTAAACGGTTTAAATAAAATTTTATGCCTCCTTATATTTATTCCTTCATAAACTTCAAAGTCATCTAAATTTTGAGCGTGCTTTGATGTGGAAACATAAATTTCAAAGCCCTTCTGCGATAAATACCTGCTTACCTCAAAATTTCTGGTTTCAATTCCTCCGTACTTCGGATAAAAGTATTTTGTAATATTTAAAATTCTCATAATTTTTTTGATTAGACATTAAAAATAAAAATTAAAAAGGAATTGTTGCAGACTTAATTAAAAAGTCCTTTATTTCATCTTCGGGAATTTCCTTTTCGATGAATTCAATGGACTCTGTATAATCTACATCTTCAAAATAAGACAATTGTTCACGAAAAAGTTTTTCATTAAAAAACCATTGAACAACTCATTTGTCCAATGCATTGCCGTTCCTTCAACAAGATAATATTCCTTTGAAAACAACTTTATCAAGGGAAGTAACTCCTTCTGCTCTTTAGTTAGAACTTCAGTGTGCATTTTTCTTAAAATATAATCTGAAAAAATTAATGGTTCTTGGTCTGTAATTAACCCTCATCCTTTCAGGCGATGTTTGTTTATAAAAAATGTCTGCAACTTTGTCTATTCCTACAAGTTCAAATAATTTTTTGACGCTTTTCTCATTGGTCATTTTTGGGTTGCACAAGTGAAATCGTTTTAAATTTCCTTAATTTCCTGATTTAAATTTTCCTTCACCGTATGATTTATTTTCTTTTTATCTTCCTTCATCGTCTCATAACTCAAAAATGCAATCAAACTTCCAGCAGTTACCGATAAAAGCAAAAGTAGATACATGGGAAGTAACTTATAATTTAACGCTAAAGTATAATAAACAAGAACCATCCCCAGAATAGAGAGTGCAGCAACATACAAAATTTCTTTTTTTGTTAATGAAATTTTTTCATCCTCTTTTACTTCCGTTCCTTCATCTTTATCTTCAGTTTCATCTTCTGCATACTCTTTATATCTTTCGGGCATAAATTTCTTTTCCAGCAAGATGGCCACAATTAAAATTACGATTGTAATTATAAAAAATAAATTTATATCTATGTATCTTTCAACCTGCGGAAAGTAAATTTTTATAAATAAAAATCCGATAAATAAGAGCAGCAGATACCTTGCACTATCTCCTATTATTTCAGTAATATTTTTTGATATTGACATTTTATTGGTTTGATAAATAAATGGAATTTTATTATTAAATTTTTACAAATTTTATAATTTTTCATTCAAACTCAATCGTCGCAGGCGGTTTGCTAGTTAAATCATACAAAACCCTTGTAACATTGGAAATTTCCGTTGTTATTCTGCTTGTTATTTTTTGCAAAATTTCCCATTTGACATTCATTGCGTTTGCAGTCATTGCATCCGTTGATTCAACAATTCTTACAGCGAGCATGTATCCGTAATCCCGTTTATCTCCTTTTACTCCTGTTGTCTTTCCCTCAAGTAAAACGGCAAATGCCTGCCAGACCTTTAAATTTGCGTTTGAAATTTCTTCTCTGACAATTGCATCCGCTTCTTTGACAATTTCTACCTTCTCCTTTGTTACTTCTCCTAAAACCCTTATCGCCAGTCCTGGTCCGGGAAACGGCATTCTTTCGGAAATTTCTTCGGAAAGTCCAAGGGCTCTTGCAACCTGTCTGACCTCGTTTTTATACAAATCCTTCAGCGGTTCGTAAATTTCAAGTGTCATTCCGGAAGGCAATGCAACATTATGATGGCTTTTTATATTTCCCTTTGTTTCAATCCAGTCAGGTGCTATAGTTCCCTGAACCAGAAATTTTGCATTATATTTTTCTGCGTATTCGTTAAAAATTTCAATATATGTCCTTGCAATAATTTTTCTCTTTTCTTCCGGGTCTGTGATACCTTTTAATGCATCAAAAAATCTTTCACTCGCATCGGCAAATTCAAATTTTACTTTTGTTTCAAAAATTTCCCTGATTCTTTCCGGCTCGTTCTTTCTCATAAAGCCATTATCAACAAACACACAAACCAAATTTTTTCCGATTGCCCTGCCGACGAGCATTGCACAGGTTGATGAATCAACACCCCCTGATAATGCAATTATTGTCGTTCCAGCGACTGTTTCTTTTGTTTCCTCAATTGCATTTTTAATGAACTTTTCTGCATCAAACATTTTAAATTTTTTTTCACATAATGAGTAAGATATTTAATTGAATTTAAATTAAAATTTAAATACTAACTTAATTAAAATACAAACTTAATTAAATTTATATTTTTAGAAAAATTTCAAAAACCCAAAAATGAAATGCGAATTATGCGGAGCACAAATAAAACAGGGAAAAAAAATTATGTTTATGGGCGCACCTGTAATCGTTTGTGATGAGTGTGCAGTTAACGGAAGGATTATCGGAGATGTCCGAGAACAGGTTGCTGAAAAGAAAAAGCAGGACAACGCAGACAAAGAAATTTCCCCTGCAACTGTTCTCGGAGAGCCGGAATATGAAATTGTTGAAAATTTTAGCCATAAAATAAAGGATATTCGGGAAAAGAAAAATTTAAAGCAGGAGGATTTTGCAAAACACATAAATGAGCCTGTTGCTTATGTAAAAAGAATAGAATCCGGGTTTGTTCCTCCGATAGCGGTTATAGAAAAGATTGAGCAATTTTTAAATATAAATTTAATAAAAAAGCGAGAAAGAGTTGTGCTTCTGAAAATTGATAAATCAAAGGATGTGCTTACATTGGGGGATGTTGTTGTCATAAAAAAGAAATAAAGAAGAAAAAATAAAGAAGAAATAAAAAGCAATAAATTTAAAAAAGAAATAAAAAAGAAATTTAAAAAATGTCCGAAAAATTTTTAAAAAGCGGAAAAGTCAAGGATATTTACGAAATTAATACTCATTTGCTGAAATTTAAATTTTCAAACAGAATATCTGTGTTTGACCAGATAATTCCAAGTGAGATTACTGTTAAGGGTGAGGTTTTATGCAGAATTGCAAAATTCTGGTTTGACAGGATTGAGAAAAAAGGAATTTGTAAAACCCAATATGTTTCAGACGGCAAGAACAAGGCAAAGTCCGACGAGATGCTTGTTAAAAAGACAGAAGTAATTCCGCTTGAATTTATAGTAAGGCATTATAATGCCGGCTCTTATTACAAAAAGCATAAAGGAACATACGGTGAGAAATTTAGCGAGCCGATCTTTGAAATCACGACAAAATTTGAGAAATACGACAGATTACTCACAGAAGAAGAGGTATTAGAAATTTCAAAGTTAAAGAAGATTGATTTGGAAAATATTAAGGAAATTATATTGAAGATAGATGATGTAATTAAAAACCAGGCAGGAAAGAGAAATTTAATCCATGTTGACGGAAAGAAGGAATTCGGGATTCTGGACGGGGAAATTTTGCTTATTGATACATTCGGAACGCCTGATGAGGACAGGTTTTGGGATGCGGAAGAATATAAAAAGGGAAATTTCGTTGAATTAAGCAAGGAATTTGTCAGGCAGTATTATGAAAATTTATTTTATGTTTGCCCGAAGTGTGGTGAGAAATTTAGTTACAGGGACTTTCTTTATGCACAAAGGGAGAAAAATTTAAGCGAACCGTTAATTCCGCCTTTATCTGATGAAATGATAAGGAAGGTTGAGGATTTGTATGCCGAAATGTATGAAAGAATTACTGGAAAAAATTTTTAATTTATTTATTTAATCTTTAATTATTTATTTAATATTTATTTATTTATTTAATGCAATTTATTTAATATTTATTTAATATCCAAAATTAATTAATAAACGGTTTATTATAATATAAACTTAAAAAAGACAATAATATAAACTTAAAAAATTTATTTATTTATTTAATTATAGATGTAATTATTATAATATTTTAAAAAATTTTTATAAATTTAAATTTAAACCAAGTAAAATGAGCGACAATTCTCAAAAAGAGGGAACAAATAAAGCAGACATGGGAACTAAAAATAATATGAATAAATATTTTGCATTTATTTTGACTGCTGTAATTATCGGAGGTTTGTTATGGAATCCGATTATCAGTGATGTTGTGATAAATTTCAACCATCTTAAGGATATGCCTCCTGGAAGTGAAAATTATAGTATAAATAATAATTATACTATGTGTACAGATAATATTACTTTGAATGCAGTTGTAAATATAAGTACTGATCGTGTAACTGATGTTACTTTAAAAATTTTAAATCCTTCCGATGGAATCTTTATGAATTGTTCTTTGCCATTAGATAGTAATTTATCTACAACAGGTCATTATTTTAATCCCTATTATAATTGTAGTGGAAAAATTATTTATGTAAATGTAACTCTTACAGGTTTCTGCGGTAATTATGATTATGGTTACGGATATGGTTATACAAATGGCTATGGTTACGGATACGGATATGGCTACGGATACGGATATGGCTACGGATACGGATATGGCTACGGATACGGATATGGCTACGGATACGGATATAATGGCTATGGCTACGGTTACTGTAACAGCGGAATATTGAATTATACTATTAAAATCAATACGTGCGGACAGGTAAATATATCCTTAAATAAAACAGCAAGTAATTATTCATTATCAGCAGGTGGAGGAAATGTAACTTACTATTACAATGTAATCACATATATGCTAACTACGGAAATGGATCCGGGATTATATAATGATACAATTACGGTTAAAACAGTTTCATCACCAGTTGAAAAAACTCAACAGGGAAATTTCACATTGAATAATCCGGTAAATTTAACAAACATAACTGTTACAGATGACAAATGCAGTAATGTAACTTGTCCGAAAACAACATTGGCGATAAATGGAAGCATGATGTGCAATTGTTCAATGTTCGTAAATGAATCAGTAACAAATATTGCTAATGTAACAGGTAATTATCCAGGAACAATCTTAAATGCAACAGCAAACGCAACTGTAATAGTAAATGTAACCTCTGCAAACCCAAACATAACTTTAATTAAAACAGCGAATCAAACAACATTACCTGTTGGCGGAGGAAATGTAACTTATTATTATAATGTAACAAACACGGGAAATGTTCCATTAAGTAACATAACAGTTAGCGATGATAAATGCCCTACTGTAAATTGTCCAAAGAATAATCTTAGCGTTAGCGAATCAATGAAGTGTAATTGTACAAAAACAGTAACAGATAATGAAACAAATATCGCAAATGTTACAGGATTTTATGGATTACAACCCCTATTTGGAGGTGGTCCAGGGGTTCCAGGTGCAAATGTGACAGTGCCCATAGCATCACCCGCACAGCCAAATATATCTTTAATTAAAATAGCAAATCCGACATGTTTGAATATGAGTGAAAGAAATGTGACTTACTATTACATTGTAACAAACACAGGAAATGTAAATTTAACAAATATCTCGTTAAGTGATGATAAACTCGGAGCAATAAATTGTTCTGCAACACAACTTGCAGTAGGAGAAAGCATGATGTGCAATTATTCAACAACAATAAACATCACAACAACAAATATTGCTAATGTAACAGGTAATTATTCGGGAACAATCGTAAATGCAACAGCAAATGCAACTGTCAATGTTATGCCGTCTTGTCCAGTGTGTCCAAATATATTAATTACTAAGACACCAAATGCCACAAGTATAGTATATGGAGAATTAGTTAACTATATCTATAATGTTACTAATACTGGTGGAGTAAATCTTACAAATGTCAGAGTTTTTGATGACAAATTGGGATTTGTCTGTATAATATCTACATTAAATGTTAATGAAAGTAAGACATGTAACTTTACCACTCCTTTGTATAATACTACTACAAATATAGCTTGTGCAGTTTCATCAGAAGGGGCAGGAATAGATAGTTGTGCAAATGCAACTGTAAATGTAACGCCTGTAAACCCAAATATAAGTTTAAACAAAACTGCAAGTAATTATTCATTACCAGCAGGAGGTGGAAGTGTAACCTATTATTACAATGTAACAAATACAGGAAATGTTCCATTAAGCAATATAAATGTTACGGATGACAGATGCAGTTCTGTTATCTGTCCAAATGCAACATTGGTAGTAAATGAAAGCACGATATGCAATTGTTCAACAACCTTGACACAATGTGGAAATGTAACAAATATTGCTAAAGTAACAGGTAATTATTCAGGAAGTATTGTAAATGCAACGACAAATGCAACTGTTTTTGTTGCGTGTCCAAATATAACCCTAGTTAAAACAGCAAATCCAACAACATTGCCAGCAGGAGGTGGAAGTGTAACCTATTATTACAATGTAACAAACACAGGAAATGTAAATTTAACAAACATAAATGTTACAGATGACAAATGCAGTAATGTAACTTGTCCAAATGCAACATTAGCGGTAAATGAAATCATGGAATGCAATTGTTCAACAACAATAAACAGCACAACAACAAACATTGCTAATGTAACAGGCAATTATTCAGGAACAATCGTAAATGCAACAGCAAATGCAACTGTAAATGTATCTGTCACATGTGTTGACATAGGAGCAGAAGAAATCTGCAATGGAATTGATGATAACTGCAACAACCAAATAGATGAAAATAATGTCTGCTGCAACAACGGACAATGCGAAGCAAACAAGGGTGAAACATGCTCTTCCTGCCCAGGCGATTGTGGAGCATGTCCTCCACCAGGCAGTAGTGGAGGAGGTTATTGCACAACATGTGGTCCGCAACAATATCAGGGAATTCCTGTCGGGGAAGTAACAACAACTCATCAAATTTCACCAACAATTCCAGATATAACAACCCCTGGAAGTCATTGCTTTAAGATGGAGTGCACCACAAATACATATCAAGATGGAAAATTAACAACAAGCACTACAAAGAATGTACCAAGCGCAGCTAACATAATGTTAACACTTCCGAATGGTAATAACTTGAATGTTTCTACAAATGCAAATGGTGAAATTTGCTATAACTTTGGATGCGGTATTTATACAATAACTATTCCAAAAGGAGTTTGCGGTGAAGAATACAGCAAGACAATAACTTCGACTTACGGAAAACTTTACATAACACCATCTGATTTAACAAAAGCAATGACTAATGATGTCTTAACATACATTATAAAAGATGACGGCGGAAATGCAGTTAAAGGTGCAAAGGTAAGTATTGTATTACCGGATGGAAATATAGTAAAAACATCTGATTTTGAGGGAAAAATAACATTTAATGTAGGAGAAAAAGAAGGAAGTTATACATTAACTGCACAAAAGGACTGCTATGAAAATGAGACATTAACCGGAACAATTGTAATGCCGAAACTAACAGTAACATGTGCTCCACAAGTTAATGTAAATGAAACATTATGTTGTTATGTAAAAGATCAGGATGGAAATAATGTTGAAGGTGCAAATGTTAAACTTACAATGCCAGGTGGAAAAGAAATACAATTAATTTCTGATGCAAACGGAAAGGTCTGCACAAACGAAACACAAATTGAAGGAGATGTCACAGCAGCAGCAAGTAAAAAAGGATATAAGGATTCAGATACTGCAACAAGTAAAATTACAACAGTAGAAATTATTTGTCCAAAGGAATGCAAATGCGGATGTGAAGAAGGGACAGCAACTTGTAAAACGACATGTCCTGAATGTAATATATTCGGATTGCCTTGCTGGATATTATTGCTATTATTGTTATTAATAGCACTTTTGCTTTTCCTCTTATTAAGAAAGAAGAAAATTTATGCAGATGAAGAATCCATAAATAAAGCAATTAAAGAAGAACAACTTGAAAACATATCTAGTAAATACAGCAAAATTTATGTCTCAAGGAAGGTTTATGACAACATACAAGGAATGGATGTAGAAAATAGAGTAAAGAATAAATTTGAATTTGTGGATTTAGATGAAAAAGGCGAAAATTACTTAAAAGAATGCGGCGATGAGCATGTTGCAAGAGCAAAACAACTAAATGTTGACCTATTAACTTCTAATGATGAAACAGCAAAGAAGGCAGAAGAAAACAAAATAAATGTAAAGAGATACGAATAAATTTAAGAAATAAAAAATAAAGGAATTAAATAGAACTTACGCAAAACATACATAAATTTAGGGATTTTAAGACCTTTTTATATACTGGACTGCGTAAGTCCTGTTTAATATATTTATATATAATCCTAATAATTTATATTAAAACTGCGTAAGTCCTATAATAAGTTATTCATTTTGCCATTTTCAACTTCTTGAAAATCTCCGAACGAAAAGAGGTGAGTTAGTGTAATTTTTCTCTTTTTGAAATTTTATTTATAATTTTTCCGGTCGTGAATTTTCCAATCCCTAAAGTCATACCTTTATACTTTATCGCAATTAATGTATTTTCTTCAAAATTTAATTTTTTTTTTGTGTAAATTTTATACATTTCTTGAACGCATTCAGGATTTGTAACAGGGTAAATGTCCCATCCCTTCATAAAATTTGCACCTTCTAACTTTGTTTCAATTTCAAAAATATGAGTGGTAGGCTCAATTAAGTCCGCAAATTCCCGGGTGGGAACAAATATATTTTGAGCCAATTTCCCGATATTTAATCCGATGGACAACGCTCTCAAATTGCTTAAATTTAAATTTGCAGGTGTTCCATTGTAGATAAAGACCTTATTAAATTTATCCGCAAATAAAGAAAATTTATCTGTTTCAAAATGTCCTTTAAAATGAGTCGCGCATTCCTTTATTAATTCAATTTCATTCCTGTCGGGTTTTCTGAATTTCATATATTTTATATTAAATTTTTTTCTGCAAATTTTATTCCATTCCTGAAGATTTCAATTCCGAGCGGAAAAACGCTCTTGTTTTTGGATCTCCACAACGGGTTATTTTCAAAACAGTTATATGCTTCCGGATGCGGCATCAGTCCGAAAAGACGCCCTGTCTTGTCGCAAATTCCGGCGATATTTTCAATTGAGCCATTGGGATTGTCCGGATAGTCCGCAAAATTTCCGTTTTGAGCAACATATTGCATAACTATTTGTTCGTTTTCTTTGAGGTATTCTAAAATTTTGTTCCCACAGAAAAATTTTCCCTCGCCATGCCTGACCGGAAGAAACAAATTATGTAAATTTTTTGTCCACACACATTTCGTTTTTTCATTGACATTTAAATAAACCCATCTGTCTTCAAATTTTCCGGAATCGTTAAAGGTTAATGTTGCTTCCTGTGTTTTATGCTCAGCAGTTCCCGGAAGTATTCCTGACTTAACCAGAACCTGAAATCCGTTACAAATTCCTATTATTAAATTTCCTGCATCTATGAATTTATAAATTTCATCTATTTTAAATTTGAGCTTGTTTGCCAGAACCTTCCCGCTTGCAATATCATCGCCAAAAGAAAATCCGCCGGGAATTACCAGAATCTGATAATTCATAAGGTCTTTTGTCTTATTTAAAAGGTCGTTTATGTGCACGATTTCCGCATCGGCGTTGCATTTTTTAAAGGTATATGCTGTTTCGATCTCACAGTTAATTCCATAGCCAGAAAGTATAATTGCTCTTACTTTTTTCATTTCAATAACATAAAATTTTGAGAAATTTCAAAATTTCCTCATTGTCACAACATCTTTGGAGATATAACTAAATTTTATGATAATATTGTGTTCATATCTCTGCTAAAATATCCTTTCATAGTTTCCCTTCCTTTACTTTCTTTACTCATTCCTGAAAAACTCTCATGCCTCTACAATCTTTCTTATTTCTTCTGCCTTGATGAATGCGGTCTCAACACATTGCTTTATTTCTTCTATTGTCCATTTTCCGGTTCCTCCTTTTTGCATTGCGTTTATCATATCTGTTGTTGTGACTGTCAATCGTGTATCCATTGCTGTTTCTTCATCCGAATCGAGATCAAGTAAAATTTTATCATCAATCTTTCTGAATGTTACAGGAATTGCAACCTTTGTAATCGGAAGTCCTCCGGTAAATTCATTTCTTATTATCTTTCCATCTTCGTATTTCGGAAGTTTTGTATCAAGTAATGCAGCCATTGCAGCAATTCCACTTGCATCTATTAAATTTCCCGCATCATTTATTATATGAATATCTATAATTACCATCCAGATCTTTTTTGTGCTCTTTCCATTACTATCAACGGATTCTGTATTTGGTACTATTAATTGTGTTGTTGTTATACATTTTGATTCTCTTATTCCTCTGTCTACCACTCTCGCCAATTCTATTGCTGCTGGTGTAGGCGGACCGGAACCAAACGAAGGAGATGCAATGGGCCTGAATTCGGCACCGACGGTTATAACACCTTCGTCAGGTGTATCAGGATACGGATTTCCTACATCTATTTTTACCCCTGCAAGTACCTCTGTATCTCCGATTTTTACATAAGCGGAACCTTCTGCCTTTCCTTCAACAAAGTCCCTCTTTATTGAAATTTTTCTGTATTCATCAAATTTCCTTTCGTCTATTCTTTTATTGTTTTTAATAACATTAAGAACATAGTCCTTTTTTAATTGTGCTTCAACATCCATCTTTTATAATTAATTTATAATTTGTGCTTTAATTTATTCTTTTATTATACTTTTTATATCGTTATATAGAGTATGATAATTTTTTTATATATTTATATATTTAAAAATTTAATTTCAAAGGTTTACTTTTTCTTTCTTTTCACAGGTTTTCTTTCTTTTTTAAAGAAAGAAAAGTTGGAACCCATAGTCCTTTTTTAATTGTGCTTCAACATCCATCTTTTATAATTAATTTATAATTCGTAAATTTAACCCTCTTGTTTTATTTTGGATTTCCTCAACATCCATGCTGCCAATCCTATAACGCATGTCCCAAGAACAAACAAAACACTTGTTATAAAATTTATCGGAACATTGAAATTTTTATCAAAGAAATACAGCAATACAAACGGCGTAAATCCCAATATCACGCTCAATCCAAGTCGTTCAAGTATCTCAATTTCATTCTTTTTCGGAAAAATTGCAAGTGTTAAACAAAATCCGCTAATAACTACAATTCCTATAATTATTACTGCGCTGTAAATTACTTCAAACATAGTCATCGGGTCGTGCAAAAATGCCATTTTATATTTATTAAATTTTTATTTTTAAATTTTTATTATTTATTTATTTTCTAATTAAAATTACAAAACAAATTAAAAGTCCATAAATAAATTTTAAATTTATCCATACACTTCTATTTCAAATTTGCTGATTTTTCTTCCAGTTCTCATTACGGTGTTTTTTTCATATTTGCCAAGATATTCCCTTATTGAGCTCAAATTTTTACCTTCGTCATAGCCATCATAGCACTGGACATCTGTCCCTTCTTTGATTTCCGAATAACCTCCTGTGTTTGTTACAGTTATCTTTCTCTTTGATTCAACAAAAATTTTCCTGTTATTTATTAAATTCCACCCATCATTAATGTTCCCCGTAGGTATAGAAATTTCCTCATTGAACAGGATAAATGTTGGCTCATCAACAAGGAGCCATTTTTTCTTTCCGTCTTTCATCTCAAGTAGGCATTCGTCCCACATCCCGCCACCCCATTCATATCTGACCTGACCTATATCCTCAAATTCCTCGTTTAAAATTTCTCCGACACTTCCTACTTTAAATGTCATCGGAAGGTCAAGGTCCTGTGTTGTTTTGTCGTCTTTTTTCCTTTTCCACATCTCAAAATCAAATGTTTTCCTGAGCTTGTTAAATATACCCATTTTATTTTGCTAAATTTATTATTTTAGTAGATTTATTATTTTAGTAGATTTATTATTTTGCTAAATTTATTATTTTAGTAGATTTATTATTTTGATGGATTTATTAATTTATTAAATTTCCAAATCTTATTGAATAATAAAATTAAGATGAGGGCATTATTTTAGTTTAATTCTAATTATTAAAAAATATTTGAAATGTTTTTTAAGATTGAAAATTTTTCAAAGAAATTTTAATTATTTTATTTTAATTAATTGTTTTAATTTGTCTTTAAAAACAAAATGAATGTGAAAATTTTTTTATTATTGCTCGTTTGTTTCAGTTATTGCATGATTAATATAAGCAATGTAAGTGCGGAAGGTGACATAGTTAATGATTTGAGAAATTTAAATCTTGAAGCAGGTGTTACCTATCCAGAGGTTGATGACATAAAGCAGGATGTGCTGATAATGCTTTACACAACGGAAAGAAAAAATTTACCTCAGGATATGGAAATTTTTGCATCCGAAACGAAAATTTTTTTGGTTAAATTTAATGAAATTTATCTTGCCGATAAAAGAGGCGATTTGAACGCAAAAGAACAGGCAATAAGAGATTGTGCAAATTTAAGAGCGATGATTCCGAAAAATCCCAAGTATATTGAAGAAATAGATGCAGTGGAAAGTGCAAATAATTTAATTAATAAATTTATTTACGACGATGCATTGTTTTTTGAAAATCTGGGAAATAATGAAAATGTAACAAAAAAGAAAATTTCTTATTATAAAAACGCAACTTATGCTTATTCTCTTTGTGGGGAAGTTGTTTTGAGTACATCTTTAAAGGTCTCAACGGATGAAACAGAGAAAAGGTACAATAAAGATATGACAAAGGCAAACGAATTGGTAAAAAACGGTTTAAGCGAATTAAATTTAATAAATATAACCAATGTTGCAGATATGAGTATGAGCGAAAAAATTGATGCAATTGTTAAATTCAGTTCCGCACGGGGAAAATTTAGCGATGCATCGGCTATTTATAAGTCGCACAATGAAGATGAACTAACAAATGAGTGTAAAGAAAAAACCGATGAAATTGACAAAATTATGCCTATACTTCAACATGATGCTTTCGGATTTTTGTTTTTGATTTCGTTGGCATTTTTCCTGGTTGTAACATACTTATTTTTAAGAATAACCGAATGGAAAAAGGCAATGTATGATGTATCGCTAGGGGATGAAATTTTGGGGAAGGTGTAGAAATTTTTTTGACTGTCTCACCACAGGAAAATATTGCTAATCCAATAGATTATCATAGAAAGAATCAATATCCATACTATAACAATTATAATCGCTGCTTTGTACGACTTTGGTGTTCCTTCTCTGAACTCAACTTTTGCTTTCTCTTTGTACGCATCTAATATTTCAGATGGTATTGATTTGACTGCATATACTATTAATGCAGGTACAATTAAAATATCATCCAATTGCCCGATTACAGGGATGAAATCCGGAATTAAGTCAATGGGACTTAAAAGATAGCCGACAGCAATAGCAATTAAAATTTTTGATTTTAGTGGCACTCTCGGATCTTTGCGTGCAAGATAGAGAGCTAAAACATTCCACTTCATATCTTGGGCATGTATCTTTACTTTTTTAGTATGTCTCATCCAGAAGCCCATCTTAATGTTTTTACATTTTTAAATTTTAAAAAGTAAAAATCAGATTATTTATAAACTTTTCTTAACATCGGCGGCACGATTAATGTTGTTACAATACACATAACTATAACTGCAGTGTAAATATCCTGTGTAAATATCCCTGCTGTTAAGCCAATCATTCCGACAATCATTCCGACTTCACCCCTCGGAATCATTCCCACTCCTATAATTAACGAATCCTTATGGCTTTCTTTTAATAATCTTGCAGGTAAGTAACATCCAATCATTTTGCCAATTATCGCAACGGCAATCAGCGCGACTGAAAATAAAATTACATCAGGTGTGACCTTATGAAAGTCAACAAGAATTCCGAGAGAAATAAAGAATATTGACGCAAATATTATGTGGATATATTCCGCACCTTCTTTTAAGTCCTTGCTGTTTTTTGGATGTATTCCCGAAAGGGAAGAACCAGCGATAAATGCACCTACAATTGCTGAAAGTCCGATTAATTCGGCAGCAAAACTGTATCCGAAAGCAACTGTCATCGCAAGTATGAATAAAAAATCAGGAAATTTTTTGGCCATTCTTCCTCCATCAACCCATACAAAAAATTTTCTAATGTATTGTGAGGCAAGTAAGCCCACCACAACAAAAGCAACTGCTTTAAGAGCCATTATCCCTATCTCAAAAGCATCCGGTGTGCCTTTAATCACCTGAACCGATATAGAAAGCAAAATAAGTCCAATCACATCATCCACAACGGCAGCGCCCATTATTGCCTTGGCACTCTTTGTCTGTAATTTTCCCAATTCCAAAAGTACCATTGCGGTTATTGCAATACTTGTTGCTACCAATACAGTTCCGATTAATATTGATGTTGAAGAAGAATAACCAAAAAACATTCCTAATAAATATCCTAAAATCCATGGCACAGTAACTCCGCTGATTGCGATTAATGTTGACTCTTTGGTATAGACCTCTTTAAGTTTAAATTCAAATCCAATAGCAAATAATAAAACGATTGCACCGATATGGGCAAGCGCTTCAACAAATTCGGTATATTTTACCCACCCTAAAACACTTGGTCCAACGATTATCCCGATTAATATTACTCCTATAACTGCTGACTGGTTTATTTTCATTGCAATAAGGTATCCTAAAAGTGCAAAAAACAATACAATTGATATTTGTAAAGTTAAGCTTAATCCCTGTTCTTCCATTGTTTAAATTTAATTTTTAATAATTTTGTTTGTAAAACCAAATAAAATAAAAGTTGCTCCCAATACCACAATTATCGTTGCTCCGGGCGGAAGATTGTAAATTATTGCAACAAGCAAACCAAAAATAGAAATGACAATACCTGTAATTACCGAAAGTGCAGACATTTTATAAAAATTTTCCGTAAAATTTTTTGCAATTGCCGGCGGAATTGTAAGCAATGCAATTATAAGTATAATTCCTACAACTCTGATAAGCACGACAACACTTAATGCAATCAGGCACAAAGTAAGCAGATATAAAAATTTTGTCGGAATCCCCGCAATCTTTGAAAATTCTTCATCAAATGATATTGCCAAAATTTCCCTTCTGAATATAAAAAATATACTTATAATAATTGCATCAAGTATAACCATTATTATTATATCTGACATAGAAACAGTAATAACACTTCCGAACAAATAAGTAAATAAATCCGCTGCATATCCCGGCGTTATATATATAAATATTATTCCTATTGCCATTCCGAAAGCAAGTGTCATTCCGATAGCGGTATCTTCGTTAACATTTGTCTTTTTGGTTATAATTCCGATAGCAAGTGCTGCAAGAATAGCAAAAGGAATTGCTGCAATTACAGGATTTATCTTTAAAAAGTATCCTATTCCAATCCCTCCGAATGCAGCATGAGAAATTCCTTCGCTGATAAATACAAGTTTTCTGGCTACCACATAAGTTCCGACAATTCCGCAGGCAATTCCCGCAAGTATTATCGCAATTATAGCATTCCTCATGAACTCGTATTGAAAAATTTCAAACATTTTTAAAATTTTAGGAAATCATTAAATTTTTGAATTAAATTTTGGTTAAATTTTTAAATTTATTTGTTATGGTCTTTAAGCACTCTGTGAGGAACTCCGTGAGCAATTACTTCAATCGGACATTTGTAGGCATCCTGAAGTTTCCCGATAGCGCCTTCTTTTTCTCCGTGATAATAAAGTTTTCTGTTAACACACGCAACGGACTTTCCATATTGTAAGACCGCACTTACATCATGGGTTACAATCACAATCGCCATTTTTTCGTTAAGGACTTCTACTAATTTATAAAATGACTGCTGCATTTCAGGGTCTGCACTTGCAGTTGGCTCATCAAGTAAAAGCAATTTCGGATCCCTTACTAACGCCCTCGCTAAAAAGACCCTCTGCATCTGCCCTCCGGATAATTTTCCGATTTGTCTATCCTTTAAATTTTCCATTCCTGTAATTTTGAGTGCTTCAATTACTTTTTGCTTATCCTTTTTGGAATATCGCTTAAATAATCCGTTGTATCTTCCAATTAACACAACATCAAATACATTTATGGGAAATTTTAAATCACTTTGAATATGCTGCGGTAGATACCCTATAAATTTTCCGGCAGATGGAGAATTGCACGGATTCATTCCGAAAACATTCACAATTCCTTTGGTTGGCCTGATTAAGCCCAAAATAATTTTAAGAATTGTCGTTTTTCCACCTCCATTCGGACCTATTATTGTTAGGAATTCTTTTTCTTTTAGGGTAAAATTTATATCTTCAAGAATTACTTGCTCATCCAAAGACAAGGATACATTTTTAAATTCAACTATTTTGTCGCTCGTTTCACTCATTTTATCTGATTATCTTTTTAACTAATCACATTAATCAACCTCCTTTCCCGTTGTTGCCATTACCATTTTTCCGTATTTTACTCCTTTTTGAGATATTAGTTTATCTCCGATGCCTTTAACAACAGATGACTTTCCTTTCAGACATAGGACCTCAAGGCAATTATCGGTATCAATGTGAATATGCATCGTTGAAATAATTTTTCCGATACTTTCATGCTCCACATCAGTCAGTTTGTCCAAAAGATTGGATGTGTGATGATTGTAAATTAGTGTAACTGTCGCAACAACATCGGCATTCTCATTCCACTCTTCTTCAATTAATAAATTTCTTATCAGATCCCTTAACGCCTCGGAGCGATTTGCATAACCTTTCTTTGCTATTAACCAGTCAAATTTTTCCAATAGTGATTCAGGCAGAGAAATGCTTGCCCTTTCTACTTTGATTTTTGTGTCCTTCATTTTGATAATTTATTCGGCAATAAAATTTATTAAATTTTTAAATTTGTTCATAAAATTTATTAAATTTATCTTTTTATTTGGTCTTTGAATTCAGATATTTGCTGCAATTTGACGGAGGGTTTTTAAATTGCAGGCATATATTCTTTTTCCATTCTTCATAAACACCTGAACCGGAAGTCATACCTATATTTGATTTGTTTATAATTTCATTCTCAACGGAGTGGGATCCGACTGCAAGTGTAAATGGAAAATTAAATAAGCCTGCATTTATAGCATCATTGGTCCATGGTAATGACTCGGACTCTCTTATTTTTAATTTGTAAATAATTATTCTCTGACCAAACATCTGCTGGATTTCAGGAAGGTGTTGTTCCGCATCAAAACAATGTCCGCATCCCGGGTTGTGCAAAAAGAAAAATGCAACTCTGTCTTTTGTAGTAAGATTCATAACTGTTTTTTCATCAACGGGACCGGATTCAACAATATCGGAAAGGTTTCCTATATCATCGGGATTAAAAGGTTTTGGTTTTTCTTCAACACATCCGCTAATCAAGACAATCCCTGTTAATACAGAAATAACTAAAATTGTCTGAATATTCAATAAATTAAATAAATTCAATACTCTTTTTGTTCCATCTTTTTTTAAATTTTTTTGTTGCTTTTCCATTTTTGTTCTTTTGATTTTTAAATTAAATTTAATTTTTGCTAGGGTCAGTAACTCTCCCTAAAAATAAAATATTTCCTGTTTTTTTATCCTGGATTATAAAGATGAATGGATGGTCTGCGTTGAATATCTTTGGTTGTTCTATCTTTCCAGGAGCTGTCGTGGTCCTCATAACGACCGCAGTAGCAGCTGCAGCTTCGGTTCCTTCCTCATTCACATCAACAAATGCCTGATGAATAACTGCACTAATAAACAAATCCCTTGTTCCGGTCATCCCTGAGAAATCGGCATCAGCCATCGAAAAAGCACTTGGCATTCCCATATCGCTCAATGTTCCCTTCATAAAATATTTTATTTCGAACTTAAATTTTGGAAAAGCAACTGCTACCCTTTCATATTTTATATTACTCTTCCACTTATTAAGTTTTTCCATATTGATCGTGCTTCCGACATTATCAATATTGTGTCCGTCCTTCGGTAGAATCACGAGCATAGAAAGGTCATTTCCGAGGTAATCCATCTCCAAAATTTGGATTTCATCCGTTTCGCTGTAGTTAAAATATGCTGTTTGATGCATCATTTTGGCAGTCGTGGTTGTATTGAAACCTAATTTGAATTGCTGATCGTATGTGTTTTTTGCATCAAATTGAATTGACCAATTAGCTTTGAAATAAACTGCGTTAGTAATCACCAAACGCGTCAGACTATCAATAGATTCTGGCGGGATCAAATTCTTTATTTTGTCGTTTGTCTGCTCCTCAACCCAATTATTGATTGTTATTCGTGAATTTTCAGTATTTCCGGTAAAATCAAGATTTGTTACTTTTCCACCATAATACTGCTCAATTGTTTTAAAATATTCATCCAAAAATTTATAATCCTTTTGTGCCCATAAAGCATTTGCAGTTTTGAGTTCATATTGCTTGTCTGGTTTGTTTATCTGGTTGTAGATGCTTGTGAATTCCTGTCTGCGAACATTTGCGTCTTTCGGAAAATGGAAAACTGCTTGTATCTCTTCTGCTGTTTTTCCTCTTGCTCCTTCATAAGTCATTGCTAATGCCGTTGAAATGCTGTATGGTGAAAAAAATATGTTGCCTTCATTGTCCTTGTATTTGGAGTAAAGTTCAAATGCAAATTGGTTGTTGGCTTCAACAACATCGGTTGTAATTGGTGTTGGTTTTGGACTGCTGTCATTGGATAATTTATTAATTTGCTTATGCTTACATTCTCCGTCAATACATTTAATTTCAAAATTGCTGGCAATTCCCGTGCAAAAATCAGGGCATTGTTTGGTTGTATCAACAAAATTTTTATTTCCATAGAAGCATGCTCCTGTTTTTATGTGAATTCCGCAGGCACAGTCAGAATCCACACTACAAAATTTCTCCGAAGATAATTTATTAATTTGCTTACATTCTCCGTCAATACATTTAATTTCAAAATTGCTGGCAATTCCTGTGCAAAAATCAGGGCATTGTTTGGTTGTATCAACAAAATTTTTATTTCCATAGAAGCATGCTCCTGTTTTTATGTGAATTCCGCAGGCACATTCATAATCCGCACTACAAAATTTCTCCGAAGAATAATTTAAAATTTCCAATAAAATATCCACGACATGATTTTCTTTTTCACCCAATATTACTCTAACATTATATTTGCCTGCCTGCAATTTATCTGATAAGTTTAGACAACGCCATTCTCCATTAATGTCGTAACCTTCATCCAAAAATGTAATAGCAGAAAGATTTGATAAATTTTCCCCCATAGAATTTGATAAATTTAGTATTCTAACCCCCAATTCACTTCCACCTATGGAAGTAGTAATATTGGCACACACATATATTGAAGAATTTTCATAGAAAGTGTGTGAGCTCGTATTTAAATTCGGTTCTGCTAAAGCAAAATTTGTATTTGTAACATTTGAGCATGTCACCGCATTTGAAATTTGTGGTTGTCTATCTGTAATGTTTTCAACACATCCACTCAATAAAACAATCCATATAATTGCAATACTTGCAATTATCAAAGCAACACTTAAATTTTTTGATTTTTTCTCCATTTTAGATTTATTACTTAAATAATATGTGTTAATAAAAATTATGTGTTAAATAATCTGTGTTAAATTATAATTCCTAATTAAATTAAAATTTGATTAAAATTTGATTAAAATTTGATTAATAAATGGTAGTGATAAAGAGGTAATGATATTTTGTAAGAATTTTATGCATTTCACCCTTTCCAGATGTTGAATTTTAGTTTAAATATACTAAACCGATAGTATTTTTTGTAATTTTTAGGTAATTTAAGTAACTATTACGATGAGTTTTAAGAATACTCTAATGAAAAATAATGAAAAAGTTACCAATTTCACTGGCGGATTAGTATATTAAATTTTATCATTATCATTTTAGCACTACCTAATAAAGATAAGATTAATAAAAATAATAATAAAAATAATAAAAGTTAATAAAAGTGATTAAAAATCTGAAAAATAAACTTACTGCAAAATCAAACAATAATAATAGTATTTTAGAAGATAAAAAGGGCTTACAGTTAATTTCAATTATTGCAATTTTGGGATTTGCTTTGCTTTTCATTATCTTTCCTGATTTTTGGTTTGTATATCTGTTTTTGGGTTTGACGTTAATCATATTTGTTGAAAGAAAATTTAGAAACAAAGCTCTTTTAGAGGAGGAACGGGAAAAAGAAATAGTTCAATTAAAAGAGAATTTGAAAAACAAAAAAATAAGCGACGAGGAGTTACTTAAACTATCTGCAGGCAATAAAAACATACGACTGGCACTATCAGAGGAATTGAGTGAAAATTTTGCTCAATATAGCACATCTGCGAAGATAATAGAAAAATTTTCAGAAGATAAAGATGAAAATGTAAGGGATGCCGCGTTATATGCTTTCAGGCAAAACATATTTAAATTTTTAAACCCAAGTAATATTTTTGAAAAATTTTTAAAAGTAGATGATAGCAATTATATCTGTGATTATGCAATGAAACTGCTAAATATTATGAACGATGATTTTGAAAAAATTGAGCCGAATGTAATAGAGCATGTAATTACAAGTCTTGCAAAAAGTGATTTAAAGATGAATACAGGACTGGCGGACTTTATAGGTAAAAGTGCGTTGGGAATGGTAAGTTATCCTGTTGATGTAAAAAAGAGATTGGCGAAATTTATAGATACGTATTTTAGCAGAATAGGAAATAAGACAGATGCAATAAATTTTCTAATAGGAGATACATTAAAAATAGAACCGGAGAACGAGGAAGCGAACATTGATTTTATTGGCGAGGTTGCTGTTTGTCTTGAAAAATGCAATAAAGAGGAATATGTAAAAATAGCGAATGCACAAAATTTTGTTGAAATGTTTTCAAGGTCTATGAATGAAGATATTGGAAAGAGCATCGCTAAAATTACTGATAAAAATTTTGAAAACATAAAAAATTTAACTGTGATTTTGGAAAATTTGGCATACCTTCAAAGTAATGAAGTAAAAATCCTCGTCAAGAAAAATTTAAGATGATGTTTTGGCTTATTTAAAAATTTATAAGAAGGTTAAATTTATCAAAAACTAATTTTTAAACTTTAAAAATGTCAGATTCAGATGCTGTGCTTGTTTTAGCAGACGGAACTGTAATAAAAGGCAGTGGATTCGGATGTTCGGGTAATAAAGAAGGAGAAGTAGTGTTTAATACGTCAATGACAGGATATCAGGAGGCCTTAAGCGACCCGAGTTATAAACACCAGATTTTAACATTCACATATCCTTTAATAGGAAATTACGGTATAAATGAGGCTGACTTTGAGTCAAATAATATACATGTAAGCGGAGTTGTTGTTAAAGAAGCGTGCAAAAAACCATTTCATACTTTTATGAAAAAGTCAGTCAGTAAATTTTTCGAAGAGCATAACATTACGGGAATTGAGGGCGTTGATACACGGGCTTTAACGAGAAAGTTGAGAAATTTCGGGGTTATGAACGGAATTTTAAAATTTCCTTATGATGAAGGCGAGATTGAGGAATTAAAAGAAAAAGCAAAAGAAATTGCAGGCATTTCGGAATATGACCTCGTGAGTATGGTGACAATAAAAGAGCCAAAAATTTATAATGTCAAAGGGGCAAAGAAGACTGTTGTGATGATTGACTGCGGAGAAAAGGAAAGTATCGCCAAAAATATCACAGAGCGAAATTTAAATTTAATAAGTGTGCCTGCAAATTTTAGTGCGGCTCAAATTTTTGCATACTCGCCGGACGGAATTATAATCTCAAATGGTCCTGGTGATCCGAAAAAAGCCAACTATGTAATAAAAACAGTTCAGGAGTTAATTAAAGAGAAAATACCTGTCTTTGGAATATGTTTAGGACATCAGATTTTGGCATTGGCTTCAGGGGCAGACACATACAAACTGAAATTTGGACATCGCGGAGGCAATCAGCCGGTGAAGGATTTAAGAACGGGAAGATGCTATATAACCTCACAAAATCATGGGTTTGCGGTGAATGCGAAAAGTGCAAAAGATGCAAATTTAGAGGTAACACAGATAAATTTAAATGACGGTTCTGTTGAGGGTGTAAGAAGTAAGGAGTCAAAGATGTTTAGCGTTCAATACCATCCCGAAGCACACCCCGGGCCTTACTGTTTGGGGCGTATTTTTGATGAATTTAAGAGTATGCTTTAAATTTATCATTATTAAATTTTAATGAAATTGTAATTATTGAAATTAAAGATGAAATTAAAAATATTATAAATTTTGAGATTTAAATGCTGAGGTGGCAGAGTGGTTATCGCGCAGGCCTGCTAAGTCTGTGCCCGCGAGGGTTCCAGGGTTCGAATCCCTGCCTCAGCGAAAACAAATTTTTGGGCTCGTAGCGTAGCAGTATCGTGCTTCCTTGGCGTGGAAGAGACCTCGGGTGCGAATCCCGACGAGTCCATTAAACAAATAATTTATTTTCAATCGCATTTACCTTTATTTTCACAAATTTCACATTTCCCGTTACACGGCTCAATATGAACTATTACATTGATCTTTCCGATTTTTTCAATTATGTCGCTCTTAATATATCCCGCAATGCCGTGTGCTTCTTCAACACTTATTTGTTTCGGAAATATAATGTGCACATCAATATACTTTTCCGCCCCCGAACTTCGCGTTCTCAGTTTATGATAGTCAATAAATTTTTCCTTATGGGAGTCCAATATTGCTATGATTTTATCTTCCTCGTCTTTTGGCAGTTTTATATCCATTAAATTTTTACCCGATTTCAACATCATCCTAACCGCCGCTCTGATAATAATTATTGCCACTCCTATTGCAATTATTGAATCAAGAATCCAAATTTTTGTAAATTCTACAATAACTAATCCGAGAAATATGCCAAATGCCGTATATACATCTGTCATCAAATGTAACGAGTCCGCTTCAAGTGCCGACGAATTTGTTTTCCTGGCAATTGAATGAAGATATCGGGAAACAAAAAAATTTACAACAGTAGCAATAAGCATAACTGCTATTCCTGCCCAAATAATCTCTATCTCAAATTTTCCGCCGCTTATAATCATACTGATTCTGCTGCCCGCCTCGTAAAGTATAAATATTACAGCAAAAATTATGAGCATTCCTTCAATAAGTGCCGAAATATCCTCTATCTTTCCATGTCCGTAGCGATGTTCTTCGTCCGGTGGTTTGGATGACTGGCCGACTGTATATCTTGCAATCAGGGAAGCGAGCAAATCCATTAAGGAGTGTAATGCCTCTGAAATTATACTTATTGCTCCTGTGGCAAAACCAACAATAAATTTAAGCAAAGTCAAAATTAAATTTGAGGCAATTGATATATTTGCAGCACGAATTTTTTCCCTGTCGGCATTGCTATCTGTGTTTTTCATATTTAAACAGTAACTTTGCTGATTTTAGGTAATTGGCACTTAGCATATAATAGTTACAATTAAATTTCTATTTTGTCCCCATTATTTAAGATGAAAAGATTTTTATTTATTTTATACCCTTCTTCACATGCCAAATCCATATAAGCTCCTTTCATTTTCGTTGTTCCGTGAGAAGGAATAATAATTTCCGGATTTAGCAAATTTATCATCCTTCGGTGTTCTTCTTTTGATGCATGCCCGCTTACATGAACATCCCTGAAAATTTTAACCTTGTTTGCCTTAAATTTCGCCTCTAAAATTTCGCGGTTTGCAATATTAGTTGCCGTAGGAATTACATTTGAAGAAAATATAACTGAATCATTCTTATCAAATTTAAAATCGGAATTGACAATTTTTGACAACACAGAATGCTCCTCACCCTGATGCCCCGTTGCTATAATTAAATATTCCTCTTTTTTATTTTCTATTGATTTCAGTAAATCCATCACGGAGTTTATTTTTCTGATAAATTTTATATCTTTGGAAATTTTTATGAGTGATAGGTCCTCTGCGCTTTTTAAATTTGAGATAAGTGATTTTCCCATTACAACAACCTTTTTGTTAAGTCGGTGTGCCGTTTCAAATATTGTTTTAAGCCGTTCAATATGGGTTGAAAATGTTGATACGATTGTTAGTCCTCCACTGTCATCGGCAAATTTAATAGTATCTTCAACATTTCTGGCAGCAACGGATTCTGATGGGGTTTTTCCTTTTTCATGAGCATTTAACGACTCCGTAATGAATGTTTTGACTCCTTCTTTCCCGATTTCTTTTAATCGTCCATAATCAACCTTTGCGATATTAGAAGCATCATCTAATTTAAAATCATTAGCATAAACCACATTGCCTTCCTTTGTGTGTAAAACAACTATTGATGCCTGTGGAATACTGTGTGTAACCTCAACAAATTCAATTCCGATATTATTTATTTGAACAATTTTTTTATATTGCGTCGGGTTAAATTTACTTTCAGGAGATATTCTTCTTCCTATTGCAGACGCATAAGGTGTTGCAAAGAGCGGAACATTAAGATTGTTTATTCCTACTGCTCCGATATGATCCAAATGTCCGTGAGAAATTACCTGTGCAAGTATGTTTCCTTCAACACCGGCCATATTCGGAATAGCGCCCACTTCAGCTAATCGTTTTTTTTGTTCCGCAACCCGCATTGCTTCTGGCTCCAGGTCATACATCTGAAGAACATCTATTCTTATTCCGTTATCTATTACAATACTATCTCCTTCCACATTTACAACCGTCATATTTTTTCCGACTTCATTATAACCGCCAACAGCATAAATTTTCATCTTTTACAAATTTTAACTTTGTCTTTAAATTTTATCTAAATTTTTAAATTTTTATCTATCCAGTTAAAGAAGTTATTATCTCCTTTTTCTATGGATATTGAGAATATTGCGGGAATCTCATAAGAATGAATTTTCTTAATCTCTTCCATAACTTTTTCTGCCAATTCGCCTCTGGTTTTTATGAGCATTGCTATTTCATTACTTGTTTCAAATTTTTCCTTCCATTTGTAGAATGATTTTATAGGAAATGTGTTGATGCAGGCAGCTAAATTTTTTTCAATTAAATTTTTACTTATATTTTCCGCTTCTTTTTCACTACCAGCAGTTGTATAAACAATACTATAAGTCATTGTAATAAATTTCTGTTTATAATTATGATTAACATAAAAAATTATTAA
The DNA here is from genome assembly GCA_018260755.1 of Candidatus Altarchaeum sp. Taxonomy (GTDB): domain Archaea; phylum Altiarchaeota; class Altiarchaeia; order Altiarchaeales; family Altiarchaeaceae; genus Altiarchaeum. The sequence goes on along the minus strand of JAGTWP010000004.1, from coordinate 5,402 downwards.
AATTTAAAAATTGTAATTTAATTGATTGAAATTTATTTTTAAATTTTCACTCAACATGTTGTAAGGAAACTAAAATTTTTAGACCTTTTATATACTATAACAATATATGCGCATAAATTCCAACTTTAAAAATTGTCCAAAGTTTGTCTTTTTATATATTGTTACAATAGCAGGGGTTCGTTTTTGGTAATTCCCTTATAGCCTGTCAAGAGATGTTATAGAAACGATAGGAACACCTATTACCTAAAACATGCTGAGTTAGGGATCAAAAAATGGAAAGAAGAATAATTTAAAATATCCTCTATATTGAACAGCCCAGTAGTGCGGCTATAAAAGAACAAATAACCAAAACAAGAAGTATACATCTTGTTTTAAAAAAAGGTGACTCAAAATGAGCGTCAAGCCATTTTTCTATTTTGTCCTTTTTAATTTCGCCATTTTTAACATTTTCGTGCTTTATTTCCAGCTCTGTTTTTATTTCCGTTCCTTCTTTTTTGTATATCGTCTCTATCTTTCTATCTCGCTTATGTTAAAAGGTGAAAGAAATAAATTTTTATTCCGAATTTCATTGCACGGATGGTTTTGTACTCCACACTCTCGGATACACATCTCTTTCCATTATTACTCTCTCTATATCCACAACTTCACCTTTATCAATATCATTAATTTCCTCCGATGTTCTTAATGATTTGCCAATTGCAACAAGTTCGTTCTTTAAAGACATAATTGCAATATCATCATTTACTTTAATGCCCTTTTCAAATCGGACAATTCCCGGAATATTTAAGTCGGCACCATAACAAACAGCATTGACCGCAGAGTCCTTTACCCAGATTTTCTTAACACCGTCGCAGACCTCTTCAACAGGATGAATTATTTTTCTTAAAAATTTTTCGTCCCCGGTTTCTTTCCATATCTCAATCGCATCCTTTAAGTCCTGTAAATACACGCAGGAATTTTCATCAAAAATCCCGCTTCTTATTCTTCTTAAATCAGCCATTACTGCATTCATACCTAACATTAAGCCGATATCCGTACATAAAACCCTTACATAAGTCCCGGCTTCGCATCCGACCCGGAATAATACATTCATTTTATCTTCATCTATTTCCAAAAATTTTATAAAATACACTTCTCTGCTTCTGATCTTTCTGGAAACAGCAGCTTCTAACGGCGGTTTTTGATAAATTTCTCCTGTAAAATATTCAAATAAACGTTCAACCTTTTTCTTTTCAACAGGCTTGCTAAAATTTATTATCCCTACATATTCTTTATTTACAGATGTAAGAATTCTCTCCACCTTTGTCGAATTCTGGGGCAGCATTGTAAGCAGTCCGGTTACATGTGGATCCAGTGTTCCGCCGTGTCCGACTTTTGTTAAGTCCAACATTTGCTTAACCCAAAACGAAATCTGATGTGATGTCGGTCCTTTCACCTTATCTATGTTTATAATTCCATAAGATATGTAATCCGAAATTTTCCTGTTCTCCGGCTCGCATCCGTATCTCGGGTCTGTTTCGCAGTTCTGTTTTACTATAATATCCTCTTCTTTTACGCTAAATTTCATTTTAAGTGATTAATTATTTGTAATTAATCAATTATGATTTTTATGGAATTATTGAACACTTAAAATTTTAAAAATTTCCTTAAAATTTTACATTTTATCTGAAATTTTATCTAAATTTCTTTTCAACAACAAATCCAAGCAATGAAAAAATCGTAATAAAAAATGAAATTATATAAATCAAATCGCCACCTAAATTATTATTTTTAATTAACATGAATGTCAAAAATCCGAATACGACCCCTAAATTTAAAGCGGTATTGAACAAAGCATTTCCCGATTCCAGGTTCTTGCCCTTGCACAAGTCCCCCACATAAGCAATTAGCAAAACCCTTGTGAATGAAAAGGTAATCGCAAAAATAAATATTCCTAAAATAAAGCTCTCTTTATTGAGCATTATAAGCATTGCGATTCCTATCAAAATATAGAATGCAATAAACAAAACAGGCCTTCCGAGACGGTCTGAAATTTTTCCCACTCCGTAAGCGGAAAACAATGGAATTAAATAAAACAACATTCCGAAAATTCCAACAAAAATTTCCGAAAACATATCTTTTATTTCAATAGGAATAATACCTATTGTAAGTGAAAACAGGAATCCCTGAGCAACATACACAGGAAGGAATATCAGAAATTTCGGACTAATGAAATTTTTAAGGCCTTCTTTAAAATTCGGACATTTTGAAATTTTTAAGTCATTGATCCGGAACAGCATGAAAAAGCCCGCAATTCCTGGAATTAATATCAGCAGATATGAAATTTTAAAGTTATAATATGAAAGAAGGGTTCCAAGCGTAAGCATACCTAAAATACACATAAGGGAAAATACGGTGTTAAATATTCCCAGCGCCCGTCCGTAATAGTTCTTGGAGGTAATTGAAAGTATGTATGTTCCGCAGGAAGTCCATAAAACCGATGATGCAATTCCAAGTAATGCGGAAACAATATAAATTGCCATTTCGTTTTTTGTAACGAGAACTCCGCAAAAAAGCAAATAGACAATGCCTGATATTATTATTCCTTTTTTCGGATTAAATTTTGAAACAACATAAGCGGATATAGGAGAGAATATTGCCGCAAACAGATATATCAAAAGAATAGACATAAAAGCTATATCTAAATTTGAGGTCTTATTAAATTCAACCGTAAGATATAGTTGTGCCGCTGCAAAACTGAAAAATATAAGTCCGAAAGCAACGGAAAACACAAGAAAATTTTTATCAACATTCATTTTTCAAGATATTTTTGTTTCTTTTGTTTCTTTAAAATTTACCTTTATAAAATTTATTCCATAAAATTTACAGATTACATAAAATTGAGTACATAATCCGCATCATCCTTCATAAAAACAGGTCCATCTTTACAAACCAAAAATTTTCCTATTGCACAACTGCCACAAATTCCAATTCCGCATTTCATGAAGGCATCCGCTGAAATCTGTAAGGGAATATTGTATTTTTTTGAAATTTTCCCTGATGCTTTTAGCATTTCTCTTCTTCCACATACGATAATTAAATCAAATTTATGGTTTGTATTTTTTATAATTTCCTCTGCCAAGCCAGTCACAAAACCCTTAAATCCGGTGCTTCCGTCATCAGTTGAAATGAAAATTTTTGTATTTTTGTTGGCTTTGAGTCGTTCAATGAAGAATAATTCGTTTTTCGTTTTTGAACCGACAGCAAAGGTAAAATTTTGAGCGTTGTAAATTTCTGGAAGCTGGGCAAGAGGTGCAAGTCCTACACCTCCTGCAATAACCAGAATTTCCTTTATTTCTTTTATCTTTCCGGAATCATTTCCGATGTTATTCACATCAAATCCATTGCCAAAAGGCCCTCTGATTCCAATGCAGTCATTAATATTTTTATTGAAGAGGGCTTCGGTAAAATTCCCGACCTTTGCGATGGTGACCTCGCAATAGTTAGCCGAAATTTTTGAGACAGAAAACGGCTTTTCATTAATTCCAGGAATCCATACCATCAGGAATTGTCCTGGTTTTGTCTTTAATCCCTGATTAATTCCTTTGTCAAATTTTAAAGTTACTATTGTCTTATTTTCGTTTTCAGTCCTTTTGGCAATAATTTTTGCGAACATTTCAATTAAGAATTATACATTCACAATAGCATTCTTACATCACTTACTGCAATTTCGCTTGCACCTGCTTTCTTTAGTTTTGGAAGAATATATTTTAAATCTTTTGTATCTATAATAATAAATATGTCATACCCACCATTATCAAGCCGGGATATTGTGGGATTTGAGGAGTATTTTTTTATTATACTCATCACATTTTCCAAATTTTTCGGCTCAAGAACATTCATATACACATTAACTTGATTTTCCGCACGTATTGCTCCTTTAATCAGGTCAATAATTTCCATTATCCTTTCCTTCTTTTCAGAATTTAAGGAGTCCCTGTTGGCAACAATATGAGCGGTTGATTCAAGGAGTGTATCTATAATTATACATCTGTTTGCTTTCAGTGTTGTTCCTGTTTCTGTTGTTTCTATTATCATATCTCCTTCATTATCAGGAGGAATGAGCCATGCTTCTGTTTTTCCTGCTGGCCTTCGGACAATTGCTTTAATGTTGTGCCTGCTTAAATATTCGGATGCAATTGCAGGATATTCGCTTACAATAACAACATCATCTTTATTTTTGCTTCTCTCTTTTGCATACTTTGCAAAGTCATCAATCGTTTTAACATTCGGAATTACTTCTTCAGATATTGCAGCCACTAATTGTGTCCCACCTAATTTCAAATCCATCAATTCAACGACATTGTCCGCTAAATCCTTGTATGTTGTCTTAAATTCTGTCAATATGTCGTATCCGCATATTCCTATATCTCCTTTTCCAAGTGCAAGCAAAAACGGAAAATCCTGAGGTCGCAGTCGTTTCAACATTATGTCTTTATCATCAATTGTCGGCTTATAATTTCTTTCCGAAATTTTTATATCAAAACCTGCTTTTTTTAGTAATTCCATTGTCTTTGCTTCCAAATGTCCGTCGGGAGTATAAAATTTTATCATTTTCCTTTTTTATATTTAGTTTATATTTAATATTTAGTTTATATTTAAATTTATGAATCATAATTACGCTTTGTAGGTAAAATTTTAAATTATAAAATTTCAACAATTTTTCTTCTGCTTTTTTCACCGCTAATTATTCTTACCTCTGCTTTAAAATAATCCTTCAAAATTTCAACAACCTTGTCGTTTGCTTTGTTCTTTTCCGGAGGGGCATGAACCTTTACAATCAGTCCGTCTTCAACCTTTTCTCCCGCCAGCTTTACTTCGTCTTTCTTGGCATTCGGAATTGCCTTAACAGAAATTTTCATATTAAGTAGTTTTTTATTAAGTTAGTTTATCAGATAATTATGCAAAAGACCTTCTTTGAGTTGGTAAATTGTCTTTTTAACTTTATATGCATAATCTTTCAAAGTAACCCAAACCAGCATACAACAGGCAATATGATTCCGTTGTATTCTTTGTTTTCGGCATTCGCATTCTTCAACACCTGTGGTTTGTTTTAGTTCTCTGTGAAAAGGATATTTTTTGATTTTTAATATATTTATATATAATCTTAATACTTTATTAATACTTTAATTTAATATTCAATTAATAAAAGTTAATTGATAATTAATTTTTTCATAAAAAGATAAAATGCAGAAGATAGACAAAGAACTAAAAATAATCATAATCGCATTTGTATTAATTATAGCCTCTTATTTTATATGGGTAAATTTTAGCGGAACTTATATTTTAGAACCAATTTAACAAAAAAACAATAAAATTTATAATTAATTTATTTATAATTTTTAATTTATTTATATTAATTT